>JAEZES010000134.1 GCA_023432995.1 Pseudomonadota bacterium
GAGGAGCGCCGGCGGAGCGATAGTCGTGCGTCAGGCGACCTTGGCGAGCTTGTCGGCCGCCAGGCTCATGCGCCCGGACAGCGGCGCGAAGCTGTCGTTGGCCAGCTTGAGCACCGCCTCGGTGTTCTTCGAACCGGTCGCGACCAGCGAATCGAAGTTGCGGCGCATGATCTTGCCCTGCAGCTGGAACAGCTCGGTCGGGCTCTTGATCGCGGCCATTTCCTTGAGATCGGCGGTGAGCGTCTCGTAGGCGCTCTTCGCCTCCTCGACGTAGGTCTTGCCGAGGTCCTGGGCGCCGGCGGCGAGAATCTTGCCGCTCTCGACGAGCGCCTCGACGTTGCCCTTGGCGAACTCGGTCGCCTCGGTCAGCGCCTCGGTGCCCTTGTCGTAGGCAGCCTTGGCCTTGGTCTGGAACTCGCCGATCGCTTCGGTGACCGGCTTGGTGAAATCGGGGGTCTTGGCAGTCGCCATGATCTTTTCCTTCAATTCGGTAAGGGTGGGCTTGGGGGGAGCAATCGCTTGCGGCGCTGCAACCACGGGCTTGGCGAGTACCGGCTTGGCCTTGGCCGCCTTCCGCCTGCGCACCGGGTTCCTTTTCACCGGTACGCGCTTGGCTGGCGCCGCAATCGGCTCCGGCTTCGCTTCGGCAGCGGCGGCGGCGTAGGCCCGCTCCGCGCTGTCCGTGGGCTTGTCCGGTTCGCTGGCCATAGTGGTCCTCGCTTCGATTCCCGCGTGTGCGAACGTCTTTGCTGCAGCGCACAAATAGTCACCGCGGCAACGATGTCAAGCAGATTTTGTGCGGTGCACAATGGCGGCTCCGCCCTCGAAGGGACGGATCCCGTGGCCTACCTCATCGCCACGTAGCGCCCTGGCGCATCCTCTATGACCTTGTCGCCCCTGGCGCCCGGAACCCGCTTGCCCTTGGCGGCCACTTTCGTGCCGTCGCGGCCTTCGATCCAGGCCAGCCAGTCGGGCCACCAGCTCCCCTGGTGCTCCTCCGCGCCGCGCAGGAAGGCCGCGAGGCTCTCTCCGGGCTCGCCCGTCCAGTAGCCGTACTTGTTGGCCGCCGGGGGATTGACCACGCCGGCGATGTGCCCGCTGCCCGCGAGGACGAAGCGCACCGGGCCGGCGAGCACGCCCAGCAGGCGGTGGACGCTCTCGGCCGGGGCGATGTGGTCCTCGCGGCCGGCCTGGACATAGGCCGGCGTCTCGATCAGCCGCAGGTCGACCGGGGTGCCGTCGACGGTCAGCGAGTCGGGCACGACGAGCTTGTTGTCGCGGTAGCAGTCGCGCAGGTAGGCCTCGTGCCACTTCGCCGGCAGGTTGGTGACGTCGCCGTTCCAGTGCAGCAGGTCGAACGCCGGATAATCCTCGCCCAGCAGGTAGTGGTTGATCACCGTGTTCCAGATCAGCTCGGTTCCGCGCAGCAGGTTGAAGGTCGCGGCCATGTAGCGGCCGTCGAGGTAACCGCCGCGGCTCGCCTGGCGGATCAGCTCGAGCTGGGTGTCGTCGACGAACACCTTGAGGTCGCCGGCGCGCTCGAAATCGACCTGCGCGGTGAGGAAGGTCGCGCTGGCGACCTTGTCCGCCTGTCCGCGGCGCGCGAGAACGGCGAGCGTCGCCGCGAGTGTCGTCCCCGCGACGCAGTAGCCGATGGTGTGCACCGCAGGCGCGCCGAGCCGCTCGCGCACGACATCGATCGCCGCGATTTGCGCGCGCACGTAGTCGTCCCAGGTGACCTCAGCCAGGCTCGCGTCGGCCGAGCGCCACGAGACCATGAACACGGTCACGCCGTGCTCGACGCACCAGCGCACAAAGCTCTTCTTCGGGTTGAGGTCGAGGATGTAGAAGCGGTTGATCCACGGCGGGAAGATCACCAGCGGCACCGCAAGCACTTCGTCCGTCTGCGGGGTGTACTGGATCAGCTGGAACAGCGGCGTCTCGTACACGACCTTGCCCGGCGTACAGGCGATGGTTTCGCCGAGGCGGAAGGCCGCGGAGTCGGTGTGGGTCAGCTGGCCTTTCTCGAGATCGCGGGCGAGCCGCTCCATGCCCTTGACCAGGTTCTCGCCGCGGGTCTCGATCGTGCGTTCGAGCACCACCGGGTTCATTAGCGGGAAGTTGGCCGGGCTCATCGCGTCGAGCACGCTGCGGGTGGCGAAGCGCAGCTGCTCGCGCTCGGCCTCGTCGAGCCCCTCGACCTTATCGACCTTTTCGAGGATCCGCTCGGCGAACAGCAGGTAGGTCTGGTGAATCAGCGCGAAGACCGGCTGCTCGCGCCAGGCGTCGTCGGCGAAGCGCCGGTCGCGGCGCGGCAGCTCGACTTCGGGGCTCTTGTCCTCGGCCGCCTTCGGACCCAGGCCGTACTGCGCGAGGACCTCCTCCCACAGGGCCATGCCCTCCTCGGCCAGCCGCGCCTGGAACGCCGGGTCGACCAATGGCATCTGCCGGTACCAGGCCTGCATCAGCCCCATCCACTGCGCCGGGTCGGCCAGCAGCGGCACCGGCGCCTCGGGGATCGCCTGCTGCTGGCAGAACTCGAGCCACATCTGCTGCAGCTTGAGTGCCGACTCGCCCCACACGGTAATCTCGGCGTCGCTCGGCAGCGCCTCGGCCACCTCGGGTACGAACGACTGCACCAGCTGCCGCGCCGCCTCGCCCTGGATGCGCAGCATCTCGGTGAAGATGTCGGCCGCGTCGGTAGGGGAATCACCCATCGGTGCCATCATAAGGCCGAATGTTGCATTTGGGAGAGCATCGCCGGCAATCGGCAGCGGCGCAATTGCGCTGGCCCGCCGATTCCGTCACAATCGTTGCGCCGCGCGCACTAGATCGCGGCATTTTCGATCAACCCCTTTGGATTCAACGAGGTCATGGATACCGAATTCTACCGCATCAAGCGCCTGCCGCCCTATGTCATCGCCGAAGTCAACGCGATGCGGGCCGCAGCACGCGCCAGCGGTCGGGACATCATCGACCTCGGCATGGGCAACCCGGACCTGCCGCCGCCGCAGCACGTGATCGACAAGCTGTGCGAGGTCGCGCAGAAGCCCGACGCGCACGGCTACTCGCAGTCGAAGGGCATTCCCGGGCTGCGCAAGGCCCAGGCGAACTACTACGGTCGGCGCTGGGGGGTCGAGGTGGACCCCGAGAGCGAGGTGGTGGTGACGCTCGGCTCGAAGGAAGGGCTCGCCACCCTCGCCACCGCGATCACCGCGCCGGGCGACACGATCCTCGCGCCGAACCCGAGCTACCCGATCCACACGTTCGGCTTCATCATCGCCGGGGCGACGATCCGCTCGGTGCCGACGACGCCCGACGAACGCTACTGGGAGTCGCTCGACCGGGCGATGCGCTTCACCAGCCCGCGGCCGACCGTGCTGGTGGTCAACTACCCGTCGAACCCGACCGCCGAGGTGGTCGACCTCGCGTTCTACCAGCGGCTGGTCGACTGGGCGAAGGAGAACCAGGTCTGGGTCCTGTCGGACCTCGCCTATTCGGAGCTCTACTACAACGGCAAGCCGACCCCCTCGATCCTCCAGGCCAAGGGGGCCAAGGACGTCGCGGTCGAGTTCACCTCGCTCAGCAAGACCTTCTCGATGGCCGGCTGGCGGATCGGCTTCGCGGTCGGCAACAAGACGCTGATCGCGGCGCTGACGCGGGTGAAGAGCTACATCGACTACGGCGCGTTCACTCCGCTTCAGGCCGCCGCCTGCGCCGCACTCAACGGTCCGCAGGACATCGTCGACAAGAATCGCGAGCTCTATCACAAGCGGCGCGACGTGCTGGTCGATGCGTTCAGCCGCGCCGGATGGACGATCCCGGCGCCCGAGGCCTCGATGTTCGCCTGGGCGCCGCTGCCGCCGGCGCTGGCGCACATGGGCAGCCTCGAGTTCTCCAAGCAGCTGCTGACCCACGCCGACGTCGCCGTCGCGCCTGGCGTCGGCTACGGCGAGGACGGCGAGGGCTTCGTGCGTATCGCGCTGGTCGAGAACGAGCAGCGCCTGCGCCAGGCGGCTCGCAACGTAAAGCGCTACCTGCAGAGCATGGGCGTCAACGCATCGGCCGCCTGACCGGCCGGCGCCGGGGAGACCGGTCCGCTTCGGTTGCATCTCCGCTTGAAACGGCCCGCCGCCCCTTGAACCGCGCGCGCGGCGTGCGATGCAGGGCTGAGGCTGTCGTGGGGAACGCGCCGTGGCCGAGTTCGCATGGATCGCCGAGCGTCGCGAGCCGCCGCCGCAATGGGATTTGCGCCGGATCGGCTGGACACTGTCGGACTCCGCGGAAGCCGACGTGAGGCTGGTCGACGCCCGCCGCGGAGGCAGGGGACCCCGCGCCGGCGATCCGGCGTCGTGCCTCTACGTTGGAGTCGCCAGCGGCTGGCGGCGCGCGCGGCTGCTCGAGGCGGGCTGCGGCGATGCGGTGCCCGCCAGCGTCGGCCTGCACGAGCTGGGGCGAAGGGCCCGCCGCGTGGCCGAACGCGGCGACAGCCTGCCGCGGCACCGTGAGCTAGGGCGGCTGGTGCTCGACCTGCTCCACCGCGATGCGCGCGCCGGCCAGCGCTGGCTGGCGCTGCATCCGCGCGAGTTCACCTTGCTCTGGCGGCTGGCCGAACGACCCGGCGAACCGGTCATGCGGGCGACTCTGCTGCGCGACGTCTGGCGGCTCGAGTTCGAGCCCGGGACCAACAGCGTCGAAGTCCACGTGTCGCGCCTCCGCAGCAAGCTGGCCGCCGCCGGACTGGCCGGCCTGGTCGAGACCGACCCGACCGGCGGCTACAGGATCGCCTGTCCGGGACGCGCTTGCGACGGCCCGGCCCCGCCGCCTTGTGCCCCGGCCATTTCCTGTTAGGCCTTTGTCCGAAATCGCTAGGTCGCACCGACCGGCCGCAGAGCCGGCGGCGACGAGAGGAGCACTGATGACCGAGGCCCATCCGGCGGGCGCGAGCCCGGGTTCGACACTCGACGTCGCGAAGTTCCTCGGCGAGCTGCCGTTCACCCGGTTCCACTTCCAGCTGCTGGTGATCTGCTCGCTGGTGACGTTCTTCGACGGGCTGGACTTCTCTCTCATCGCCTTCACGCTGCCCTACCTCGAGGCGGACATGAGCCTCAGCGAGGACATGCTCGGGCTGGTCAGCTCCGCGGCGTTTTTGGGCCAGATGGTGGGCTCGCTCATCGGCTCCTACATCGCCGACCTCCTCGGCCGGCGCGTCGTGATCATCTGGTGCACGGTCCTTTCGGCGATCCTCACTTTCGTGACCGGCTTCGCCAATACGCCCGAGATGCTCATCATCCTGCGCCTGCTCGGCGGCCTGGCGATCGGCGGGCTGCTGGCCCCGGCCTGGTCGATCAACATCGAATCGATGCCCGCCGGCAAGAAGGCCACCGCCGTGACCATCATCATGCTCGGTTTCAGCGCCGGCGGCGCGACCGCGGGGCAGGTCACCAACTTCCTGGTCGACGATTACGGGTGGCAGGGGGTGTTCTACTTCTGCGGCGCGGCGACCGGCCTGCTCGCGATCATCCTGTTCTTCACGATGCCGGAATCGGCCCGCTGGATGACCGCCAGGAATCAGCCGGCCCCCGCCATCCGGACGGCGCTGCAGCGCTTCGCGCCACGCACGGACTTCGGCCGCTACCAGGCTTTCACGCTGTCCGACGAGCGGACCGTCTCGACCGCGAGCGCTTACGGCAACTGGCTCACCCGATCGATCGACTCGTTCCTCAAGACGCTGCGCGAGCTGTTCCGCGGGACGCTCGCATGGATCACGCCGATCATCTGGTTCACCTACTTCTGCTCGTCGTTCGCGATCTACCTCAAGTCGAGCTTCGGCGTGCTGTTCCTCACCCGGCTGGATGTCAGCGCCAAAGAAGCCGCCAACATCGGTTCGATCACGGGCATCACCGGGGCGGTGCTGGGCGTCCTGCTGCTGATGGCGACCGAGCGCCGCGGGCCCGGGTGGATCGCGGTCGCGCCGCTACTCGGCGTGCCCGCCGCGCTGTTCATCGGGCTCGACCTGTTCACCGCCGACACCTTCATTCCGGTCATCCTCGTCGGCGGCATCCTGATCGGTGCCGGTCACGCGGCGGTGATCTCGCTGACCAGCATCTATTACCCGAGCGCCATCCGAGCGACCGGCGGCGGGTGGGCGAGCTTCATGGCCAAGTTCGCCGCCGTCGCCGCGCCGCTCCTGGCATCGCAATGGTTCCTGTCGAACCGCCGCGAGGTGCTCGACGGCTACGTCTTCACCGGCCTGTGCCTGGCAGGCGTGGTGATCGGGCTCACCTTCCTGGCCCATTTCGCGCGGCGGCTGCGCGCGGAACGGGACGCCGAGGCGGTGGCGGCCACCGTCGCGCCGTTGCCCGCCGGCGCCTCGGCCTAGTCCCGTGCCGCTGCGTTCGCTCTCCGCCAACACCCCGAGCCGGCGCGCCAACTGGCGCGCGCTCGGCCTGTCGCAGGAGGACATGGAGAAGCCCAAGATCGCGGTGATCAACAGCTCGAGCGAGCTGGCGATCTGCTACGCGCACCTCGATTCGATCGCGCAGATGGTCAAGGACGAGATCCGCGCGGCGGGCGGCGTGCCGTTCGAGGTGCGCACCGCGGCACCGTCGGATTTCATCACCGGCGCGGCCAGGAAGGGCTCGTACATCCTCGCCGGGCGCGACATCATCGCCAACGACATCGAGGTCCAGGTCGAGGCGGCGCTGCTCGATGGGATGATCTGCCTGACGAGCTGCGACAAGACCCCGCCCGGCCACCTGATGGCCGCGGCGCGGCTCAACATCCCGACGATCCTAGTGATCGGCGGCTACCAGCCCGCAGGCGAGATCGCCGGCCAGCCGGTGGACGTCGAAGACCTGTGGTCGGGTTCGGTCGGCGAACGCTTCGGCGCCACGCCGAAGTTCCCGATCGCCGAGATGGCCGAGAACGCCATCATGGGCCCGGGCGTCTGCGCGGGCATGGCCACCGCCAACACGATGCACTCGGTGGTCGAGGCGCTCGGCATGGCCCTCCCCGGCCATGCACCGGTGCGGGCGAACTCGCCCAAGATGCAGGCCAACGCGCGCGAAGCGGCGCGCCGGATCGTCGACATGGTCCGCGAGGACCTCAAGCCGCGCGAGATCCTGACCGAAGGCGCGTTCCGCAACGCGATCGCGACGGTGCTCGCGGTCTCGGGCTCGATCAACGCGATCAAGCATCTGCAGGCGGTGGCGGTCGAGGCGGAGACCGAGATCGACATCTTCAGGCTGTGGGACGAGATGAGCGACGTCCCGGTGCTGTCCGCCGTACGCCCGACGGGCGAGGTCCGGATCGAACAGTTCGAAGACGCCGGCGGCGCCCGCGCCGTGCTCAAGCGGCTTGAGGGCCGGATCGACACCTCGGTCCTCACTTGCACCGGCAAGACCTTGCGCGAGAGCCTCGAGGGTTACGTGATCCCGGGACCGGAGGTGATCCATCCGATCGACGAGCCGGTCGGCGAGGGTCCGGCGATCGCGATCCTGCGCGGGACTTTCGCCGAGAGCGCGGTTGTCCGCCTCGGCATCCGTGACGGCTCGCGGCCGGAGGAATTCGCCGGCCCCGCGCGCGTGTTCGAGGACACGGCCGAGTGCCTGCAGGCGATCGAGGACGGCTCGATCCGGCCAGGCGAGGTGGTCGTCGCCCGCAACCAGGGCCTCAAGGGGGGCCCGGCGATGGGCGGGAGCGCCAGCGCGATCCTGTTCGCGCTCGACGCCGCAGGCCTCGCCAAGAGCACCGCCTTCGTCACCGACGGCCAGCTCTCGGGCCTGTGCCTCAAGGGCCTGACGGTGGCCGAAGTCGCCCCGGAGGCGGCCACCGGCGGCCCGATCGGCAAGGTGCGCGACGGCGACATGATCCGCATCAGCGTGGCCAGCCGCTCGATAGACCTCGACGTCGCCGCGGCCGAGCTCGCGGCGCGCGAAGGTCCGGGCTACGTCAACGAGGCGAGCGGTTACCTCGCCAGCTTCCGGCAGGACGTGCAGCCGATGAGCACCGGCGGGGTGCTGCTGCCGCCCTCGAGGTGGCCTCCAGCGCGCGGCTAGGACAGCCGCGGCTCGGCGTGCCAGGATCGCGCCAGCAGCATTTCGACCGGCCAGCGGTAATCGTTGCGGTTGCAGCGATAGCGGGCGAGCTGCTGGAGCGGCCGGCCGATCGCCGAGACCCGCTTCGAGGCCAGCTCGTGGAAGAACTTGAACCGCTCGATCAGGCGGAACTTCTCCGGCGAGACCCACGGGCCGGGCTCGCCCTGCACGAAGTCGAACCGCGACCATTCCTCGAGCGTCTCGGGCAGGCGGTAGCCGCGGGCGACGGCGTCGGCGACGATGGCGCTCCCGGGATAGGGCTTGAAATAGAAGATCGGCGTCAGGAACTCGGGGCTCATCGCGCGCAGCCGGCGCGCACAGGCCAGCGTCGCCTCGATGCTCTCGTCGCTCTCGTCGGGAAAGCCGACGATGAAGGGGAAATGCCCGCCGATGCCGTGCTCGCGCATCTTCGCGGCGGTGTGGAACACCTGGTCGAGCGTGACGTCCTTGCGGATCCGCCTGAGCATTTCATCCGAGCCCGATTCGACACCCACGAGCAAGCGCCGCAGGCCCGACCGCTTGCACAGCGCCCAGACTTCGTCGGGCAGGCGCACCCCCTGGTCGGCGCGCATCGTAGCGGCCCAGGTGATGCCGATGCCGCTGGCCAGCAGCTGCTCGGCAAACCGCTGCACCCGGTCGCGCTTGGTGAAGAAGGTCTCGTCCTGGAAGTTGACGTCGTCGAACCGGTAGCGGTCCCACAGCGCGCCCAGCCGCGACGCCATTTCGACCGGGTCGAGCCCGATCCACTTGCGCCCGTAGACAAATGGATCCGAGCAGAACGCGCAGCGGAAGTTGCAGCCCTGCGACGAGATGAAATCGAGCTGCCGCTTACCTTTGAGCTCGAAATACCGTTCGACCGGGATCAAGCCGTAGTCGTGCTCGCGGAAGCTCTCGAGCGGGCGCATCGGACGCGGCGGATTGACATGGACCGTGCCATCCCCCCGCCTGAACGCGCAGCCCGCGCAGTCCTCGAGCGAGCGGCCGCCGCGCAGCCGGGCGACGATCTCCAGGAACGTCTTTTCGCCCTGCCCCTGCACGGTGACGTCGACCGACGGCTCGGCAAGGCATTCGCGCGCGAACATCGACGGATGCCACCCGCCCCACACGACCGGCAGCCCCGGGCATTGCCGCTTGGCGGCGCGTGAAACCGTGATCGCGTCGAGCATCGGCGCGCCGGTGAGCACCGTCATGCCGAGGCACAGCGCCCCGTCGAGCTGCGCCAGCACGGCCGCCGTGGGATCGGCCTCGAGCCGCCCGTCGATCGTCACGACCTCGAACTCGTCGGGATCGAGCTGCGAGCCGATCGCCAGCAACGCCAGGGGCATCTGGAAGAATACCGCGCGTGGGTTGTACAGCACGATCTTCACGCGCCCGTCGGCGCGCGCGGCAGTTGCCGTCGTTTCCCGCCGGCCAGGCGGCGCATCCATCATGAGGCTCGTATCAGCATCGCCAGACCTTGGTGAGTGCGGCCTGGCGCGCGAACCGTTCAGCGAAGCTCGACTATTCCGCGGCCTCCGCGCGCGAGGCCCGCGCGACCGCCTCGTCATCCGACAAGTGCGCCCCCTGGCGACGGAGGACCGCGCGCACTTCGGCGACGTCGATTTCGCGCGGCTGCAAGCCGCGGCTGGCGGCGACCGCGGCGCCGATGCCGGCGGCATGGCCGGTCAGCCAGCACTGCGGGATCTCGCGCATGAAGCCGTGGCTGTTGGCGTCGCAGCTGATGTGCCGGCCCGCCGCGAGGAGCCCGTCGAGACCGCGCGGGACGAGGCAGCCGTAGGGCACCGAGACGACCGGAAACTTCGGGCTGATCGAGGGACTGATGCCGACCTCGTCGGCGGCCGGCGTGCCGTCGCCCCAGTCCTTGCGCTCGATCCGCGCCAGGCCGCCGAGCCGGCGCGTGTGGCGCACGCCGAGCTGCGCCGCGCTGTTGAGCGAGTACGCCCGCTCGAAGCCCGGCGCGTGCTTGCGGAAGAACTGCGTGTGGCCTTCCATCAGCCGGTGGCTGCGGATCTCGACTTCGGTCATGTCATCGACGTCGAGCGCCGAGAGCCCCGACTGGCGCGGACCGAGCCACATCGCCACATCGGGCCGCCAGGCCACGTATGGCGTCTGGAAGAAGCCGAGCTCGTGCCGGCCGCGCTCCATCAGCTGGCGCAACTCGTCGGGGTGGTGAATCTTCCAGTCGATCCACCGGTCCATGTCGACCCCGCCGACGATCCACGCGGTGTTCATCGAGTGGTGGACGTCGCCTTCCTCGATGTCGGTGTCGAACTCGGCGCCCGCACGGGCGAACATGTCGCCGTCGCCGGTGGTGTCGACCACGACCTTGGCGAGGATCGCCTGGCGGCCGGCCTTGCTCTCGAAGATCACGCCCCGGGCGGTGCCGTCCTCGACGATCGGCCGCGCAGCCCAGGCATGGAACACCAGCCGCACGCCGGCCTGCAGCAGCATCTCCTGGTTGTTGAGCTTCATCCGCTCAGGATCGAGCGTCGGCGCCCACTGGACGATGCCGTGGAACGCGGTCGTGCGATTCTGCCAGTAGAGGACCTTGTCCGGATCCTTCGAGCCCCAGTCCGTCATCGGCGGCCCGGCGACGGCCTCGGCAGGCATGCGCTCGATAAAATGACGGGCAAAGCCCTGGATCACGTGGCGGCCCTGCCAATCGGTCATGCGGTCGATCCACATGACCAGGCCGCCGGTGGAGAGGCCGCCGAGGCAGTTGTAGCGCTCGACCAGCGTCACGTCCGCGCCGGCTTGCGCCGCCGCCCAGGCCGCCGCGCAGCCCGCCGGCCCGCCGCCGACCACGACGACGTCGCAGCGATGGTAGACGTCGATCTCGCGCGCCTCCTCGCGGACCGTCCCGCCGCGCTTCGGCGGCGGCAGGTTGCGGCCCGAACTCTCGAACACGTCCGAGCCGAGGAAGCGCTCCTCGCTGTGCCCGGCGATCCGCTGCATCTTGACTTCGTCGGCCATCGCGCCCTCTCAGACTTCGATAGCTCGCTAATCGTAATGCCGGAGCCCGGCAAGCAAGGGCTCGAGAGATTAGGTTGCGCCCACCCCGGCCTTTCGCTAGTGGCGCGCCTTCCGGCCCGATGGCGGAGTGGTTACGCACCGGACTGCAAATCCGTTTACGCCGGTTCGATTCCGGCTCGGGCCTCCACCTCCCAACTGCCAGCAGTGTCTCCATGCCGCGGGCCGCTTACGCGGGGGAGATTCGTCTATCCCGCCGCGCACCGCCATGGCGCCCGCAAGGTCGGACGAACGCCGCCAGCCTAAGTGGCCACACACTCGGCGCCGCCCGCGCCCGCCCGACAGCCGGGTCAGCGCAAGGATCAGGCGGTCGCGGGGG
>JAEZES010000174.1 GCA_023432995.1 Pseudomonadota bacterium
GGTCGCTGCCGGGCGCCGCGGCCAGCGGCGGGACCAGCGTCAGGGCCGCGAGCGCGGCGAGCAGCAGGCGCCCGTCAGGCCTGCAGGTCATACTGCTTGAGCAGGTCGTACAAAGTCGGCCGGCTGATCCCGAGCAGCCGCGCGGTGTTCGAGATGTTGCCCTCGCTGCGGGCCAGCGCGTGGCGGATCACCTTGCGGTCAGCGCGCTCGCGCGCGGTCTTCAGGTTGAGCACGTCGGGATCGTCGTCGGCATCGCGCTGCAGGTCGAGATCGCCGGCGGTGACCAGCTTGCCTTCGGCCATGATCGCCGCCCGCTTGACCCGGTTCTCGAGCTCGCGAACGTTGCCCGGCCAGCTCCACGCGTCGATCGCCGCGAGGGCGTCGGGCGCGAAGCCGGTGACCTGCGGATTCATCTCGCGGGCGAAGCGCTTGAGAAACGCTTTGGCGAGCAGCACCGCGTCGCCCGGCCGCTCGGCCAGCGACGGGATCTTCACGACCACTTCCGCCAGGCGATAGAACAGGTCTTCGCGGAACCGTCCGTCGGCGATCATCGCCTCGAGATCCTGGTGTGTCGCGCAGACGATGCGCGTGTCGACGTCGATCGCCTTGCGCCCGCCGATGCGCTCGATCTGCCGCTCCTGCAGGAAGCGCAGCAGCTTGACCTGCAGCGGCAGCGGGATGTCGCCGACCTCGTCGAGGAACAGCGTGCCCCCGTCGGCGAGCTCGATCTTGCCCTCGGTCGTCTTGACCGCACCGGTGAAGGCGCCCTTCTCGTGCCCGAACAGCTCGCTCTCGAGCAGGTTCTCCGGGATCGCGGCGCAGTTGATCGCGACGAAACTGCCGCCTTCGCGGCCGCTCGCCTCGTGCAGACCGCGCGCGAGCAGCTCCTTGCCGGTTCCGCTCGCGCCGAGCAGCATGACCGAGACGTTGGTGTTCGCCACCCGCTCGATCGTCCGTGCGACCCGCACCATCTCGGGCGCCGCGGTGATCAGCCCCCCGAGCACGCGATTGCCTTCGCCGGCGCGCTCGGCCAGCGCGCGGTTCTCGGCCTCGATCCGGTGCAGGTTGAGCGCGCGGCGCACGATCAGTCCGAGCTGCTCGATGTCGACCGGCTTCTGGTAGAAATCGTAGGCGCCGCGCTCGATCGCGGTGAGCGCGCTCTCCCGCGCGCCGTGACCCGAGGCGACGATGACCTTAGTATCGGGCTTCAGCGCCACGATCTCGTCGAGCACGGCCAGTCCCTCGCTGATCCCGTCGGGATCGGGCGGCAGCCCGAGATCGAGCGTGACCACTTCCGGCTCTTCGGCGCGCAGCGCGGCGATCGCGCTCGCCCGGTCGCCGGCAAGGATCACTTCGAAGTCGTCGTAGGCCCACTTGAGCTGCGCCTGAAGCCCCTCGTCGTCCTCGACGATGAGCAACTTGGGCAACAGCTTGGATTTCGGCTCGGCCATTATGCCACCTCGGTCTTGTTTGATTGGATCGAACGGATCAGTCCGGCCGTTCCGGCGAGCGGCAGCAGGACGCGGAAGCGGGTGCCCAGGTCTTCGCGCGACTCGACTTCGAGCCGGCCGCCCATCGCGCGGATCAGCTCGCGCGCCTCGAACGCGCCGATGCCGAACCCACCGGGCTTGGACGAGTGGAACGGCTTGAACAGCCGGGTGCGGATGAACTCGGGGCTCATGCCGACGCCCGAGTCGACGATCTCGAGGATCGCGTGGGCGTCCTCGATCCGCAGGTCGAGGAACACCGGCATGCCGTTGCTGCTCGCCTCGATCGCGTTCTGCACCAGGTGGACGAGAGCCTGCTCGAGCGCCTCGGGGTCGGCCAGGACCTCGCACGGAGTCTGGTGGACGACGATGATCTCGTGCTGTCCCGAATAGCGTTCGGCGAGTTTCGCCGTCAGGTCGGCGAACGCGACCGGCTGCAGGGCCTCCGCCCCGTGCGGGCCGTAGCGCCCGAGCCGGGCGAGCAACGCCTGCAGCTTCTCGGCGCTGTTGCGCAGCGTCAGCAGCATGTCGGCGCGGAACTCGGGCTTGTCCGCGTGCTTCTCCGCGTTGCGGGCGAGCAGGGCGAGCTGACTGGCGAGATTCTTGATGTCGTGCATCACGAAGGCGATGCGGCGATTGAACTCATCGAACCGCAGCGCCTCGCCGAGGGCGTCCTGGCTGCCCTGCTCGGCCAGGTAGCTGGCCAATTGCCGCCCGACGACGCGCAGCAGGTCGAAATCTTCCCAGTCGAGCCGGCGCGCGACCGGCGGTCGCGACAGCAGGACCACGCCGACGAGGCGCTCGAAATGCAGCAGCGGCACCATGGCCCAGGCGGTCGCCTCGTCCGTCAGCCAGGGGGGATAGGCGGCCTGCGGAATTCCCTCGACCAGACCGGCCCGCAGATCGTCGAGGTCGACGATGAACTGGCTTTCCTCGAAGAAGCGCACCGCCGGCGCAGCCAGCGCTTCGGCGGGGATTTCGATCTCGGGCCATTGCCAGCGGGCTTCGAGCCCCATCCCGCCTTCCTCGCGCGGCGCCAGCAGGACGCCGCCGGGGCTGTCGGTGATGTCTGCCACCGCCTGGACGATGCGTTCGCGCAGGGGGGCTGTCGTCGGTCCGGCGCGGCCCATGGTGTCGGTGAAGCGGAGCCACTCGGCGCGATAGTCGTAGCGGTGCTGGAACAAGTGCTTCGACAGCGTCACCCGCAACCAGCCGCGCAGCCGGCGCGACGGCAGCACGGTGAGGGCGACGGCCCCGGCGAGCGCCACGAAACCGGCCTGGACCAGCCGCGCCGCTTCGCCGCCGGCATAGGCGAGGCCCTGGGCGACCAGCACCATGACCGCGAGATAGGCGCCGATGAGGAGCAGCGAGAACGAGCGGAACGCAAACGTCCGCGAGGGCCCGAAGCGGAGGTTGCCGTCGTGGCGAAGCGAGCCGATGGCGAGCAGCGCAACCGCCGCCAGCATCGCCACCGCCCGCAGCGTGACGAGGTCGACGGGCAGGCTCTGGCCGAGGTAGGCGACGGTCGACAGATTGAGCTCGTAGAGCCAGATCAACGCCAGGGCTGCGGCCGGCCAGCGCATCGCCTCACGCGCCTGGGCCGAGGCGCCGGCGTAGAGGTTGTGCACCAGGACCAGCGCGCCGATGCAGAACAGCAGGCGGAAGGTGATCGCGAACCCGGTGATCGCCTGCAGCGGCCCGGGCGCATCGAGGTAGTGCTGCTGCCCGGCGAGCAGCGCCAGTTGCATCAGCTCGACGAAAGCGAGCGCCAGCACGACCGGGCGGATCGGCCCGACGCTCTTGTCGCGCTCGTCGTGGCCGAACAGGCGATAGAGCGCCCACAGCCAGGCGAGATACCCGAGGCTGAGCAGCGCCGCTGCGGCCGGGTCCGCCGGCCCGAGGCCGGCTGACGCGAGCGCCCAGCAGGCAGTGAGAGCGAGCGCCCCGGCCTTGGCGACGGCCGTCGGCCCGCGATCGCGGCGGCGGGCCAGCAGCCAGCCCCCGAGCGCCAGCGACGAGACCGCGCACAGCAGGTAGATCAGGCCCACCGCCAGGGGCAGCACGACGCCGGTCATCGCGCGCCCTCCGGCCAGAGGATCACCCTCAGTGTCTGCAGCAGGATCAGCAGATCGAGAAACGGCGTGTAGTTTTTGGCGTAGTACAGGTCGTACTCGAGCTTGCGACGCGAATCCTCGATCGAGGCGCCATAGGGGTAGTTGATCTGCGCCCAGCCGGTGATGCCCGGCTTGACCATGTGCCGTTCGGCATAGAACGGCAGCTTGTCCTCGAGATCGTCGACGAACTTGCGCACCTCGGGCCGCGGCCCGACGAAGCTCATCTGGCCGGTCAGCACGGTCCAGACCTGGGGCAGCTCGTCGATGCGAAACTTGCGGATGAAGCGGCCGATGCGCGTGATTCTCGGGTCATCCCGCTCGGCCCACTTTTCGCCCGCGGCTTCGGCGTCGGCGCGCATCGAGCGCAGCTTCAGCAGTGTGAACGGCTGGCCATAAAGCCCGACGCGCTCCTGGCGGAAGAACGCCGGCCCCCGGCTGTCGAGCTTCACCAGCAGCGCGAAAAGCATGATCAGCGGGAGGGTCAGCGCCAGCACGACTCCGCTGGCAAGAATGTCGAACAAGCGCTTGGCCGCGCTCGACAACGCACGTCCGCCCGAAAACCCGTCGGAAAAGATCAGCCAGCTGGGATTGAGCGTGTCGAGGTCGACGCGGCCGGTCTCGCGCTCCATGAAGCTCGAGAAGTCATTGACGTAGACCCCGGCGGTCTTGATCCGCAGAAGGTCCTTCAGCGGCAGCGCGTTCCGCCGCTCTTCGAGCGCGAGCACCACCTCGCTCGCCCCGAGCTCGGCAACGAAACGGGCGAGATCGTCGATCGCCTCGCGCTCGATGGCCCGATCGATGGACACGGGGCTCTCGCCCATCCCGACGTAACCCAGGATCGTGAAGCCGCTCTCGGGACGATCGCTGAGATCCCTGAGCCGCGCCGCACGTCCCCCCGCACCGAGCACGAGTATCCGTCGCCGGAATGCCTGCGCCCCGAGCATTGCGCCGACAACCAGCCGGTTCGCCATCAGCAGCAGCAATGACAGCCCGGTCGCGTAGAGCAGCGTCGAGCGCCAGAACGTGCTGCCGGGCAGGACGAAATCGACGAACGCCAGGGCGATGATCGCCAGGCTGAGGGCGACCAGCAGCCGCGCGCCGGCAAAGCGCAACGACCGTACCGCGTCGCTGCCGTAAACGCCGACCGCGATCATCGCCGACAGCACGACCGCTGCGAAACCGCCCAGCACGCCTATCCGGCTCGCGAGCGATTCCGGCTCCATGCCGATCTGGGCCGCGCGCAGCACCCAGGCCGTGTTGGCGGCCAGGAGCAGCAGCGCGCAGTCGATCAGACCGAGCCACAGCACCGCATGCGGGACATAGTGCTTGAAGAGACGAACCATCGCTCCAACCGGCCGCGCCCGCCGCGATCGGCGGACCACGTCCGGTTAGCGATGAGAGATGAAATGTCGGTAAATTTTACACTTGGTGGCGAAATTCGCGCCCGATCAGTTAGTTACAGCATCGGCTGCATCCTGCGCTGCGTCGCCGACCTGCTGTGCCGCGTTGCCGACGTCATCGGCCGCTTCGGCGACGGCGTTGTCCTTGGCGACTTCCGCCCCACTCATGCCCGAGAAGTAGAACACCGCGAAGGCGACGACGACGAGCAGGAGCAGCGCGACCAGCCACATCGCGCCGCCGCCCGACCGTGGCCGGTCGCTGACAACCGTCGTGTGGGTGTGACTGCCCGTGGGCGTTTCGACCTGGGTGATGCGCTCTTCGGCCATACGACCTCTCCATTGTTGTTGCCGCCCAACGGCCGACGTTGCGCCGGAGTTCCGGAGCGGGTCGAGGCAGACACTTCGGGAGCCGATTTATGGCCTGGTAACAATGCAGTAGCTTGCATCGGCCGGAAAGGTTGAGACCCGGCCGCAAAGGCCGCGGCACACACACACCGGCGATCGCGCCACGGCGGCCCAGGCATGGCCGGAAGTGGTGCCCCTGGCCCGACTCGAACGGGCACGCCTTGCGGCAATCGATTTTGAGTCGATCGCGTCTACCATTCCGCCACAGGGGCCCCGCAGCCGGGGCCCGCTTAGCGGCGAGCGCTGCCGAGGGTCAAGCGGAGCGGCGGGCTAGTCTTTCAGCGCGCCGGCCACGAGCTTGTGCAACCGCGAGTGCAGCTGGTCGTTGCCGGCGATGACCTGCTCTGCGCAGATCGGCAGCGAGCGGCCGCGATAGTCCGTCACGAAGCCGCCCGCCTCGCGCACCAGCAGGCAGCCGGCCGCGGTATCCCACGCCTGTAGGTTGCTTTCCCAGAACCCGTCGTAGCGGCCTGCGGCGACCCACGCGAGATCGAGCGCCGCCGAACCGAACCGGCGAATGCCGGCGACCTGTGGGCCGACCGCGGAAAAGATTCGCGTCCACTCGGCAAAGTCGCCGTGCGCACGATAGGGAATGCCGGTGGCGATCAGCGCTTCGCCGAGCTGGCGCCGCGCCGACACACGCAGCCGGGCGTCCTGCAACCACGCGCCGCGGCTCTTTTCGGCCCAGAAACTCTCGTCAGTGATCGGTTGGTAGACCAGCGCGGCGGTCACCTCGCCCCAGCCGCTGCCGTCCGCCTTGGGCTCTTGGACGGCGATCGAGATGGCGAAGTGCGGAATGCCGTGCAGGAAGTTGCTCGTTCCATCCAGCGGGTCGACGATCCAGCGCGGCTTCGTCGGATCGCCCTCGATCGTGCCGCCCTCCTCGAGTTCGAAACCCCAGTCGGGGCGGGCCGCGCGCAACTCGTCCCACAGCGTCCGCTCGGCCGCCCTGTCGGCCTTGGAGACGAAGTCGGACGGTCCCTTGCGGCTGACCTGGAGATGGGCGACTTCGCCGAAGTCCCGCCGCAGCCGGCCGCCGGCCTTGCGGGCGGCGCGCTCCATCACGCGGATCAATCCGGAAACTGCGGCCAAGGTATCTTTCCAGTCAGTCAGTCGAGCGCGACGCGCACCGAGCCGGCAGCGACCTTGATCTCGCCCCAGCCGCACGAAAACTCGAACTTCTGCCCGTCGCCGGCAACGGAATAGATGACGCTGTAGTCTTCGTCCTGGCCAGCGGCCGGCTTGGCCTTGTCGATCTGCAGGTCGTCGATCTCGGCGAAGCGCACGTAGCCGCCACGAAAGCACCCTTCCTCGCCCGGCTGCGGCGCGGCGTATTGCGGATGCCGCTCGTTGAGATTGAAATCGAGCTCCAACGTCAGCGATTCGTCGTCGTAGATCACGCCGGTGAGAAAGCTGCTTTCAAAATCGATGCCGTCGAAGCGAGGGTCGGTGATCCGGCTCATGTCTTCCAGCCCTAGTTATCCAGCCTTACCAACGTACGTCCGTTCATAGACATCGACAACGATCCGCGTCCCGCTCTCGATATGCGGCGGGACCATCACGCGCACGCCGTTCTCGAGCACCGCCGGCTTGTAGCTCGACGAGGCCGTCTGCCCCTTCACCACGGCGTCGGCCTCGACGATCGTCGCCTCGACCTGCTCGGGCAGCTGCACACTGATCGGCTTGTCTTCCCACATTTCCAGCAGGACTTCCATGCCGTCGTCGAGGAACGCGGCCGCCTCGCCGATAAGGTCGGCGGGCAGCTGGATCTGCTCGTAGGTGTCCTGATCCATGAACACGAGCATGTCGCCGTCGGCGTAAAGATATTGAAAATCCTTGGTGTCGAGACGAACGCGCTCGACCGTGTCGGCGCTGCGGAAACGGACGTTGGTCTTGCGGCCATCCTGCAGGTTCTTCATCTCGACCTGCATGTAGGCCCCGCCCTTGCCCGGCTGGGTGTGCTGGATCTTGGCGACCTTCCAGATGCCGCCTTCGTACTCGAGAATATTGCCAGGACGGATGTCGACGCCGCTGATCTTCATGGCCGATTTGCCTTCGGTGCGCTGCAGGAAACGCGCGCCCCTAGCCGCTTGGCGCGTTCATGGCAATGCAAGCCGCGCTGCGCTAAGGGCGCCCCGATGAAGGGGCTCCCACTATCGCTCGCGCTGGCAGCGGCGCTCGCCACGCCAGCGCTTGCCCAAGGTGCAATCGGCACCGTGCCGCGCGGCACGTTCGTCTGCGAGTTACCCGGTGACGCTGCAGGCCAGGCGGGAATCCCCCAGCCCGAGCGCAACTTCACGATCGAGAGCGCGTCGCGCTATTCGTCCCCGCAAGGCAATGGATCTTACCTGCGCCGCGGCAACACCCTGACGCTGACCAGCGGGCCGCGGCAGGGTGAAAGCTATGCGGTGATCTCGAACGGTTTCCTGCGCCTGATCGAAGGCGGCCGCCCCGGTCGACTGCGCTGCATTCGCCAGGGCTGACGTTCGGACAGCACCGAAATGAAAACGGCCGGGCGTTTGAGCGCCCGGCCGCATTCGCTGCAGGTACCTACAAGTGATCAGGGGCTGGTCGGCAGGTCGTTGCCATCATCGACCAGGAACACGATCCCGGCGATGACCGCCAGGACGGCCAGCAACGGAATGAACCAACCGCCCTGAAGGTTCTCGGCATCCTCCACCGGGCTGGCGGCGCGAGACGCCTGGACGGCCGCGGCCTGCGCGAGGACCGGGGTGCCGACGAGCGATGCGGCTACGAGTGCCGACAGTGTCTTCTTGATCATCATGGTCTTGCCCCCAGGATTTGAGTCGAGTTGTGTCTGTCTCACATCATAACCCGCTGCACAACTGGTGTTTAGCCTCAATTTCGCACGCCTTGCCGCAGAGGCGCGACACGCATCAGGGGGTCAGCAGCGGATAGGGATCGACGGCCTTGCCGGTTTCCCACCACCCCGCTGTCGGGTTGCTCCGCCAGACGGCAAAGTGCAGGTGCGGCGCGCCCGGATGGGCGTTGCCTGACGATCCGACGATGCCGAGTTCGTCGCCGCGTTCGACCGCCTGCCCCTCGGTCAGGCCCGCCGCATAGCGTTGCAGGTGCGCATAGTAGTAAACCGTCCTGCGATCGGGCGAGCGAACGTAAATGGTGTTGCCGCCGGCGGCCGAACGGAACAGTTTCTCGACGGTGCCCGGCGCGGCTGCGACGACCGGCGTGCCGGCGGGGGCCATGATGTCGACCGCCTCGTGGCGCCGGCCGCCGCGATCATCGGCGAACGTGTCGGTCAGTTCGCGCGGCGACACGCCGCGCACGGGGATCAGCAGTTGCGCCTCCGGTTGCGGGTTGCCGCGTGCCGCTGCGGCGCGTTCGGTGGAAGGAGCCGGGGCGCCGGGATCCCGGCCCTCGCGAACGAAATAGACGCTTCCGACCACGATCCAGACCGCCGAGGTCAGCACAGCAGTCGCGGCGATCGTCTGGACCCGTTCGACGAAGCGCAGCGCGGTCATGCCTGGAAGATCACGCGCGTCGAGCCGGAGACCATCCCGGCCAGCCGCGCCGCGTCCCAGTTCGTCAGCCGCACGCAGCCGTGGCTCTGCGTCCGTCCGATCGTCTCGGGCTCCGGCGTGCCGTGGATGCCGTAATGCTCGCGCGTAAGGTCGATCCACACCACGCCCACCGGGCCGTTCGGGCCAGGCGGAAGCTGCTGCTTGTCCTCGTGGTCCGGCACGTCCCAGAACAGTTCCGGATCGTAGGTGAATGGGGGGTTGCGGGCGACGCCGTTCACGCCCCACTCGCCGAGCGGCAGCGGATCATGGCTCGAGCCCGTCGTCACGGTGAACAGCGCCAGCAGCTTGCCCGCCTCGTCGTAGGCCTTGAGCCAGCCGTCGGACTTGTCGACCACGATCCGCGCGGCCCGCGGCTGGTCGGCGGCCACGCCGAGCGAAGCCAGCGTGAGCAGCCATTCGCGATCGTCCGCATCTTCCGAGCGGAGGCCCTCGACCCCAGCATTGGGGACGCGAACAAGTTGCCCGGCGCGGAAGACCGGCCCGGCGCCTTGCGCCGGCGAGGAGGTCGTCGGCGTCGGTGCGGAACCGCTGGGCTGGCCGCCCGGTTCTTCGCTCAACCCTGCCGGCCGTCCGCCAGGGTTGAGCGCACGCAGGACATCGACGGTGGTGTGGAATCGCTCGGCCAGCCGCTCGTCAACGCTGGCGTAACCGAGACGCGCCATGCGCGCCTGGTCTTCAGGCTCTTCGGGCACTTCGCGATAGGTCTCGCGCCCCCAGCTCGCCGGAATGCGCACCACGCGGGTTGCCGCAACGTCCTCCCACTGCGCCAGCGCAGCGCGCGTCATCGGGTCGAGCTCGCCGGTGACCTCGAGGTCGTTGGCCTCCTGGAAGCCCTTGAGAGCGTTGACCGTCGACAGACCCTCGCGGCCGTCGATGACGCCGGGGCCGAAACCTAGCCGGTCGAGGACCACCTGCAGCTGCATCGTCGGCCGCGGCTCTGGATCGGCAATCGCGACCGCTTCGAAGGTGTCGCCGATCGGCGCCTCCGCCGGAGGCGCCGCGGCGGCTTCCGCGGTCTCGCCATCTTCGCGCCGGTCGGTCCCGTTGAGCCCGCAGGCGGCGAGCGATAGGCAGGCAATGGCAGCCGCCAGCAAGGCGGCTCTGCGAACGTGTTTCGGCATCATGTCTCCGTTTTCGAGGAGACAAACCACCGGGACTGCGATTGGCTCCCTATTTCAGGAGCTTGGTGAAAGCGCGCACGGCCTCGGCCTCGTCGCCGTGCCACACCGCCCCGCTCACCGCGAGGAAGTCGGCCCCGGCTTCGACCAGCGGCCGGCAATTGTCGGGCGTGATCCCGCCGATCGCCACGCAGGGTATCTCCATTAGGCTCTGCCACCAGGTCAGCAGCTCCGGCTCGGGCCGATGTTCGCTCGCCTTGGTTTCGCTGGGGAAAAACGAACCGAACGCGACGTAGTCGGCCCCCGCCTCGCCAGCCTCCATCGCCAGGTGGCGGCTGGCGTGGCAGGTCACGCCGATTTGCGCTTCCCGCCCGAGGGCGTCGCGCGCCTCGCCCACGGTGCCGTCCTGCTGGCCGAGGTGGACCCCGTCGGCGCTGAGACGCTTGGCGAGCGCAATGCTGTCGTTGACGATGAAGGCGACGTCGCGCGCGCGGCATATCTCGAGCAGCGGCGCGGCCAGCCGGGCGGTCTCGTGCTGGTCGATGCTCTTCACGCGGAACTGGAAAGCGGCAACCGGCCCCGCGTCGAGCGCGCGTTCGAGCCGCTGCGGGAACGCACCCGAAACGTCGGGCGGCGAAATCAGGTACAGCTGGCAGTCGTGGTCGGGCATCGCGCCGCTCCTAGAACGCCCAAGCGGTTCCGCCAAGCGCACGACGCTTCATTAGTGAAGTTGGTACTTGACTATTGTGGCAACCCCGTTAGTGAAGTCGCACCTTCACTAACGAAAGGCCTGCCATGACGGTCCTCCACGATAGCTTCACCCTGCACCGCAGCTTCCCGCACAGCCGCGAGCGCGTGTTCGCCGCGCTGGCCGACCCCGCGCTCAAGCAGCGCTGGTACGCCGATACCACGATGGAGACCGAGGCGTCGCAGATGGACTTTCGCGTCGGCGGGATCGAGCGGCAGCGTTATGTCCTGCGCGAAGGATCGCCGTTTCCCGGCGTCGTGCTCGAGAACGAGGGGCGCTTCGAGGACATCGTCGAGAACGAACGGGTGGTCGTCAGCACCAGCATGCAATTCGGCGGCCGGCGCATCTCGACGTCGCTGCTGACCTTCGAACTCGACGACAGCGACGGCGGCTGCGCCCTGCGCTTCACCCACCAGGCGGTGTTCTACGAGGGCGCCGACGGCCCGGAGATGCGCCGCGGTGGGTGGGAAGCCATGCTCGACGCGCTCGCCCGGTCGCTCGCCTCGTGACCCCCATACCGCATGGCGTGCTCGACGCGCTCGGCGATCCGACACGGCGGGCGATGCTGGCGATGCTGGCGCGGGGCCCGGTCACGGTGTCGGCGCTCAGCGCGCCGCTCGGGATAACCCTGACCGGGGTCGGCCAGCACTTGCGCCTGCTCGAGCAGGCCGGGCTTGCCGCCTCCGAGAAACGCGGGCGCGCGCGCTGGTGCAGCCTGCGGCCCGATGGGCTGCGCGAACTCGAGCGCTGGGCGCAGCAGTGCCAGGCCGAGTGGGCCGCGCGGCTCGACCGCCTCGGCGCGCTGCTCGACGAACTCGACCCGCCGGACGCCTGAGCTCCCCTACCCCTTCCCCGGCACCCTCCCCGTCGGGGAAGGGGGAACCGGAGCGCGCCGGCCGGAGCCCAAGCGGCGCGCGGGGCGTTGCCGATGCATGGCCAACGATACGAGGACCGCTGCCCCGGTACGGATCGGCTGTTCGGGCTGGGCCTACAAGCACTGGCGCGGGCCGTTCTATCCCGAGGACCTGCCAGCGAAGCGCTGGTTCGCCTATTACGCCAGCGAGTTCGACACGGTCGAGATCAACAACACATTCTACCGCCTGCCCAAGGCCGAGACCTTCGCGGCCTGGCGCGACCAGGCGCCGCCGGGTTTCTGCTATGCGGTCAAGGCCAACCGCTTTCTAACCCAGGCGAAGAAGCTCAAGGATTGCGCGGAGCCGCTCGCGCGGATGATGGCGCCCGTCCGCGCGCTCGAGCCGGCGCTCGGCCCGATCCTGTACCAGCTCCCGCCCAACCTGCGGCTCAACCTCGAGCGGCTCGAGAGCTTCCTGCGCCTGCTGCCGGCCGACGTGACCAGCGTGTTCGAGTTCCGTGACCGGTCCTGGTACGTCGACGCGGTCTTCGCCCTGCTCGATCGCTACGGCGCCGGGTTCTGTGCGCACGACATGCCGGGATCGCGCAGCCCGCGCGCCGCAACCGGGCCAATCGCCTACGTCCGGTTCCACGGCGGGGTCGGCAAGTACTGGGGCCGGTATTCCGACGAGGCGCTGCTCGGGTGGAGCGACTGGATCTCCGGCCAAGCGCGTGGCGGGCGGGAAGTGTGGGCCTACTTCAACAACGATCCCGAAGCCCACGCGGTCCACGACGCACAGACCCTGCGCGCGATGGTGCGACAGGCAGTCGGCTGATGGTCCTTGGCGGTTCAGCGGAGCGAAAGCGCCGCGCGTGCGTTGTGCCGGCCATGAGACGCCTGATCGCACTTCCCGCCTTCGCCCTCGCCGCCGCCTGCACCACCACGGCTGAACCGTTTGCCCCCGAGGGGACAGCGGTCGAGATTCCTTACGGCGTCAGGGTCGGCGATTTGGTCGCGGTGCCCCAGGTGCTGCTCGAGGACAGCCGCTGCCCGATGAACGCCCGCTGCGTCTGGGCCGGCCGGGTGATCGTGTCGACGCGCATCTACGGCCCCGATTTCGACGAAACGGTCCCGCTCACGCTCGGCGAGCCGCACGCCCTGCATGGCACCTCGATCACGCTGACCTCTGTGGTGCCGGAGCGGATGGCTGGCGAAGAAATTCCCGCCCCGCTCTATCGGTTCGCGTTCGAAGGCGGCCGCTAGTCGGCGGCAGCGAGCAGCGCCGCGACGCCGGGAAGCTCGCGCCCCTCCATCCATTCGAGGAACGCGCCGCCCGCCGTCGAGACGTAAGTGAACTCCTGCGCCACGCCGGCGTGATTGAGCGCCGCCACGGTGTCGCCGCCGCCGGCGACCGACACCAGCGAACCTTCGCGCGTGAGCGCCGCGGCGGTCTTCGCCAGCGCCACGGTGGCGGCGTCGAACGGCGGCGTCTCGAAGGCGCCGAGCGGCCCGTTCCACACCAGCGGGCGGCAGGTCTTGAGCGCATCGGCGAGCGCCTCGACCGCCTGCGGGCCGACGTCGAGGATCATCTCGTCGGCCGCGACGTCGTGGACGTTGCAGGTGCGCAGGCTCGGCGGATTGGCGGCGAACTCCTTCGCCACCACGACGTCATAGGGCAGGTGCACCGTGCAGCCGGCCCTGTCCGCGGCGTCGAGGATCGCCTCGGCCTGGGCGGCGAGGTCGTGCTCGCACAGCGACTTGCCGACGTCGATCCCGCGCGCGGCGAGGAACGTGTTGGCCATGCCCCCGCCGATGATCAGGTGATCGACCCGCGCGACCAGGTGCTCGAGCACGGCCAGCTTGGTCGAGACCTTGGCTCCGCCGATCACCGCGGCGACCGGCTTGGCCGGGTTGCCGAGCGCCTTGTCGAGCGCCTCTAGCTCGGCCTGCATCGCCCGCCCTGCGTAGGCCGGCAGCAGGTGCGCGAGCCCCTCGGTCGTGGCGTGAGCGCGGTGCGAGGCCGAGAAGGCGTCGTTGACGTAGACGTCGCCATTGGCCGCGATCGCCTGGGCGAACTGGCGATCGTTGGCTTCCTCGCCGGGCCAGAAGCGGGTATTCTCGAGCAGCCCGATGTCGCCGGGGCGAAGGATGCCGATCGCCTGTTCGACGACCGGGCCCTCGACCTCGGGGATGAACATCACCTCGCGCCCGAACACGTCCTCGATCGCGCCCTGGATCAGGCTCAGCGACATCGTCGAATGACGCTGGCCCTTGGGCCGCCCGAAATGCGCGAGCAGCAGCACCTTGGCGCCGGCATCGGCAAGCTCGAGCACGGTGGGGACGACCGCCCGCGCGCGAGTGAGATCGGTGACCCGCCCGTCGGCCATCGGCAGGTTGAGGTCGACGCGCACCAGCGCGACCTTGCCGCGGACGTCGCCGATGTCGTCGAGGGTGCGGAACTTCGCCATCACAGGATCCTCACAGTGTCGCCGACGGCGATCTCGCCGTCCTCTATCACGCGCGCGCAGAAGCCGCCTCGCCAGTCCGGAGTCAGCGCGGCGCGCAGCCCCGAATGAAGATCGTCCATGCGCTCGCACGGGTCGCATTCGCAAGTAATCTCGAGCACCAGGCTGTCGCCGACCCGCACACGGGTCCCTTCCGCGCGCGGCAGGCGGATCCCCCGAAGCAACAGGTTACGCCGGCAGTCCGGCCAGTCGAGCACGGCGCCGGACTCCGCCATCGCGGCGGAGACGCACTCCGCCTCGATCAGCGTGACCTGCCGCTTGCGGCTCGGCTTGGTCCCCGCGAGCGCGCCGCGATAATCCCCGTGCACGCCTTCCGCGACCGTGACCGCGACCCGGCCAACAGTCTCCATCGGCCCCTTGGGCCGGTCGTGCCGGGCGATCCCCGCGAGATGGCCGGTGGTCATCGGAACAGCTCACCCC
>JAEZES010000189.1 GCA_023432995.1 Pseudomonadota bacterium
GGCGCCGGGCGCGGCGCGGGCGCAGGGGCCGGCGCCGGATCGTCGTATTGCCCGGGCAGCAGCGATTCGGGGGCCGCGACCGCCAGCGTCGAGCACAGCGCCAGCGCGACCCCGCCGAAGAGGATCGCGCGCCTCATCGCGCGGCCGCCGGATAGCCCGAGGGAAGCTCGACCGGCTGCTCGATCAGCCGCTGCGGCTCGCGCCCGCCGTCGTACCACACGACCACGAGGAACAGGACCAGCAGTGCCAGCAAGCCGAACCAGAACTTGTTGAGGCGCATCGCGACCAATCGCCGAACCTTCCGCAAACTTGCACGGGCGGTTAGCCCATCTATAGCGCTTGCGGCAATGACCATCGAAACCCGCAGCCTCTCCGACGGCGAGATCAGGCGGATCGCCGCGCGCATCGACCGCCCGCTGGTGCTGGTCGGGATGATGGGCGTCGGCAAGTCGACGATCGGCCGCAAGCTCGCGCAGCGGCTCGGGCTGCCGTTTCACGACGCCGACGTGGAGATCGAGAAGGCTGCCCAGCTGAGCGTGAGCGAGATTTTCGAGCGTTTCGGCGAGGCCCATTTCCGCGACGGCGAGCGGCGCGTGATCGCGCGGCTGTTGGAAGGCGGCCCGAGCGTGCTGGCCACCGGCGGCGGCGCCTTCGTCCAGCCCGAGACGCGGGCGCTGATCCATCGCAAGGCGATCGCCATCTGGCTCGACTGCGACGTCGCGACGCTGGTCGACCGGGTCACCCGCAAGGACACGCGGCCGCTGCTGCGCGACGGCGATCCGGGCGAGATCGTCACCCGGCTGAAGGCCGAGCGCGAGGCCTGCTATGCCGAAGCGCCGATCAAGGTGATGAGCGACACCGGACCGCACGGCGAAGCGGTCAAGCGCATCCTGCAGGCGCTCGACGAATGGCTGTAGTCCCCGTCGACCTTGCCGGCCGCGCGTACGAGGTGCGCGTCGGCACCGGCTTGCTGGCCGACCTGCCGGCGCAGTGCGGCGCGCTGCTGCGCAAGGCGCGCGTGCCGATCGTCACCGACGCCAACGTCGCGCGCCACTGGCGCGCCGCGGTCGACACGGCGCTGGCCGCGGCGGGCTTCGAACCGCGCTGGCTCGTGCTCGAGCCGGGCGAGGCGGCCAAGAGCTGGGCCACGCTCGAGCGGGTGGTCGACTGGCTGCTGGCCGAGGAAGTCGAGCGCGGCGACCACGTGCTCGCGCTCGGCGGCGGCG
The DNA here is from genome assembly GCA_023432995.1 of Pseudomonadota bacterium. Classification (GTDB taxonomy): domain Bacteria; phylum Pseudomonadota; class Alphaproteobacteria; order Sphingomonadales; family Sphingomonadaceae; genus Croceibacterium_A. Next base: position 1,227 of record JAEZES010000189.1, read on the forward strand.
TGATCGGCGACCTGACCGGGTTCGCCGCGGCGATCCTCAAGCGCGGCTGCGGCTTCGTCCAGCTGCCGACGACGCTGCTGGCGCAAGTCGATTCCAGCGTCGGCGGCAAGACCGCGATCAACGCCGCGGCCGGCAAGAACCTCGTCGGCGCGTTCCACCAGCCGAGCCTCGTTCTCGCCGACCTCGGCACGCTGGCCACGCTGCCCGTGCGCGAGATGGGCGCCGGCTACGCCGAGGTGATCAAGTACGGCATCCTCGGCGACCGCGCGTTCTTCGAGTGGTGCGAGGCGAATGGTCCCAATGTTCTCGCTGGCCATGGCGATGCCCAGGAGTACGCGGTGACCGAGAGCGTCCGGGCCAAGGCCCGCATCGTCGCCGCCGACGAGCGCGAGACCACCGGCACGCGCGCGCTGCTCAATCTCGGGCATACCTTCGGCCATGCGCTCGAAGCGCAGACCGGATTCTCCGACCGGCTGCTGCACGGCGAGGGCGTGGCGCTCGGGATGGTCCTGGCGGCGCGCTACTCGGCGCGCCGCGGCTACATCTCCGACGACGACGCCGCGCGCGTGACCGCGGCGATCGACGCCGCCGGGCTGCCGAGCGAGGTCGCCGCGCTGGGGCTCAACTGCGACGGGCGCCAGCTCGCCGAGCACATGCTGCACGACAAGAAGATGGACGCCGGCACCCTGCCCTTCGTCCTGCTGCGCGGGATCGGCGAGGCGTTCCTCGACAAAGCCGTGGCGCTCGACGACGTGGCGGCGTTCCTCGACGAGGAGCTGCAGGCCCATTGAGCGCGTGTTGAGGGAGCTACGATGTCAAAGAGCGGGCGGAACATAGCAGGAACATCGGGTGTAGGAAAGGCCCTTGAACCGAGATAACCCTCTCCCCCGAAGGGGTGAGGGCGACATCGCCTGACGAATCCTCCGCGGCACGGGGAGGATCCCCCCCCTCGCCACAGCCGCCCCAAAATCCCGCGACAACCGCCCCGCGCCGCGCTAACCCGTTGCACAAGCAACCGGTCGGGAGAACCAGGATGACGGTCGCCGAAGCCACGCCCGAACTCGACGAAGTCGTCGAACGCCACGACCGCGCGTTCCTCGGCCATCCCAAGGGTCTCGGGTACCTGTCGGTGGTCGAGGGGTGCGAGCGGTTCTCGTACTACTCGATGCAGACGCTGCTCGTGCTGTACATGGTCAACTACCTGCTGCCCGAGCGGTTCGACGCCGTCGCCGGGCTCGGCTGGCTGCAGGAGTGGCGCTACGGCGGCAAGGAAGGCCAGCCGCTCGCCTCGGCCATCTTCGGTGACTACACCGCGCTGGTCTACCTGACGCCGATCCTCGGCGGGATCGCCGCCGATCGCTGGCTCGGCCGCCGCGCGGCGCTGATCGCCGGCGGCGCGATCATGGCGCTCGGCCATTTCCTGATGGCGTTCGAGGGTACCTTCCTGCTCGCGCTGCTGTCGCTGGTGGTCGGCGTCGGCCTGTTCAAGGGCAACATCGCCAGCCAGGTCGGCGAACTGTACAAGGAAGGCGACCTGCGCCGGGCGATGGCGTTCCAGATCTTCTACATCGCGATCAACGTCTCGGTCATCGCCGCGCCGCTGGTCTCCGGCACGCTCGGCGAGAAATACGGCTGGCACTGGGGTTTCGGCACCGCCGGAGTGGTGATGGTGGCGGGGCTCGTGCTGTACATTACCGCGGGTCCGTGGCTTCCGGCCGACAATCGTCCGCGCAAGGATACTGCCGTTCCCCGCGAGCCGCTGACGCGAAACGACTGGAAGCGGATCGCCGCGGTGATCGTGCTGGTCCCGGTCATGGCGGTGGCGCTGCTGACCAACCAGCAGATCTTCAACGCCTATCTGGTGTGGGCCGACGAGCAGTTCCAGCTGACCTTCTTCGGTCTGACCCTGCCGACCAGCTGGATGATCACGGTCGACGCGACGCTGAGCTTCTCGATGCTGGTCGCGGTCGCCTGGTTCTGGAAGTGGTACGGCGAGCGTACCGGGCGCGAGCCCGACGAGCTCGGCAAGATGATCATCGGCTCGCTGTTCACCGTGGTCGGCGGGCTCTGCCTGGTGATCGCCGCTGCGACCCAGGGCGAAGGCAAGATCGGGCTGTTCTGGCCGGTGATGTTCCACCTGTTCAACTCGATCGGCTTCAGCCACGTTCTGCCGGTCAGCCTCGCGCTGTTCACCCGCCTCGCGCCGCGCCAGATCAACGCCACGATCGTCGGCATCTACTACCTGTCGTTCTTCGCCGCGAACCTGATCACCGGCACTACCGGCGGCTGGTACTCGACCTGGGACACGACCACCTTCTGGCTGTTCCACGTCGCCACCGCCGCGGTCGGCTTCGCCGCCTTCGCGCTGTTCAAAGTGTTCCTCGCCGAGCGCCTGATGGGCGACGCCAAGGTCGCCGACGCGGCGCTGGCGTGAGACTTGCGCCGGACCGGATGAAGTTGGCTTTGACCGCGCCGCGCTGAGAGGCCACCCAATCCTCCCTGTCCGGCGGAGCCGGATGGGGAGGTGGCAGCCGCCCAAGGGCGGCTGACGGAGGGGCCGCGCCGCAGCGTGACGGAGAGGCTATGGCGCGGCAGACGACCAGGCGCATGGTTCGCATCGCGCGTCGGCTGCGGCGGAAGATGACCCTGCCCGAAGTGCTCCTGTGGCAAACACTCAGGCTGGCCGACGTGAACATCCGCAAGCAGCATCCGTGCGGGCCGTTCGTGGTCGATTTCTACTGCCCGGCCGCGAAGCTGGTGATCGAGATCGAGGGAATCGTGCACGCGATGGGCAACAGGCCCGAGCGCGACGCGGAGCGCTTCGCGTGGCTGGAGCGGAAGGGATATGCGGTCGTGCGGATACCGGCTGCGGAGCTATTGCAGGACGTCGGCCAGACCGCCGAGGCGATCGTCTCGCTGTGCCGGGAGCGCGGCGCCTAGCCCCTCCACCACCGGGCTGCGCCCGGCGGTCCCCCTCCCCATGACCGCTTCGCGGCCACGGGGAGGATCTTCGGTTGCACAAAATCCTCCCTGTCGGCGCAGCCGATGGGGAGGTGGCGCCGGCCGCAGGCCGGTGACGGAGGGGCGAGCGCGCTGACCCCTCCACCACCCCCTTCGCCGGCGGGCCCCCTCCCCATGAGGCGTTGCCC
>JAEZES010000191.1 GCA_023432995.1 Pseudomonadota bacterium
CTCCCAACCCTCTCCCCTGAAGGGGAGAGGGCTTCAGGCGCCGAGACCGCGCCTGTGAAAGCGAACTAGATTCCCAGCCATTCCAGTCCGCCGGGCAATTCCTCGGAGGCATAGTCGATCTGGAGCACGCGACGGCGTCCCGGCCTTCGCGACGATTCCGAAGCGTGCAGGATCGGCGTGGCGTAAAGCCACACGTCGCCTGCCGCGGCCAGGCATTCAGCGACACCGCACGCCTGCACCACACCGGAAATGCCGTCCTCGGCAATCCGGCCGAAACGGTGCGACCCTGGCGCAATCAGCAACGGCGCGTTTTCGGGCGGCACATCGTCGAGGTGCGCGCGGATCGTAAGCATTCCTTCGAGCAGCTCGATCGGCGGCGCGACGTGTACCATGCCCCGCTTCACCGTCCACGGCCCGAAGCCGGGCACGTCGCGACGGGCGTGTACCGCAATCGTGCGATCCTGGTGCCAGCCGAGGCCCCAGTTGGTCTGTGGCGACTTGTCGAACAGGATCGCCCGCACGGGCCGCGCCTCCGCTCCCAGCCGCTGGACAGCCAGCCGACCGATCGCCCCGCCGCGGTCGAGCAGGCGCACGAGCTCCTTGTCACCATGAAGCCTGGCACCGGCGACGACCGCGGTACGATTGGCAATTGAGATTAATGCCGGCAGGATGCCGCGCACCACACCTTCGAGGCGCTCCGCCCCGTCGCACTCCAGCCGCAAGCTCGTCTCGGTCATGCAGCCGGCGACCTCACCCTTTCCCGTCGCACCCCGAGCCCAATGATCCGCCCTGGAATCCGCCGCAACAACGGGAACCGGTCGAGCAGCTTGAGGGCCGCCGGCGCGTCGACGATCGGGGCGCCCGACAGCACCGTGCCGATCACGTTGTCCTGCGCGGCCTTCTGGCCGGCCTGGATCACGCGCGTCGGGAACAGCCGGCGCGCCTGCACCTTGCGGAGCAGCGGATCGGGGTTCTCGCCGCGCGCCAGCGGCCCGGCCAGGATGTTGGCCGCCGCCACCGCGTCCTGGATCGCGAGGTTGATGCCGATGCCGCCGATCGGGCTCATCGCGTGCGCCGCGTCGCCGATCGCGAGCAGGCCGGGACGATGCCAGGTGTCGAGCCGGTCGAGCGCGACCGACAACAGGTGCAGGTCGTCGGCGCTCTCCGGCCCGCCCGACAGGTCGAGCTCGGGAAACAGCGCGAGCAGCTGGTCGGCCACCCAGCCGACCCCGCGCGCCTTGACCTCCGCAGCCGCGCCCTTGGGGATCAGGAACGCGCACTGCCAGTAGGTCCGCCGGTCGATCAGTACCGCCATGCGCCCGGTCTGCACCGCGCCGAGCAGCTTCTCGCCTGAGCTGTCGGCCTTGGCCACGCGGAACCACAGCACGTCCATCGGCGCGCCGAGCGTGGTGATCGGCAGCAGGCCCTGCCGCCGGACCAGCGACGAGCGGCCGTCGGCCATCAGCACGAGCTTGCCGGCCCGCACTTCGCAGCCATCGCCGAGGCGGACGCCGGCCACCCGGCCACGCTCTTCGACCAGCGCCGCGACTTCGGCTTCCATCTCGAGCGCGAAGGCCGGGTACGCCTCGGCCTCGTCGCGCAGGAAGTCGAGGAATTCCCACTGCGGCATCATCGCGATGAACGGAGCCGCCGTCCTCAGGTGCGAGAGATCGCCGATCGTGTAGTCGCGCCCGGCAACCCGGATCTGCGCCTGCGTCACCCGGTCGTGCGGACGCTGCAGGAACCGCTCGAGCAACCCGAGCTGGTCGAGAATCTCCATCGTCGAGGGGTGGACGGTGTCGCCGCGGAAGTCGCGGAAGAAGTCCGCGTGCTTCTCGAGGACGCGCACGGGAATTCCGGCGCGCGCGAACAGCAACCCGGCCATCATTCCGGCCGGTCCGCCCCCGACAATTGCAATCTCAACCGTTGCGGTTGTCATGGCTGCTCTGACATAGACGGCGGATGCACGGCGCCACGCTCACTCCGACCTTGTCCGACACGCTGGTGATACTCGGCGCCGCCGGGATCGTCATCCCGGTCTTCGCGCGCTTCCGCATCACACCGGTCATCGGCTTCATCCTGATCGGATTGCTCGTCGGCCCCTATGGCCTCGGCCGGCTGGTCGATGACCAGGGCTGGCTGTTCTACATGACCATCTCCGACCCGGAGGGCCTCGAGCCCTTCGCCGAGTTCGGCATCGTCTTGCTGCTGTTCACGATCGGGCTCGAGCTGTCGTTCAACCGCTTGTGGGCGATGCGCAAGCTGGTGTTCGGCCTCGGCGCGATGGAGCTGCTGATCTGCGGCGCCGGCTTGGCCGGGGTGCTGTTCCTGTTCGGCTATTCGGGCGCCGCCGCGATCGCGGTCGGCATTGCGCTGGCGCTGTCGTCGACCGCGCTCGTGCTGCCGATCGCCGGCACGCAGACCGCTGTCGGCCGCTCGGCCCTGGCCATGCTGCTGTTCGAGGATCTCGCGATCGTTCCGATCATCTTCACGCTCGGCGCCCTCGCGCCCTATGCGCAGCAGGACGGCTGGGAGGGACTGTTCCAGACGCTCTGGATGGGCGCGCTGGTGGTCGGCGTGATGCTCGTCGCGGGCCGGCTCGCCCTGCCCCGGCTGTTCGCCCAGGCGGCCCGCACCAAGAGCCCCGAGCTGTTTCTCGCGGCGAGCCTGCTGGTCGTCATCGGCGCCAGCCTGGCGACCGCTCTGGTCGGGCTGTCGCCGATCGTCGGCGCGCTGGTCGCCGGGCTGCTGATCGCCGAGACCGAATACCATTCGGAAGTGGAAGGCATCATGGAGCCGTTCAAGGGGCTGGCCCTCGGCGTATTCCTGATCACCGTCGGCATGGGGATCGACCTGCTGACGATCTGGAACAACCTGGCGACGATCGCCCTGGCCGTGGTCGGGGTCCTGCTGCTCAAGGCGGTCGTAACCAGCGTCTTGCTGTGGATGACCGGGGCACGCCGGGGGATCTCGCTCGAGACGGGCATCCTGATGGCGAGCCCCTCAGAAACCACGCTGATCGTGCTGGCCGGCGCGACGAGCGCCGCGCTGATCACGGCCGAGACCGCACAGTTCTGGCAGATCGTCACCGCGATCGGCCTGACCATCACGCCGCTGCTCGCGAAGCTCGGTCAGGTCCTCGCACGACGGGTCGAACCGGCCCCGCCGCCCACCCCGATCGGAGCCGAAAGCGACCAGCCGCCGGCGATCATCATCGGTTGCGGTCGGGTCGGCCGGTTGGTCGCGCAGATGCTCACGCGCCACGGCAAGCCCTATCTGGCGATCGATTCCGACACCGACCAGGTGCAGCAGTGCAAGCGCCAGGGCTACAACGCCCTGTTCGCCAATGCCGCGCGGATTCAGGTGCTCGAACGGCTGGGCGTCGCCCGCGCCCCGGCCGTGATCCTGACGATGGACGAGCCGGTGCTCGCCCAGCGCATCGTGCGCAAGCTGCGCGCGGCCCATCCCGATCTGCCGATCATTGCCCGCGCGCGCGACTCAGGCCATGCGGCGGAGCTGTACAGGGCCGGCGCCAGCACGGCCGTGCCCGAGACGCTCGAAGCCTCGCTGCAGCTTTCGGAGGCGGTGCTGGTCGATCTCGGCGTGCCAATGGGGCCGGTGATCGCCTCGATCCACGAGAAGCGCGACGAGCTCCGCGAGCGGATCATGGAAGGGGGCGAGCTCGCCTTCAAGCCCAAGCTGCGCACCAGCGTGGCCGAGCCGAGCTGAGCAGCCGACGAGGCGGGACCCGCCGGCGACGCTGCGCGTTGACCCGGTGGAAGGAGACGTCCGCGTGCGCAACGACAACCAGCGAAACCCGACCCCGCGCAAGCCCCAGCAGCAGACGGCCGAGGCGTTCGGCAAGGTCCGCGGGCCGCAGCGCGAAGGCAACCGGATTCCCGAGCGCAGCGATACCGCGCGCGGCAGCGAGCCCGAGACGCGCGGAGCCGGCGGCAGGCGCGGCTGACCGGCCGCGGCTAGCGCGGCACGGTTTCGCCGGCCAGCAGCGCGCGG
>JAEZES010000209.1 GCA_023432995.1 Pseudomonadota bacterium
GGTCTGGGCGGTGGCGGCGGCGGGTTCCGCGGCCCGGGCGGGTTCGGCGGCGGCGGCAGCGCCGACGGCCGCGGCCAGTGGTTCTTCAACCTCAACTACAGCTACCAGTTCGAGAACGAGGTGCTGATCGCGCCCGGCGGCCCGCTGCTCGACCTGCTCGACGGGGGCGCGACGGGCGGAGCCCAGTCGCGGCACACGGTGCAGGGCAACATCGGCCTGTTCTACGCCGGCTTCGGCACCCAGATGAACGGCCGCTACCAGAGCGCCGCGCGGATCGACGGCAGCGGGCTGCCCGGCAGCACCGACCTGTTCTTCAGCGACCTGGCGACGTTCAACCTGCGCGTGTTCGCCGATCTCAACCAGCGGGCCAAGCTGGTCGAGGCCGTGCCGCTGCTGAAGAACACTCGCGTGACCTTCGCGGTCAACAACGTGTTCGACGCGCGCCAGGTGGTGACCGACAGCAGCGGTGCGGTGCCGCTGCGCTACCAGCCGTACCTGATCGACCCGACCGGGCGGTTCTTCGAGATCGAGCTGCGCAAGCTGTTCTGAACGGGCGCCGTCAGGCGGCGGACGCGTTGCGCGTCGGCATCGCCGCGGTGACCGCCTCGCGATAGCCTTCGGCGACTCCGGCGCGCATCGGCGCGGCTTCCTGCGCCTGCCGCCGCTGCGGGCTCGCCGGCACGGCCGGCCGCGGCAGCTGGAGGCCTTCGACCAGCGCGCGCAGTTCGCCGGTGCTGCCCGAGCGCGACACGCCGATGTCGGGGATCAGCCGCAGGTCGAGCTGCGACAGCCCGAACGGGGTCAGCTCGCGATAGCCGACCCGCTCGGTCAGCGCGTCGATCACGCGGAAGCCGAGGTGGCGGGCCATCGTCGAGAGGTTGTAGTCGACCGCGGCGAGCAGGCGGTGCTCGCAGCGGCGGACGCGGTTCTTGGCGACGACCCAGTCGAAGCCCGACCGGCCTTGCGCCAGCCGCTCGGCGCGCAGTGCGGTGACCATCGCGGCGAACGGGCCCGGCTCGCGGAAGCGGCGGCTGACCGGATTGATCCGCCCGAGCGCGTCGAGGTCGGTCGGCGAGCAGTTGACCGGGGTGACCACGGTGTCGGCCAGCGCGATCGCGCGGCGGGCGATCGGCGAATCCTGCCCCGCGAGGTCGATCAGCACGAATTCGCATTCGGCTCCGAGGCGTTCGATTTCCTGCGTCAGCATCGCCGCGCTCGGCTGGGTCAGCACGACGTGCCGCGGCTGCGGCAGCGCGACGCGGAGCGCGCGCACAGTCCCGTCGCGGGCCTCGAGCAGGCGGTTGAGAGTCTGCTGGCGGCGGTCGCAGTCGACCACCAGCACGCGCATCCCGGTGTGGGCCAGCGCCAGCGCGCAATGGAAAGCGAGGGTCGACTTGCCGACCCCGCCCTTTTCGTTGGCGAAGGCGATCACGTGTCCGCGCGGCTGGCGGCGCCCGGCGAGATCGCGCAGCACCACCGCGGGGTGCTCGTCCCGCTCCGGACCGCTGCTGCTGCGCGTGTCGTCATTCACGGCGATACCCGCCATATTGTCGAGCGTCATTCGGCCCACTCCCCCGGACGGTCGAATCAGGCGCCAACCTGCCTGTGGATAACTTACGGGATAAACCCGATCATTCAATGACGAACGCGCCGGGGTCTTTGCGCCGCGGCTAATCGGGCCGAGCTTTTCGGGCCGTTTCAGCGAGGTGCCGGGCCCAATTCGCGGTTCTACGTAGATGGTGCCGGCCCGTGCAGCGCCGTCCGGGCGATGGGCTCGCGGCGGGATGACGAACCGCCGATGTTTGCCTATCTCGCCGGCATGGCCCGCACCCCCGCAGGAACCCCGCCGCACCCCAAGGGCGCCGAGCGCTTCCACGAGGAGCGCGCGACCTACGCGCTGCGCGGATCGGCCCAGCCCGACCTCGAGGCGGGGCTGGCGGCGATCCGCGAGGTCGTGCGCACGCTCAAGCCCAAGCCCGGGGTCTACCGCATGCTCGATGCGCGCGGCGACGTGCTCTACGTCGGCAAGGCGCGCTCGCTGAAGAACCGGGTGGCGAACTATTGCCAGGTGGCGGCGCTGCCGGGCCGGCTGCAGCGGATGGTCAGCCAGACGCGCGCAATGGAGATCGTCACCACCAATTCCGAGGCCGAGGCGCTGCTGCTCGAGGCGCAGCTGATCAAGCGCTTCCGCCCGCCGTACAACGTGCTGCTGCGCGACGACAAATCATTCCCGTTCATCCTGCTGCGCGCCGGGCACGAGTTCCCGCGGATCATGAAGCATCGCGGGGCGCGCAAGTTCAAAGGCGACTACTACGGGCCGTTCGCCAGCGCCGGCTCGGTCAACACCACGATCAACGCGCTGCAGAAGCTGTTCCTGTTGCGGAGCTGCACCGACAGCTTCTTCGCCCGGCGCGAGCGGCCGTGCCTGCTGTACCAGATCAAGCGCTGCTCGGCGCCATGCGTCGGCCGGATCGACGCCGCCGGCTACGCCTCGCTGGTGCGCGAAGCCAAGGACTTCCTCGGCGGCAAGTCGGGCGCGGTGCAGAAGAAGATCGAGGCGCAGATGGCCGCGGCCGCCGAAGCGCTCGACTTCGAGAGCGCGGCGGTGCTGCGCGACCGGTTGCGCGCGGCAACGTTCATCCAGGGCACGCAGGCGATCAACGCCGAGGGCGTCGGCAACGCCGACGTGTTCGCGCTGGCGGCCAAGGGCGGGCAGGTCGGCATCCAGGCGTTCTTCGTCCGCGGGGGGCAGAACTGGGGACACCGGGCGATATTCCCGAGCCACACGCAGGGCGTCAGCGAGGACGAGGTGCTCGCGCGGGTGCTCGCGCAGTTCTACGAGGAAGTGCCGCCGCCGCGGACGATCCTGGTCGACCGGCCACTACCGGAGCGCGAGCTGCTCGAGCAGGCGCTGTGCGAGCTCGCCGGGCACAAGGTCGAGATCAGCGTGCCGCAGCGCGGCGACCGGCGGCGGCTGATGGAGCAGGCCGCGCGCAACGCCGCCGAGGCGCTCGACCGGCGGCTGGCCGAGAGCGGCACCCAGGCCAGGATCCTGCGCGAGCTGACCGAGTTCCTCGAGCTGCCCGAGGAGCCCAAGCGGATCGAGGTCTACGACAACAGCCACATCCAGGGGGCCAAGGCGGTCGGGGCGATGATCGTCGCCGGGCCCGAAGGGTTCCTCAAGAACCAGTACCGCAAGTTCAACATCCGGCACGCGCAGACCGACGACGACTTCGGGATGATGCGCGAGGTGATGGCGCGGCGGTTCCACCGCGCGCTCGAGGAGGACCCGGACCGCGACACGCAAGGCACAGAAGGCGCGCTGTGGCCCGACCTGGTGCTGATCGACGGCGGCAAGGGGCAGATGTCGAGCGTCAAGGACGCGCTCGAGGAACTCGGCATCGAGGACGTGCCGGTGATCGCCATCGCCAAGGGGCCGCACCACGGGCGCGAGGGGCGCGAGGTGTTCCATTTTCCCGACGGGCGCGAGAAGACGCTGCCGGTCAACTCGCCGGTGCTGTTCTACCTGCAGCGGCTGCGCGACGAGGTGCACCGGTTCGTGATCGGCGCGCATCGGCAGAAGCGCAGCCGGGCGATCACGGCCTCGCCGCTCGACGAGATCCCCGGCATCGGCCCGGCGCGGAAGCGCGCGCTGCTGCTGCACTTCGGCACGGCGGGCAAAGTGCGCGCGGCGGCGCTCGATGACCTGAAGCGCGCGCCCGGCGTCAGCGAGGCGGTCGCGCAGGCCGTCTACGACTTCTACCATCCGCGCGGATGAGCAAATGACCACCGAGTTCTCGCTCGCTGAAACGCGCCAGGCGATCGCCGCGACCTGGCCGGTCATGCGCCAATTGCGCCCGCACTTCGGCCCGGAAGACTACGTCGCGCTGGTCGAGCGGCTGCGGGCCGAGCACGGCTTCCGGCTCGCGCAGATGCGCGTCGACGGCGAGATCGTCGCCGTGGCCGGGCTGCGGTTCGGCGAATGGCTGCCGCGGGGCCGCTACCTCGAGATCGAGGATTTCGTGACCCGCGACGAGAGCCGCTCGCAAGGTCACGGGAGCGCCTTCTTCGACTGGATCGCGGCCTACGGACGTGAGGCGGGTTGCCGGCACTTGCGGCTGGTCTCGGCCATACACCGGGAAGCGGCGCACCGGTTCTACCGGCGCAAGGGCATGGCGCTCGAGGCTTACTACTTCTCGCTCGACCTGTGACCTGTCCGGCGAGGGATTTTTGGCAGGCCGCTCCCTATGCAAGGGCGCGGCGGAGGAGTAGATTTGGCAGACGGGTCGCGGGGTCTGCTGGACGTAGGGGGTACCATGAACAAGTTGCTTGCATTGGCGGTGGCTGCGGCCGTCGCCTCGGTCCCCAGCGCGGCCGGCGCTGCCACGGACGGCAAGAATCGCGTGGTGGTGGTCGAGAACTTCAGCAGCCAGTCGCTCAACTATCTCTACGCTTCGCCGATCACCTCGAAGACCTGGGAGGAAGACCTGCTCGGAGACCGGGTGCTGCCGCGCGGCGAGCGCATCGAGGCCGATATCGATAACGGCACCAACGAGTGCCAGTACGACTTGCGGGCCGTGATGGCAGACGGCCGCGAAGTGATCCGGCGCAACGTCAACGTCTGCGCGGTCAGCAAGTGGACGATCGGCGACTCCGGCGACTCGCTCGGCTGAGCCCGCGCCGATGCCAAGGCGTGGGGCCCGGCCTCACGCCTTGCGCGGAACCTCGCGCAGCATACCTTCCTGCGCGACGCTCGCCACCAGGCGGCCGTCGCGGGTGAAGATCTGGCCGCGCCCGAAGCCGCGGGCGAGGCCCGACCATGGGCTGTCGGTCACGTAAAGCAGCCAGTCGTCGGCGCGGAACGGGCCGTGGAACCACAGCGCGTGGTCGAGGCTGGCCGCCTTGACCTGTCCCAGGTGGAAGCTGAGCCCGTGCGGCTGGATCGCCGTCGACAGCAGCTGGAAGTCGCTGGCGTAGGCGAGCACAGCGCGGTGGATCGGCGGATGGTCGGGCAGCGCCGCGACCGTGCGGAACCAGCAGTGCGCCACCGGCTCGCGCTTGCCCGGCGACTGCCAGTTGCGCGGTTCGACCGAGCGGATGTCGATCGGGCGGGGCCGCAGCATCAGGTTCTTGAGCAGGCCGTCGGGCAGGTCCTGGGCATAGCGCCGGCGCACGGCGGCATCGGGTTCGATGTCCTCCGGCGGCGGCACGTCGGGCATCCGGGCGTACTGGTGCGACGGGCCCGACTGCGGCTTCTGGTACGAAGCAATCAGGTTGAGGATCGGCTGGCCGCGCTGGCTCGCGACCACGCGGCGGTTCGAGAAGCTGCGCCCGTCGAGGTCGCGCTTGACGCGATACTCGATCGGCATCTCATCCGTGCCGCTGCGCAGGAAGTAGGCATGCAGCGAGTGGGCATGGCGATCCTCGTCGATCGTGCGCCGCGCCGCGACGAGCGCCTGGGCGATCGCCTGGCCGCCGAACACCCGGCCGGTGCCCTCCTTCTGCTGCCGCCCGATGAAGCGGTCGCCGCCGCGCGGTTCGAGATCGAGCAGCAGCACGAGCTCGGCCACGAGCTGCTCGGGAGTCGGCAGGGGGGCTGCGGCGGATGCCATCGAATCCGCCTTGCGCGGCGGCATGGCGCCAGTCAATCGGTCCGCTGGCGCCGCAGCAGCTCGCGCCATGCAATTGACTGGGCGCTGTTGCACGCCCGCCACCGCCTCGACGGTTACGGATTGAAGCTGCAGCCGCGGGACCACCGGTCGACCGCGCGGGGAGCGCGGGAAATTGCCCGGCTGGCCGAGTGATCTAAACCTTCTTTCGCACCTGGTGCATCGAGGTGCCTGACGGGCCTAGCGGAGGGGCCACGAAAGAAGGCTAAGCGGAAGGTCAAACCGAGCCCCGCCCGGCACATGCC
>JAEZES010000223.1 GCA_023432995.1 Pseudomonadota bacterium
GAGTATCCCCGCGGCGAAGCCGCTCTCAATGCCGGATGTCGCCGCACGAGGCTGGGCCGCAGTTTGAAAGCGGCTTCGCCGCCGGCGCGACTCCTCCGCGTCTCCGCATCTCCGCGTGATTCAAGATTGCCCCCTCTCTGCGCTCTCTGCGCGAACCAAATTGCAGGAACCGCCCGCCCCGGCTAAGGCGCGCGCTCTTATGAGCGAGCAGCGCGACTACCGAGATACCGTCTTCCTGCCGAAGACCGATTTCCCGATGAAGGCCGGCCTTCCGCAGAAGGAGCCGGGGATTCTCGCGCGCTGGGAAGAGCAGGGCCTCTACCGCCAGGTGCGCGAGAGCCGAAAAGGGCGCGAGAAGTTCATCCTGCACGACGGGCCGCCGTACGCCAACGGCGACATGCACATCGGGCACGCCTTGAACCACGTGCTCAAGGACATGGTCGTGCGCACGCAGACGCTGCTCGGCAAGGATGCGCCCTACGTGCCCGGGTGGGACTGCCACGGGCTGCCGATCGAGTGGAAGGTCGAGGAGCAGTACCGCAAGCAGAAGCTCGACAAGGACCAGGTCCCGGTCGAGGAATTCCGCGCCGAGTGCCGCGCCTATGCGCAGCACTGGGTCGACGTGCAGCGCGAGCAGCTTAAGCGGCTCGGGATCGGCGGCGACTGGGACAATCCCTACCTGACGATGCACTTCGAGGCCGAGGCGACGATCGTCGCCGAGCTGCTCAAGTTCGCCGAGACCGGCCTGCTCTACCGCGGGGCCAAGCCGGTGATGTGGAGCCCGGTCGAGAAGACCGCGCTGGCCGAGGCCGAGGTCGAGTACGAGGACATCGTCTCGACCCAGATCGACGTGGCGTTCGAGATCGTCGAGAGCCGGATCCCCGAGCTGGTCGGCGCGCACGCGGTGATCTGGACGACCACGCCGTGGACGATCCCGGTGAACCAGGCTTTGGCTTATGGGCCGGATGTTGATTACACGCTCTATCAAGTTACGGCCGTCTTCGACGACACTGGAGAAGAGGACGAAGCGTTCGATCGCGCGCTCGCTCAAGTTTTTCCGTTGCAGAACGCGCAGGTTCTGATTGCTCAGAAGTTACAGAACGCCCTTCATTGGCGTCTGGATGCGATGCTCACGAGCCTGTCCGTTCCGGGGTACGAAAACGCAAAGTACTCATTGCTCATCTTGGACGAAATTCCGGTGCCTTCCGTTCGCGCTGGTGGTCCTTATCCGAACTTCAAAGGCTCCGACCTCGCCGGCACCGTCGCGCGCCACCCGATGCACCACCTCGGCGGGTTCTACGCCGAGCCGCGGCCGTTCCTGCCGGGCGATTTCGTCACCACCGACAGCGGCACCGGCCTAGTGCACATGGCGCCCGACCATGGCGAGGATGACTTCGAGCTGTGCAAGGCGCACGGGATCGGGCCGAAGTTCGTGGTCGAGGCCGACGGGCGCTATCGCGAGGACTGGGCGTGGCTGCCGCGGACCGACGAGCGCTCGATGTCGGTGATCAACCCGAAGTTCAACGCGCCCGACGGGCCGGTGTGTTCGGACTTGCGCGCGGCGGGCGCTCTGCTCAGCGCGTCCACCGATTATCAGCACAGTTATCCGCATAGCTGGCGCTCGAAGGCCAAGGTGATCTTCCGCTGCACGCCGCAGTGGTTCGTGCCGATGGACAAGGTCATGACGCACATCTCGCCCAAGGACCGCTTCGAGCGGCGCTGGGAAGGCGAGGGCGGCGCGCTCAACCCGGCCGAGGAAGGGCTGTGCGACGCGCCGACGCTGCGCCAGGCGGCGCTCGAGGCGATCGAGCGCACGCGCTTCGTGCCCGACAAGGGGCGCAATCGGATAGGCTCGATGGTCGAGGGGCGGCCCGACTGGGTGCTCAGCCGCCAGCGCGCCTGGGGCGTGCCGATCACGCTGTTCGTCCACCGCGCGACCGGCGAGTACCTGGTCGATTTCGAAGTCAACGCACGGATCGTCGAGGCGGTGCGGACGCAAGGCGTCGACGCCTGGAGCGACGCCAACGCGCAGGCGCTGCTGGGCAACACGTACGACGCCGCCGACTATGAGCGCGTGGTCGACATCCTCGACGTGTGGTTCGATTCCGGATCGACCCACGCCTTCGTGCTCGAAAGCGGGCGCTGGCCGGAATTGACGCGGCCCGCCGGCTACCCCGGCCCGCCGGCCGACCTCTACCTCGAAGGCTCGGACCAGCACCGCGGGTGGTTCCAGTCGTCGCTGCTCGAATCGTGCGGCACGCGCGGGCGGGCACCGTACAAGGCGGTGCTGACCCACGGCTTCACGATGGCCAGCGATGGGCGCAAGATGTCGAAGAGCCTCGGCAACACGATCGACCCGAACAAGGTGATGGAGGAGTACGGCGCCGACATCATCCGGCTGTGGGCGCTGTCGGTCGACTACACCGAGGACCACCGCATCGGGCCCGAAATCCTCAAGGGCGTCGCCGACCAGTACCGCAAGCTCAGGAACACCTTCCGCTACCTGCTCGGCGCGCTCGACGGGTTCGAGGAGAGCGAGCGTCTCGAGGTGAGCGAGATGCCCGAGCTCGAGCGCTACGTGCTGGCGCTGCTGGCCGAGCTGGACGCAACCTTGCGCAAGTCGATCGAGGACTACGATTTCAACACCTACACCCGCGCCTTGATCGACTTCTGCAACGAGGACCTGTCGGCGTTCTACTTCGACATCCGCAAGGACAGCCTCTACTGCGACGCGCCCGCCGATCCGCGCCGCCGCGCCTGTCGAACGACGTTCGACACGCTGTTCCACGCGCTGATCCGCTATGCCGCGCCGGTGATCGTGTTCACCGCCGAGGAAGTGTGGGACAGCCGCTATCCCGGGGCGGAGAGCGTGCACTTGCTCGAGTGGCCGGCAGTGCCGCGGTCCGATATGGACCTGAGCCGCTGGGCCAAGCTGCGCGCCTTGCGCGAAAAGGTCACCGAGGCGATCGAGCCGCTGCGGCGCGACAAAGTGGTGCGTTCAGGCCTTGAGGCCGAGGTCGTGGTGCCGGCCGGGCTCGCGCCTGCCGGCTTCTCCGACGCCGATCTTGCCGAACTGTTCATCACCGGTTCGGTCACTCGCGGCGAGGGCGAGGCGGTGACAATCCGCAAGACCGCCGACGCCAAGTGCGGCCGCTGCTGGCGGCTGCTGCCCGAAGTGCCCGAGGACGGGGCGTTGTGCGGCCGCTGCGACGACGCGGTGGCGCGGCTGGACGCGGTGGCATGAGCGCGGCCTGGCGCACGCGCGGGCTCGGGCTGCTGCTGGCGGCCGCGATTTTCGCCGCCGACCAGTGGCTCAAGTACCTCGTCGGCGGGCCGCTCGGGCTGACCCACGAGGGTGCCCACCTGGACCTGCTGCCGTTCTTCGACTTCACCCGCACGCACAACTACGGCGTCTCGCTCGGCATGTTCACCGCCACCTCGCGCGAGATGCGCTGGGGGCTGGTTGGGCTGACCGCGCTGATCGCGCTGGTCGTCGCCGTGTGGCTGCTGCGCGAGCGCAAGCTCGGCGACATCCTGCCGCTGGGCCTGATTCTCGGCGGAGCGCTCGGCAATATCCGCGACCGCTTCGTCTACGGTTACGTGATCGATTTCGCCGACCTGCACTTCGGCGATTTCCGCCCGTTCCTGATCTTCAACGTCGCCGACGCGGCGATCTCGATCGGGGTCGTGATTATCCTTGCCCGCGCGCTGTTCATGCGCGAGAAACCGCCAGCCCCGCAGGGCGATGCGGCGCCCGACACGTCCGGAGTTCCCGATGCCTAGCTTGACCCGTCTCGTTCTCGTCGCCGCCGGCGCGGCTTCGCTCGCCGCGTGCGGCTCGGGCGGCATCGTCAACCGCGAGCGGCCCGACGAATTCGCCGTGCAGCGCCAGGCGCCGCTGGTGGTCCCGCCCGATTTCTCGCTCGTCCCGCCGCAGCCCGGCGCGCCGCGCCCGTCCGAAGGCACCGCCGCGCAGCAGGCGCTCGAGGCGCTGTTCGGCGGCCCGGCACCGCGCAGCGCGGTCGAAACCAGCGCGCTCGAGCGCGCCGGAGACGCCGCCCAGGGCATCCGCACCGCGGTCGGCGATCCCGCCACCCACACCGTCGACAAGGGCACGACCACGCGCGCGATCATCGCCGCGCCCGAAGGCGACGGGCAGACCGCGCGGGCGGTTATTCCGGGCTGATCGCTGGGCCCGCTCCCGGCAAGGCGAAGGACCGGCCGGGCAACATCGCGAAGCCGGGCTCGAATTCGGCGTAGTTGCAGGTGATCTCCTCGCCCTCGGCGATGTCGCGGATGGCCCAGCCGATCGCCGGATCGGTGAATTCGGTGTTGGGATCGTCCGCGTGGTTCATGAACCGGCCGTTGTCGAGTTCGACGATCGTCAGCTCGGGCCGCAGCGTGTGCGGATATCCGTAGCGCTCGACGAAACGCCGCTGCTCGTCGCCGAGCGCGGCGATCTCGCAGGGCGAGAGCACCTGGTCGAAGCGGTCGTCGAGCGACCAGATGACCGTGCCTCGGGCGATCGGCGCCGCGGCGAACACGCCGACGCCTTCGATGGCGCTCGGCCCGACGTAGTTGGGTACCAGCAGCATCGTCGTTTCCGGCGCACAAGGGGCGGCGGGCGCCTCGCCTCGCCGAGTCTGTCCGGCGCACGCGAGCAATGCGCCGAGGCGCCGTCGGTTCCGCTCTAAGGCCCTGTAATGCGGCGAAAATCGCGAGAGTGATGATCGCTTCTCGCTGCCGCGGCCCTGTCGGGTCCCCGCTGCGCGCGGAATCTAGGGCTCGAGGCAGGTTGCCAGCAGCTTGTCGATCTTGCGGCCGTCCATGTCGACCACCTCAATGCGCCAGCCCTGATCGTCGAAGCGCTCGCCTTCACGGGGCAGGTGCTTGAGCATCCACAGCACGTAACCGGCCGCGGTGGCGAACTCCCGGTCGTCGGGCAGCTCGAGCGCGAGACGCTCGGCGAAGGCGTCGGCGGCCATTGCCCCGGCGATCAGCAGCGACCCGTCCTCGCGCTCGACCACCATCGGCTCGTCGCCTTCGTCGAGGTGGCTGACGAAGCTGCCGACGATCGCCGCCAGCAGGTCGGCCGGGGTAACGATCCCGTCGAGGTGGCCGTATTCGTCGTGGACCATCGCCATGCCGGTGCCCGACTGCTGGAGCATGCGCAGGGCATCGAACGCGTCGAGCTGGTCGGGCACCACCGGCGCCTTGCGTATCAGCTCGGCCAGCCGGACCGGTTCGCCAGCCAGCAGCCGCGCCAGCAGGTCGCGGACCTTGACCACTCCGAGCACCTTGTCGGGCGAGCCCTCGGCGACCGGCAGCAGCGAGTGCGGCGATTGCGCGATCGCCGCGCGGATCTCGTCCTCGTCCGCCGCCAGGTCGAGCCAGTCGAGCTCGGTCCGCGGAGTCATCAGCTCGCGCACCGGGCGGTCGGTCAGGCGCATCACCCCCGAGAGGATCGCCCGCTCCTGCTCTTCGATCACGCCCGAATGGGTCGCCTCGGCGAACAGCATGTGCAGCTCCTCGGCGGTCAGGTTGTGCTCGCCGCGCTGGCGCAGCCCGAACAGCCGCAGCAACAGGCTCGAGGAGGTGTCGAGCAGCCACACGAACGGCTTGGCGGCCACCGCCAGCGCGGCCATCGGCCGGGCCATGGCAACGGCGATCGTGAACGAGGCGCGCAAGGCCAGCTGCTTGGGCACGAGCTCGCCGACGACCAGGCTCAGATAGGTGGTGACGACGATGGCCAGCACGAAGCCGACGTCCTCGGCGGTTCCCGGCGACAGGCCCAGCAGCGCCAGCCGTTCGCCGATCGGCGGGCCGAGCGTGGCCCCCGAGTAGGCCCCGGCGACGATGCCGACGAGCGTGATGCCGATCTGCACCGTGGAGAGGAACTTGCCGGGATCGGCCGCCAGAGCCAGCGCCACGCGGGCGCCGCCGCTACCGCGATCCGCCGCCAGCCGCAGCCGCGCCGGACGGGCCGAGACGATCGCCAGCTCGGACATCGAGAAGACCCCGTTGAGCAGGATCAACGCGACCAGGATCGCGAGTTCGGTCCAGGGAAACGGTGACATCGGAAGCGTCCGGCTAGCAGATCAGGTCATTGCCCGATACCCGCCACGCACACGCTGTGGAACGGGGGCGGGTACCGGGCGTTTCCTAACGTACATTACACGCCCCAGCGGCGGCCCTGCGGGAGGGTTGGTCGCGGCGGCAACTTGCGAGGACCACCATGAAACGATCACGCCTGCTCATCTCCGGCCTCGCGGCCGTCTCGGCGCTCGCCCTCTCTGCCTGTGTGACCGACCCCAACACCGGCGAACGGCACGTCTCGCGGACCGCGATCGGCGGGGTCGGCGGAGCCGGCCTCGGGTACCTGCTCGGCGACCTGATCGGCGGCAAGTCGGCGCGGATCATCGGCGCGGGGATCGGCGGCGTCGCCGGCACCGTCATCGGCAACCGCATGGACCAGCAGATCCGCGAGCTCGACGAGGCGACCGAAGGCACCGGTGTCGACGTCAGCAAGACGCCCGATGGCGAGAGCATCCTCGTCAACCTGCCCGACGTGACCTTCGCGGTCGATTCGACGACCATCTCACCGAGCTTCCGGGCCGCGCTCGACGAGGTCGCGGCCAGCCTGCAGAAGTATCCGGACAGCCTGGTCGACGTGATGGGTCACACCGATTCGACGGGCTCCGACAGCTACAACCTCGACCTGTCGCGGCGCCGTGCGGAGTCGGTCAAGGGCTACCTGGTGATGCGCGGCGTCTCGGGCGCGCGCATCGCGACGGTCGGCTACGGCGAGCAGTATCCGCGCGCCGACAACGCGACCGAGGAAGGGCGGGCGCTCAACCGCCGGGTCGAGATTCGCATCACTCCGATCAGCCAGGAAGACGCCGCGGCGGCGCGGCGCTGATCCCCGCCCCCTCTTGCGCAGCGGCGCACGGGGCCGGCCCCTCCCCCTCCCGGGCCGGCCCCTTTTTCTTGCTGTCCACCGGGACGGGCCTCAGGGATTGACCGAATAGTGCGCGGCGCGGTCGGCGAGGCGCGCGACTGCAGCGCCGTGGATCGCCCGAGCGGAAACCAGCACGCCGAACGCCTGCGGATCGCGCTTGTTGAAATTGAGCGGATGGCCGAAGGCATCGCTGACCGCCGCGCCGGCTTCGCGCGCGATCAGCGTCGCCGCGGCGATGTCCCACTCGAACCCCCAGCGCAGCGTCGCCAGCAGGTCGGCCCGGTCGTCGGCGACGAGCGCAATGCGCAAGGCGATCGAGTTCGGCCGCTCGACCATGACCAGGTCGCTGTCCTCGAGCGGAAGCGACCGCGCGGGTACGCGCGCGCCGGGCAACTCGGCCCGCGTGCTCGCGCGCAACCGGCGCCCGTTGAGCCACGCGCCCTGACCGGCGACCGCGCACCACTCCTCGTCGCGCGCCGGGGCGACGAGGTAGCCGACGAGCGGCCGGCCCGCGCTGACCAGCGCGACCGATACCGCCCAGCCGATGCGGCCGGCGATGAAGTCGCGCGTGCCGTCGATCGGGTCGACCAGCCAGATCAGGTCCTTGTCGAGCCGTGCGGGATCGTCGGCGGTCTCTTCCGACAGCCAGCCGGCCGCCGGGAGCAGGCGGCCGAGCTCCCGCTGCAGGAACGCGTCGACCTCGAGGTCGGCGGTGCACACCGGACTGCCGGGAACCTTCTCCCAGCTCTCGAGCGCGTGGCCGGCGCCAGGCCACTGGCGCAGCGCCATCTGCCCGGCTTCGCGGCAGATCGCCTCGAGGTGCTCACGATCGATCATCGGCCGCCCAGTGACGACCCGGCGAAGGGTTTGCAACCCGCCCGGCGCTGTGCTTATGCGCGCCCACTCTCCGGCAACGCGGATTCCCCGATGAACATCCACGAATACCAGGCCAAGCAGCTGCTCGCGAAGTTCGGCATCGCCGTGCCCGCCGGGCACCCGGCGCGAACCGTCAAGGAAGCCGTCGAGGGCGCCAAGCAGCTTCCCGGGCCGCTCTACGTGGTCAAGGCGCAGATCCACGCCGGTGGCCGCGGCAAGGGCAAGTTCGCCGAGCTGCCGGCCGAGGCCAAGGGCGGCGTCCGGCTGGCGAAGTCGATCGCCGAGGTCGAGACCAACGCGCGCGAGATGCTCGGTAACACGCTGGTCACCGTGCAGACCGGCCCCGCCGGCAAGCAGGTCAACCGGCTCTACGTGACCGACGGGGTCGACATCGCGAAGGAATACTACCTGGCGCTGCTGGTCGACCGCGCGAGCAGCCGGATCGCGCTGATCGTCTCGACCGAGGGCGGGATGAGCATCGAGGACGTCGCGCACGAAACCCCCGAGAAGATCACCACGCTGACGATCGACCCGGCGACCGGGTTCATGCCGCACCACGGCCGGGCGGTGGCCTTCGCGCTCAAGCTCAAGGGCCAGACGGCCAAGGCCGCGCAGAAGCTGGCCGGGCAGCTCTACGACGCCTTCGTCGCGCTCGACTGCTCGATGCTCGAGATCAATCCGCTGATCGAGACCACCCGGGGCGAGCTGCTGGTGCTCGACGCCAAGATGAGCTTCGATTCCAACGCGCTCTACCGGCAGCCCGATATCGAGGCGCTGCGTGACGAGACCGAGGAGGACCCGATGGAGATCGAGGCTTCCAAGTTCGATCTCGCCTACATCAAGCTCGACGGCAACATCGGCTGCATGGTCAACGGCGCCGGGCTGGCGATGGCGACAATGGACATCATCAAGCTCAACGGCGCGTTCCCGGCCAACTTCTGCGACGTCGGCGGCGGCGCCTCGAAGGAGAAGGTCGCCGCGGCGTTCAAGATCATCCTCAGCGACCCGGCGGTGAAGGGCATCCTGGTCAACATCTTCGGCGGGATCATGCGCTGCGACACGATCGCCGAGGGCATCGTCGCCGCGGCGCGCGAGATGGCCATCAAGGTACCGCTCGTGGTCCGCCTCGAGGGCACCAACGTCGAACAGGGCAAGGCGATCCTCGCCAGCTCGGGGCTGGCGATCATCCCGGCCGACGATCTCGGCGACGCCGCGCGGAAGATCGTCGCCGAGGTCAAGCAGGCGGCGTAGCGGCTGCCCGCGCTCAACCGCGAAGGCCGCCCCATAGCGACAGCCCAAGGCCGACGGCCGCCGCGCTGAGGGCCAGCGCGGCGATCATCAGCACCCCGTCGCGCACCAGGATGGCGAGCCCGAAGACGGCGATCGCCAGCATCGGACCGCTGCCGCCGAACGGGACGAGGTCGAGCGGCGGAACCGCGAGACAGATCGCGATCACCAGGCCCGCGGCGACGCGCGTGAACGGTTCGCTCGTCAGCCGTTCGAGCCGGCCGTGGAAGTGACGGTCCATGAACCTGGCCACTCCGCGCATGCGCGCCGCCGCCTTGCGCAGAGTCGCGCCGCTGACACTACGCCGAGCGACGAACCCGGGCAGCCAGAGGTGCCGACGGCCAACCATCATCTGCGCCGAGACGAGCGCGGCGACCAGCGCCAGGAAGCTCTGGACGCCGGGGACGCCGCCGAGCGGCGACCAGTCGACCAGCACCGGCAACAGCAGCACCGCGCCATAGCCGCGGTTGCCGAAGCTCTCGACGATCGCACTCAGCGAGACCCGTTCGCTCTGCGCGGCGACCATGTCGAGGCAATCGAGGATCTCGCCGAGGCTGTGCGGCGGGTGGGGGGAGGCCGGACCGGGCAGGCCGCTAACCCACCCTGCGATAGCGGAAAACGTATTCGCTGACCGAGCCGTCGGCCTGCCGGACGAGGACCGCGCTGATCAGCGTGTCGCCCTCGCGACGCAACGTCAGTCCGCTGAAGTAGACGGCGTCGGCGTCGATCGCCACGAGCGGAAAGGCCACGTGCCGGTCCTTCTCCTCCCAGCCGACCAGCTCGTCGCTGAAATGCTTGAGGCGGTAGACGAGGCTGCCGTCGACTTCGGCGATCTGCATGATCTCGAAGAACTCGACGCCGCCCTCGCCGTCCTGCTGCACGAAGTGGCCGGCGATCGATCCGGCGCCGGGAGGCGAATAGACCTCGGTCGCCGGCGCGCCACCGATGCCCTGGCCGGTCCAGATTCCGGATAGCCAGCCGAGCTGCGCCACCGTTGCCGGCGGCGGGACATGCCCGTCGGGCGCGGTGCGAGTCTCGGCGGCGCGAGCCGGCGCGGTGGCGAGCGACAGGGCGAGCAACAAAACGACGAGGCGCATCGGCGGGCCTTTGCGATGGTTGCGGCAAAACGTCCATAATACTTGGGCCGGCACCGGCAAAGCGCTAGCGCTTGACCTTGGGCACGCACGGCGCAAAGGCGCGTGCGCAAGATTATTACAAGCGCCGCGAAGGCCTATCGGAGAGTGCCGATGAAGATCCTCGTGCCGGTCAAGCGCGTGATCGACTACAACGTCCGCCCGCGGGTCAAGGCCGACGGCAGCGGAGTCGATCTCGCCAACGTCAAGATGAGCATGAACCCGTTCGACGAGATCGCGGTCGAGGAAGCGATCCGGCTCAAGGAGAAGGGCGTCGCGAGCGAGATCGTCGCGGTCTCGATCGGCCCGGCGAAGGCCGCCGAGACGCTGCGCACGGCACTGGCGATGGGCGCCGACCGAGCGATCCTCGTCGAGACCGAGGAGATGGTCGAGCCGCTGGCGGTGGCCAAGATCCTCAAGCGCGTGTTCGACGAGGAGCAGCCGGGCCTGGTCGTGATGGGCAAGCAGGCGATCGACGACGATTCGAACCAGACCGGACAGATGCTCGCCGCGCTGACCGGCCGGCCGCAGGGCACGTTCGCCAGCAAGGTCGAGGTGGCCGGTGACAGCGTCACCGTGACTCGCGAGGTCGACGGCGGGCTCGAAACCGTGAAGCTCACGCTGCCGGCGATCGTCACCACCGACCTCAGGCTCAACGAGCCGCGCTATGCCTCGCTGCCGAACATCATGAAGGCCAAGTCGAAGCCGCTCGCCACGAAGACGCCGGCCGACTACGGCGTCGACGTCACCCCCCGGCTCCGGGTGCTCAAGGTGGTCGAGCCGCCGGTGCGGCAGGCGGGGATCAAGGTCGGCTCGGTCGACGAGCTGGTGGCGAAGCTCAAGGAAGCAGGAGCCGTCGCATGACCACGCTGGTGCTGGTCGAACACGAAGCGGGCGCGGTGAAGGACGCGACGCTCGCCGCCGTGACCGCCGCGGCGAAGCTGGGCGCGGTCCACGCGCTGGTCGCCGGGGGCAGCGAGGCGCGCGCGGTGGCCGAGGCGGCCGCTCAAATCGCCGGGGTGGAGAAAGTGCTGCTCGCGGCCGACCCGGCCTATGCCCATGCGCTGCCCGAAAACGTCGCTCCGCTGGCCGCGCAACTGATGGCGGGGTACGACGCATTCGTCGCCCCGGCGACGACGACCGGCAAGAACATCGCTCCGCGAGTGGCGGCGCTGCTCGATGTCATGCAGCTGTCCGAAGTGATCGGGATCGAGGGCGAGCGCACGTTCGTGCGGCCGATCTACGCCGGCAACGCCATCGCCACTGTCGAGAGCTCGGACGCCAAGCTGGTGCTGACGGTACGCGGCACGGCGTTCGAGAAGGCGGCGGCCGAGGGCGGCTCGGCGGCGATCGAGGACGTTACCGGTCCCGGTGACACGGCCCTGTCGAGCTTCGTCTCGCTCGAGGCCTCGCGGAGCGAGCGGCCCGAGCTGACCAGCGCCGGGATCGTCGTCTCGGGCGGCCGGGCGCTCAAGGACGCGGCGACGTTCGAGCAGCTGATCGTGCCCCTGGCCGACAAGCTCGGCGCCGCGGTCGGCGCGAGCCGCGCGGCGGTCGACGCCGGCTACATCTCGAACGACTACCAGGTCGGCCAGACCGGCAAGATCGTCGCCCCGGCGCTGTACATCGCGGTCGGCATCTCGGGCGCGATCCAGCACCTCGCCGGGATGAAGGATTCGAAGCTGATCGTGGCGATCAACAAGGACCCCGACGCGCCGATTTTCCAGGTGGCGGACATCGGCCTCGTGGCGGACCTGTTCGAGGCGGTGCCGGAGTTGACGAGCAAGCTTTAGGCCGCCTTGCAGGCCCGCGGCGGCCAAGATAGGCTTCCCCAAGGGGGAGGTGGCTCGCGATGACGGGACGCTGGATATGGCCTGCGATGGCGATGGCTTCGCTGAGCATGGCGACGGTGCCGGCGTCGGCCGCCGGCGACGCGAGGACCTTTGCGCCGTCGGGCGACTGGGCACTGGGCAGCGACGCCGAAAGCTGCTGGATCTCGCGGCAGTTCGGCACGACCGAGGATGGCGTGTCGTTCCGCCTGCAGACCTTCGCTCCCAGTCGTTCGTACCGCGTGGTCCTTCGCGGCAAGCCACTGCCACAACGCGACAGCGGGGTGCTCGAGTTTGATTTCCGCTTCGAGCCCGACGAGGCCTCGATCTCTCGCATGGGTATCCTCGGCAAGCGGAATGGCGTGCCGGTGGTGACGTTCACCTCGACGCTCGAGACGAGCGCCGAGGCAGGCGACCCAACCGCCATCAACGTCGACGCGGCACGCACGGCGGCGATCAGGGAGTTCGTGATCCAGTTCAGCCGGGGCAGGCCGCTCGCCCTGCAGCTGGGACCGCTGACCGAGGTGGTCGCGCAACTCGATGCGTGCTCGCTCGGATTGCTCGCCGGGTGGGGGCTCGACCCCGCCGCGCAGCAATCCTTGACCCAGCGGGTCGTGCCAATCGACCAGGCCCGCTGGCTGGCTCCCGGAACCTATCCCTACGAATACCTTCGGAATTCGCGGAGTCTCATGGTCAACCTTCGAATGCTGGTCGATGCGCAGGGGACACCTACCGAGTGCGTCGTTCAGGCACCCAGGACCGAGACGGGTAGCGAACAACTGGCGTGTCGCGAAATCATGAAGACGGCCAGGTTCGAACCTGCGCGCGACGTCGCCGGCAACCCTGTGCCAAGCTATTACGCCACCACGATCTTCTATTACACCAGACGCTGGAACGGACCGATCAACCGCGGGGGCAACATGCCGGGAGGGCAGTAGCCAAGGCCCGCTGTCCGTCGCCAATTGTCGCAGCCGCGCGAGCGGCCTTGCCCCGCGTTTTCGCCTGAAATAGCATAGCCTCCGGGATTGGAGGACCGCGATGAAGGGCATGCTGTTACTGTTGGCTTCGGCGGCGCTGCTTGCCTCGCCTGGCGCGCAAGCGCAGGAAGAGGCGGTGTTCCGGCCGGCGGGCAACTGGATTGCCGACTACGGCGACGACTATTGCCGGCTGGCCCGCACGTTCAGCGACGGCCAGCGCGAGATGAGCCTCGCGCTCGAGCGGTTGCAGCCAGGCGCGTTCGTGCGCCTGATCATAGTCGGCGAAGGCCTGCGGCCGTTCCGCAGCGCGGACCAGATCGCCTACGCGTTCCAGCCGTCGGGCGCCTCGGGCAAGGCGCGCTACGTGCGCTCTGAAACCCCGGACCGCCAGCCGTTCGTCAGCTTCGACCCGGTGACGCTGGCGCCGCTCGAGTTCACGCCCGGAACCCCTCCGCCGATGTACGATCGGGCGAAGGAACTGGAAACCGCGCGCGGAATCACCGGGTTCCTGCTGACCGAAGGGCTGACCTCGCCGGTCAAGGTCGAGACCGGTTCGCTGCGCGCCCCGGTCGAGGCGCTGCAGGCATGCGCCGACGACCTGCTGACGGTCTGGGGCCTCGATGCCGAGAAGCACAAGACCATGACCGCGATGGTGGTCCTGAATCCCAATCCGCAGGGTGTGTTGCCGCAGGGCACCATCCCGTTCGGCGAGTTCGAAAAGTTCGCCGGCGGCGCCAACCAGGTGCGGCTGCTGATCGGCGCCGACGGTAAGGTGACCGACTGCGCGATCTACACGCCGACGCTGTCGCAGTCGCTCAACGACCGCATTTGCCGCCTGGCCAAGGAGCGGGCGACGTTCGTGCCGGCGAAAGACGCCGGCGGGCAGGCGATGGCGAGCGTGTGGATGGGTTCGCCGATGTTCCTCGGCCCGCCCTTCGGCGGCGCCAGGCGCGCCGGAGGCCCGGCCGTGGCGCAGGCCGTGCCGCAGCAGCCGGTCCCCATTTCCGACCTCCCCGAACAGCCCCGGCCCGCGGTACCCGACAACTTCGGCGCCGGAACGGGCACCACGCCCCCCGCGACGCCGGCCCCGGCGACACCGCCCGCGAACCCATAGCTCGCCGGCGACGCGCGGCGCACCTTGCGGCAAGAGAAGGGCCCTTCGCCGAAGGGCCCTTCTCGCTGTCGTGCGGCCCCGCGTGCAGGCGCACGCCAGGGCGCTCAGTACTCGCCGACCCCGGCGGCGGGATCGTCGCGGCGCGCCAGCCTGAGCCAGTC
>JAEZES010000030.1 GCA_023432995.1 Pseudomonadota bacterium
AGTACGGCCCGCTCAAGAGCGGCTACGACGAGTTCTGGGGCCTCTACGGCGGCGGGGTCGACTACTTCACCCAGGAGTTCGGCAACAATCACGACTTGTGGGACGGCGAGACGCGGATCGAAGCGGCGGGCTACACCACCGACCTGCTCGGCGACGCGACGATCCGCACCCTCGAGCGGCGCGCAGCCGACCGCAAGCCGTTCTTCATCAGCCTGCACTTCACCGCACCGCACTGGCCGTGGGAGGCCAACGACGAGGAAGGCCGTTCGGAGAGCGCCCGCCTCGACGCGGCCGGCGGCTCGATCTTCCACTACGATGGGGGTACGCTCGAAACCTACGCGGGGATGATGAAGTCGCTCGACGACAACATCGGCCGCGTGCTCGCGCGGCTCGCCGAGCTCGGCCTCGCCGACAACACGATCGTGGTCTTCACCAGCGACAACGGCGGCGAGCGGTTCAGCGACACCTGGCCGTTCACCGGCAAGAAGACCGAGCTGCTCGAAGGCGGACTGCGCGTCCCGGCGATTGTCCGCTGGCCCGGCAAGGTGGCGCCGGGCAGCCGCAGCGACGTGCCGATCATGTCGATGGACTGGCTGCCGACGTTCGTCGCGGCCGGCGGCGGACGACAAAGCGCGGCATTCCCGAGCGACGGTGTCGATATCGCACCGGCGCTGGCCGGGGGCGCGTTGCCCGAGCGGACGCTGTTCTGGCGCTACAACCACAAGCAACAGCGCGCCGCCCGGCGGGGCAACTACAAGTACCTGAAGATCAACGAGAACGAGTTCCTGTTCGATGTCGTCGCCGATCCGCTCGAGCGCGGCAACCTGAAGAACCGCCAGCCGGAGCGGTTCGCTGCGCTGAAGGCTGCGTGGGAAGAATGGAATGCGGGTATGCTGTTCGATCCGGCGGCGCCGAGTGCCGGCAACACGCCCAACAACCTCGCCGACCACTTCAACTCACCACCGCCTCCGGCTCCGCCGCCGGCCGCCGACTAGGCGGGCTTCGGTCGCCGCTCGGCGGGGCTCGCCTCGCCGCTGACGGTGCCGAGGAGAACGATCAGCATCGCGACCGCGATCGCCGGCACCGCGATGATCAGCATGATCGCCTGCAGCGACAGCGTGGTGCCGAGCGCGAGGCCGCCGACGGTCGGGAACACGATCCCGCCGATCCGCCCGGTCGCCCCCGCCCAGCCGATGCCGCTGCTGCGCATCTCGGGCGGGTAGCCGAGCGTCGCCAGCGTGTTGATCCCGGTCTGCCCGCCGACCTGGCAGAAATTCCACACCACGAGGCCGAGCACGAAGGCCGCGGTCCCGCCCGGCAGGTAGCCGAGCGAGGCGAGCGCGAGGGCGTCGATCACGAAGAACGCGGCGATCAGCGTGTACGGGTTGAGCCGGTCCATCAGCCGGCCCATCGTCAGCGTGCCGAGCGCGCCGCCGAGGAAGCCGATCATCATGTACTTGGCGAACTCCTGGATCGGCATTCCGCCGAGCTCCTGGAAGTAGGTTGGCAGCCAGTTGGCGAGCAGCGCGATGTTGCCCATCGCGAGGAAGCAGGCCGAGAACAGGATCAACGTCTTGAGCCGGTAGGGGCCCGAGAACATCGCCAGCGGTCCGAGCTTCTCGACCGGCCGCGCGCTTTCGCCGAGGTGGAACAGCTCCCCGCCGGTTATCCCGGCAGCGGGATCGATCCGCCGGATCGCCTGGCCGATGCGGGGGTCGGCGGGATTGCGGGTCACGCGGAAGGTGAGCGATTCGGGAAGCAGGAGCAGCAGCGGGAAGGCGATCAACGGCAGCGCCCCGCCGAGCCAGAAGCCGATCTGCCAGCCGTAAGCATCGAGCGCCCAGGCCGTGATCGCCCCGCTGGCGATGTTGGCACCCGAAAAGCACACCAGCGCGATCGAGATGAACGAGGCCCGGCGCCGTCGCGGCGTCATCTCGGCCAGCAGCGCCAGCGCGACCGGCAACATGGCCGAGAAGAATATGCCCGAGATGCCCCGCAGCCAGGCCATCATCGCCGGCGAAGTCGACCAGGCCGCCCACAGGGTCAGCACGCCGAAGGTCAGCAGGCCCATCCCGAGCACCGGCCGGCGCCCGATCCGGTCGGCCAGCGGCGGCATCACGATCGCCCCGGCGAACATGCCGAGCTGCTGCCAGAACACCACGCCCGTCATCGCCGCCGGCGCGACCCCGAGCCCCTCGGCGATCGCGGGGAGCATCTTGCCGAAGAAGTACATGTCGAAGCCGTCGATGAAGAGGACGATCGAGACCACGGCCAGCGTGGTGATCTCGCGCCACCCGATCGGCCGCTCGTCGATGAAGGCCGCGACGTCGAACCGCGCGCCTTCGGCTGTGCTGGCCATGTATCCTCTCCGTCGGGCCCGTTCGCCGCCGAAGACTGGCGGCAGCGGCGCCCCAGGTCAACGCGGCCTAGAAAAGAGGGACAGTCCCTCTTTTTCTCCGCTCGCCGCGCGGTTCGCGAAAAAGGGGGACTGTCCCTCTTTTTCGATCAGCGTTGCGGGTCGAGGGGCGGCTGGGGGTTGTTGGGCACGAGGATCATCGTCTCGCCCTCGAGCCGCACCGAGGCGAGCCGCGAGAGGAAGTTCATCCCGATGACGTTGGTCGGCCCGAGCCCGGGTGCGATCACCGCGTCGAGCCCGCGCGCGACGACGTTGCCGAAGCGCAGTTCGTCGATCGTGGTCAGCTCGGCGGCGACCGCCCCGTTGGCGGTCTGCATGCGGACCGGAAGGCCGGCCTCACGCGTCTCGAGCCCGGCGGCGGCAGCGGTCTCGCTCGATATGGCGGTGAGCGTCGCGCCGGTATCGACGAGGAAGTTCGCCGGATGGCCGTTGATCTCGGCGCGCAGCCAGTAGTGTCCGTCGCGGGCGCGCCGGACGCGCGTCTCGTCGCCCTCGACCACCTGCTGCGGCAGGCCGAGCTCGGGCACGGCGAGGTCGAACCGGGTGTCCATCCGCGAGAGCTGCAGCACCACGAGCGCGAGGATGCTCATCAGCCCGAGCGTGCTGACCGCGCGCAGCAGCCGGCCGACCAGCGGCGCCGGCCGCAGCAGGAACGAGCCGGCGACGCCGAGCAGCATGGCGCCGAGCGCGGCCATCAGCAGGCCGGACTGCGGCAGACTGCGCACGTTGTGCGCCAGCTGGTCCCAAACAGGCGCGAAGTCCATGGACGCTATATAGGGCCGATAGCCCGGCTTGACGATGCGCTGCTCACGCCGGTGGACGGCCGAACCACACCGGTTCGTCGATCACCAGGCCCGGCGGCCAATCGAGCAGCGTGGCCGCCGCGGCGAAGGTCGACTGCAGAAAGCGCTGCAGTTCGGCATCCGGGTCGGCCGCTGCCTGGACGTCGTCGTAAGGCAACAGGAACTCGCGCAAGTCGCGGTGCCAGAAGGCCGCCGCGGGTTCGACCGGCTGAACCGACAGCGCCACCGGCGTCGGGTAGGCATAGGCGTAGAACGCCGCGCGCTCGAATCCGCCGCCGCCCGGCCAGAAGCCCGCGCTGATCACCTCGTGGCTATAGGCTTCGCGCGTCACCGCGTCGGGCAGGCCCGGTACGCCGCCCGGATGGAGCGGGGCTCCGCGCCCCGAGAAGCGCGTGACGGCGAGGTCGAAGCTGCCCCAGAACAAGTGGCTCGGCGAAGTCTTGCCGCGATAGAGCGCACGGAACCGGTTGAAGCCGCGGTCGGCGCATAGGAACGCGGCGTGCAGCCGCCGCGCCGCATCGGCATCCCAGTCGCGCGCGCGGCGATCCTCGGCGAAACGGACGGGATCGGGGATCTCGTTCGGCGCGCCGTGGAGCGGCGCCGGCAGGCCCAGATCGGTCAGCAGCTTCGACAAGGCGCGATGAACGTCGGCGATCGACTGTCGGGCGACCGGCACGGCCGCTTGCGAACCGGTATCGTACTCGACGCGGATCTCGGCCTCGAGCACGTCGAGCTCGACCGTGAAGTGGCGCTCGCCGGCAGGCAGGCTGCGGGTGACGAACCCCCGCGGCGAGAGCCGCAGGGCGACGTGCCAGCCGTGATTGACCCACGGGTGCAGGCGCAGCGGGAGCTTGCCGACCAGCTGCAGCAGCAGGTGCAGCGTCTCGATCGTGCCCCGGTCGGCCGCGTAATCGAGCCGCGGCCAGGCCTTCGCCCACTCGCTCATGGCGCGTTGCGCGGCCGCGTGGCTTCGGCGAGGATCAGCGAGAAGCGCTCGGCCGGGTCAATCCAGCGCTCGACCGGCGTCCAGCCGCCGGCAAGCAGCAGCGTGTACTGGCTGCGGCGATCGAACTTGTGGCTGTTCTCGGTGTGGATCGTCTCCCCCCGGGCCAGCGCAAAGCGGCGGCCGGAAACCTCGAACTCGAGGTCATCGAGCGCTTCGAGATGCATTTCGATCCGCGCGAAGGTGTCGTTCCAGCGGGCGACATGGCGCAACCGGTCGAGCGGGATCGTGCCGCCGAGCTCGCGATTGATGCGCCGCGCGAGGTTGAGGTTGAATTCGGCGGTCACGCCCTGCGCATCGTCGTAGGCCGCCTCGAGCACGGCGACGTCCTTGACCAGGTCCATGCCGATCAGCAGCAGCGCGTCGCCGCCAAGCGTCTGGCGCATCGAGCGCAACAGGTCGACCGCGGTGCGCGCGACCATGTTGCCGATCGTCGAACCGGGGAAGAAGCCCAGCTTGGGCAACTCGGCCACGGCGGCCGGCAGGCGCACCGGCTGCATAAAGTCCGCCTCGACGGGGTGGATCGGCAAGTCGGGGAACCTGGCCGCGAGATCGGCCGCGGCCGCGCGCAGGAAATCGCCGGAGATGTCGAGCGGCACGTAGGCCGCCGGCTCGATGCAGTCGAGGAGCAGCGGCGTCTTGAACGACGAACCCGAGCCGAACTCGACCACGACGCGGCCCGGCGCGATCATCCGCCGGAAGTCGGAGCAGCGGTCGCGCAGGATCGCGGTCTCGTCGCGCGTCAGGTAGTATTCGGGGAGCTGGGTGATCGCCTCGAAGAGTTCCGAGCCGGCCTCGTCGTAGAGCCAGCGCGCGGGCACCGCCTTTGG
Source organism: Pseudomonadota bacterium (assembly GCA_023432995.1). Lineage (GTDB taxonomy): Bacteria > Pseudomonadota > Alphaproteobacteria > Sphingomonadales > Sphingomonadaceae > Croceibacterium_A. The sequence continues at coordinate 5,053 of JAEZES010000030.1, forward strand.
CGATTGCGCGAGCCCTTCGAGCACATCGGCGCGGAACGCCTTGGCGACGCCGTCTTCGTCGTATTCGACCAGCGCGAGACCGGGCGGATGGGCCATCACAGGTCCTTGGCCAGCCGCACGCCGGTGAACTGCCACCGCTGGTGCGGATAGAAGAAGTTGCGGTAGCTCGCGCGCGAATGGCCGCGCGGGGTTGCACAACTGGCGCCCTTGAGCACCCATTGGCCGGCCATGAACTTACCGTTGTACTCGCCGACGGCCCCGGCGGCCGGAACGAAGCGCGGATAGGGCAGATAGGCCGAGCGGGTGAACTGCCAGCAGTCGCCGAATAGCGAGGGTCCGCCGACCGGGATCACCGGGCCCGCGCGATCGAGCTGGTTGCCTGCGGCCGGATCGTGCCCCTGGGCGATCGCTTCCCACTCGAACTCGGTCGGCAGCCGCGCGCCCGCCCAGGTCGCATAAGCGTCGGCCTCGAAATAGGAGACGTGCGCCACCGGCGCCCGGGGATCCCGCAGCTGCCAGCCCGCATGGGTGAAATGCTCGTTTTCGTACCAGTAGAGCGGCGCCTCGATGCGCTTGCGCCTGACCCAGTCCCAGCCGTCTGACAGCCACAGCGAGGCCGTGCGGTAGCCGCCGTCGGCGATGAACAGTTCCCACTCGCCGTTGCTGACGAGCCGGCCCGCGAGCGCGAACGGCTCGAGCAGGACGCGATGCGGCGGACCTTCGTTGTCGAACGCGAATCCTTCGCCCTGATGGCCGATCAGGGCGATCCCGCCCGGATGCTCGTGCCACTCGGGGCCCCCGTCCGCGGGCGGCGCCGACGGCTCGGGCGGCGCCCACAGCGCCGGCGCGAGCGGGTTCTGATAGAGCGCGTGCTTGATGTCGGTCAGCAGCAGTTCCTGGTGCTGCTGCTCGTGGGCCAGGCCGAGCTCGATCAGCGGCGCATGCGCCGGATCGTCGAGCAGCGCCTGCATCGCCTGGTCGACGTGGGCGCGCCAGTCGGCGATCTGATCGAGGGACGGCCGCGACAGCATCCCGCGCTGGGCGCGCGGGATGCGTTCCCCCTCGCCTTCGTAATAGGAATTGAACAGGAACGGCCAGCGCTCGTCGAACAGCTGGTAACCGGGCAGCCGGTCGCGCAGCAGGAAGGTCTCGAAGAACCAGGTGGTATGCGCGAGGTGCCACTTGGCCGGCGACGCATCGGGCATCGACTGGATCGTCGCGTCGGCTTCGGACAGCGGCGCGGCGAGCGCCTCGCTGAGCCGGCGCGTCGCGCCGTAGCGATCGACGAGCGGCGGCACCGTCTCGGCGTGCAGCTGGCGCTGGGCTTCGGGCAACCGGGCCTCCCTGGCCTTCGTCGGCGCCGAAAATGGCCCAGCGAAGGCCCAAAGGAAAGCCCGAAGTTCCGGAGATGTTCCCGAGAGGGTGCGTCAGGCCGCGCGGTGAACCTTGTTGCGGCCGCCTTCCTTGGCGACGTAGAGCGCCGCATCGGCCCGGGCGAGCAGCTTTTCGGCGGTGTCGCCGGCGCGGAACTGCGCCAGGCCGACACTGACGGTCACCCGCGGCAGGTCACCCTCCGCGCTGCCGTGTTCGACCGTCGTGCGCAACCGCTCGGCCAGCTCGCGCGCACGCGGCGGACCGACCCCCGGCAGCAGCCAAACGAACTCCTCGCCGCCGATCCGCCCGATCAGGTCCGAGCCGCGAACCTGGGCCCGGGCGAGGTCGGCGATCCGCACCAGGACGGCGTCGCCGGTCGGGTGCCCGAAGCAGTCGTTGATCGCCTTGAAGTGATCGATGTCGAAGATCACCAGCGCCAGCGGTGTGCCGTCGCGGTTGCTGGTGCGCAGCGCGCGCTCGAGCCAGTCGAGCGTGCAGCGGCGGTTGGCGAGGCCGGTCAGCGGGTCGGTCATCGCCAGCTTCTGCGCCTCGGCCGCCAGCACCAGCGCCCGCTCGCGCGCGAGCTCGAGCGCTTCCTCGCGCCGCACCTGCTCGGTCACGTCCATCGCCACGGCGAACAGCGCGACGCGCTGGCCACGATCGTTGAACTCGTTGGTGACCACGATCCGCAGGATGCGTTCGAGCCCGCCGGGCGGGCGGATGCGGTACTCGAAGCTGTACGGCTCGCGATTGTCGCGCTGCCGGGCGATCTCCGAGAACAGCGCGTCGCCGCCGTCGGGCAGCAGCCCGCGCAGGTTTCCGGGATCGGGCGCCAGCTTGCGCGGCAGGCCGTTGATCTCGAGCATCGGCTCCGACCAGTGCTGCCGCCCGCTGCGGATATCGTAGTGCCAGCAGCCGATGCCGGCGAGCCGTTCGGCCAGGCGCAGCGTGGTCAGGCTCTCGTGCAGCGCCGCGTTCTGCTCGCGCAGCCGCAGCTCGAGCCGGTGACGCGTGAGCAGCATGGCCGCGATCGGCAGCGACACGGCGAGCATCGCCAGCATCATCGCCTGCAGCACGAGACCGGCGCGCGCGGGCGGCATGGCCAGGAAGTGCGCCGGGCTGTTCCCGCCGAAGCTCACGACGCTGGCCGCCGCCGTGACGGCGAGCACGCCGAGCGCGGCGCCGAACTGGCCGTGGCGAACGACCGCGATAACCATCAGCGCCATCAGCACCCACAGAGTCGGCACCGCGGCGATCTGCAGGACCGCGACGGCGACGGCGAACATCGTCAGCGTTACCGCAAGCAGGCCGCGCCGCTCGAAATCGTCGCGCAGGCGAACCTGCTGGTTGCCGAAGCCGAGACGCTGGCGGATGTAGAGCAGGACCGGGACGCCGACGAGAATCCCGAGCACCGAGGCGAGGAACCACCAGGCGAGTTCGTGCAGCCCTGCGGCCGGACGGAACGGATAGACGATCAGCGCGCTGACCGCGCTTCCTGCCAGAGCCGCGCCGAACAGCCCGGCGATGTGGCGCAGGCTCGCCGGAACGCGCCCTCGCCCGCCGAGCACCCGCCGGCCGATCCACGTGCAGAGCGCCGCTTCGGCCGCGCTCGCCACCGCGTAACCGAGGCCCGAGATGAACGGAAAGCCGATCAGCAGGGCCATCGCCACTTGCGCCACCGCGAGCGCGGCGAGCATGGTCGGCCAGCGCCGCGGATCGGTGGCGTGCAGCGACGCCACGGCCACCGCGCTCGGCAGCCAGATCAGCAGCACGGCCTGACCGGTCTCGCGCAACCACAGTTCGGCCAGCGCCAGCGCCAGCCACAGCGTTGCAGCAAGAACCGGGCCCTCGAGCGACTTGACCCGCTCCACCTCGTCTCCCTTCGAGGAGCGCGGGTAGAGCAGCGCGATTAGGGTCGGTTCAGCACGACCCTACGCGAAATCACCTAGGACAGGGCCGAGCTAGGCGGCGCGCTTCTGCCGCTCGGTCAGCTCGAGGTTGAGCATCTCGGCCAGCAGGAAGGCGAGCTCGAGCGACTGGGCGGCGTTGAGCCGCGGGTCGCAGTGCGTGTGGTAGCGGTCGGCGAGGCCCTCGTCGGTGATCGCCACGGCGCCGCCGGTGCACTCGGTCACGTCCTGTCCGGTCATCTCGACGTGGATTCCGCCGGCGTGGGTGCCCTCTGCCCGGTGGACCGCGAAGAAGCCCTTCACTTCCGAGAGGATGCGATCGAACGGGCGCGTCTTGTAGCCACCCTCGGTCTTGATCACGTTGCCGTGCATCGGGTCGCAGCTCCACACCACCGGATGGCCTTCGCGCTGCACCGCGCGGACGAGCCTGGGCAGCCCGGCCTCGACCTTGTCGTGGCCGTAGCGCGCGATCAGCGTGATCCGGCCCGGCTCGCGCGTGGGATTGAGCACGTCGAGCAGGCGCAGCAGCATGTCGGGCTCGAGGCTCGGGCCGCACTTCATGCCGACCGGGTTGCCGACCCCGCGCAGGAACTCGACGTGCGCGCTGCCGTCGAATCGCGTGCGGTCGCCGACCCACAGCATGTGCGCGCTCGTGTCGTACCACTGGCCGGTCAGCGAATCCTGCCGCGTGAGCGCCTGCTCGTAAGGCAGCAGCAGCGCCTCGTGGCTGGTGTAGAACGAGGTCGACTTGAGCTGCGGCACGGTCTCGGGATCGACCCCGCAGGCTTCCATGAAGTCGAGCGCCTCGCCGATGCGGTCGGCGACGTCCTTGAACCGCTCGGCCCACGGGCTGCGGCCCATGAAGTCGAGCGTCCACTGGTGCACCTGGCGCAAGTTGGCGTAGCCGCCGCTGGCGAAGGCACGCAGCAGGTTGAGCGTCGCCGCCGACTGGCTGTAGGCGCGGATCATCCGCATCGGGTCGTTGCGGCGCGCTTCCTCGGTGAACTCGATCGCGTTGACGTTGTCGCCGAGGTAGCTCGGCAGCTCGACACCGCCGATCGTTTCGGTGGGGGAGCTGCGCGGCTTGGCGAACTGGCCGGCCATGCGGCCGACCTTGACCACCGGCAGCTTGCTGGCGAAGGTCAGCACGACCGCCATCTGCAGCAGCACGCGGAAGGTGTCGCGGATGTTGTTCGGGTGGAACTCGGCGAAGCTCTCGGCGCAGTCGCCACCCTGGAGCAGGAACGCGTTGCCCGCAGCGACATCGGCCAGCGAAGCCTTCAGCGCGCGCGCCTCGCCCGCGAACACCAGCGGCGGGAAATTGCCGAGCGTGGCCTCGGCCTCGGCGAGCGCCGCAGCATCCTCGTAGACCGGCAGATGCCGCGCCTCATGCTGCTTCCAGCTGTCGGGAGTCCAAGTCTTAGCCACGTCGTATTCCGTATTCTCTCGAAGGGTCGCGCCCCTACTCCCCGCGGGCACGCCGTGCAAATGTTACTTCCGTTATCGTTTCACCGCCAACGGGCCGAAAATCACCGGCCGACGCCGGCTGCGCCGGCCTGCGGCAGCACCGCCAGGCGCCAGCCGCGCTGCGCCCCGAGGTAGCGCGCGGCGATCGCCCGCATCTCCTCGGGGGTGACCTGGGTGTAGTCGCTCATCAGCGTGCGCAGGAAGATCAGCCGGTTGCGGTCGAACGTCGAGCCCTGCAGCTGCTGCAGCCAGAAGCCGTGGCCGGTTTGGGCCCGGTTGAGCAGCTGGAGCATCGGTTCGGTCACGCGGGCGATCTCGTCGGCGGTCGGGCCGTTGGCGGCGAGATCGGCAGCGATCTCCTCGGCGGCGGCGAAGAACGCCGGCACCTGCTCGGGCGGCAGCTGCGCCAGCGCCAGGACATTGCCGCCGCTGTCGGTATCGAGCGGCCAGTTCGAGTCGACGAACGGCGAGTAGCTCGCTCCCGCGCGCTCGCGCATCGCGTCGAGCAGGCGGTTCGAAAAGATCTGCGCCAGCAGGTCGAGCTTGCGGCTCTGCGGCAGGCCCGCCGAGCCGGCGCCGGCCGGCCAGGCGATGACCGCCGCCGCCTGGTCGGCCTCGCCGCGATGGTTGAGCACGACCGGGGTGTCGGTCGGCTCGGGAAAGGTCGTCCGGCGGGCGAGCATCTCGGCCGGCGCGGGCTCGCGCGGCGGCAAGGCGCCGAACGTGCGCGACAGCGCCTCGACGACCGCCTCGCGATCGACGTCGCCGAAGACGTCGACCTCGATCGGCCCCTGCGCGAGGAGCCGCGACCAGACCTGCTTGAACCCCTCGGGTGTGGTCTGGCGCAGCGCCTCGGGAGTCGGCGTGGCGAACCGCGGATCGCGATCGCGCAGCAGCCACTCGAGGTCGCGGTTGATGACCCCATTGGGGTCGCCGCCGTAGGTATCGTAGGCGAGCAGCAGCGTCGCCTTGGCGCGCTCGACCGGCGCCGCGTCCCACCGCGGCATGCCGAGCTTGGCGGCGAACAGGTAGATCTGGTCGGCCACGTCGGTTGCCCGGGTCAGCCCTTCGAACACGAACGCGCCCTCCTCGACGCGGAAGGACAGGCCGAGCTTGCGCCCGGTGGCCAGCCGGTCGAGCTCGTTCTGGCCGAGCGGGCCGATGCCGGAGCTGACCAGCGCGGCCTTGCCCAGCTGGATGTAGGCCGCCTCGTCGTCGGAAAAGCCCTGCAGGCCGCTGCCGAAGCGGACGCGGACAGTCGCCCGGCCGGGCTCGTTCGTGGTCGGCCAGACGAGCGCCCGAACGCCGTTGGCAAAGGTCAGCTGCTCGACGTCGCCGCCCTGGAAGATGCCGAGCGGCGTGCGCGACACGGGCGCCTGGGGCTCGCCGATCGGCGGCAGGTCGGCGAAATCGATCGCCTCGGCCGAAGCGCGCACGGCGCCGGTGCCGTCGATATCGGCGAGCATGGCCTGGCGAAGATCGGCCGCGGTCGCCTCGCCCGGCTCGGGCGTCAGCAGGATGGCGCGGATCACGCGACCCCGGAACATCGCCTGCGTGTGCCGGTGGATCTCCTCCGGCGTGAAGCGGTGCTTCATCCCGCGGAACACTTCGAGGATCGTCTCCGGCGCGGCGACCGCCTCGCGGATGTCGACCGCGCCGACGACCGTGTCAGCGAGAGCGGAGCCGGCCTGGATGCGGCGTTGCTCGACGTCGTTGGCGAACACCAGATCGAACTGCGCGACCTCGCGGTCGATCTCCTCCTGCGTCGGCGGCGAGGCGAGGGCGTCGGCGATCACCGCGCGCACGTCGGCCAGCGCCGTCCGCCAGTCCTCGCCGAGCGGGGTGACGTCGACGTAAGTGCCGTCGGCCGAGCGGCTGGTCTTCTGGCGGCCGACCGAGGCGAACAGGAAGCTGCCGCCCTCGCGCGCGCGCATTTCGAGCCGCCGGTTGATGATCGTCTCGGCGACCGCGTCGAGCAGCAGGCCGCGGTTGTACTCGAGATTGTCGGTCACCTGCTGCCACGGGCGCAGCACGGCGAAGCTGAGCTGGCGCGGCTGGCCCGGCTCGACGATCACGCGGGTCTCGCCGACCGGGTTGTCCCGATCCGCCCCGCGCGGGGTGACCGGGTCGCCGAAGTCGGGTTCGGGGGTGCGCCGGCCGGGCACGTCCCAGTCGCCGAAGTACTGTTCGACCAGCGAGGCCAGCCGGGCCGGATCGGCGTCGCCGGCGATCACCACCACGGTGTTCTCGGGCCGGTACCAGCGGCGATGAAACGCCTTGACCGCGCGCGAGGTCGCGCCCTGGAGCGTCTCGACCGTGCCGATCGGAAAGCGGTTGGCGAGCCGCTGGCCGGCGAAGTAGACCTCGTTGGTCGCCTCGATGATCCTGCGGTCGGGCCCGTTGCGCTCGCGCCGCTCGGCGAGCACGATCGGCACTTCCGCCTGGAGGTTCGCCTCGCTCAGCGCCGGCTCGCGGATCATGCCCGACAGCAAGCGAATGCTCTCCTCGAGCGTGGCGCCGCGGGCGTTGGGCAGGTCGAGCTTGTAGACCGTCTGCGTCGGGCTGGTGATCGCGTTGGTGTCGTTGCCGAGGCTCGCGCCGAGCCGCTGGAAGTGCGGGATCGCCTGCCCGTCGGACAGGTACTTCGATTCGCGGAACGTCAGGTGCTCGATCAGGTGGGCGAAGCCGCGTTCCGACTCCTGTTCATGCAGCGAACCGGCATCGATGCGCACGCGGATCGAGACCTGTCCGGGCGGCACGCGGTTGTTGCGCACCGCATAGCGGACCCCGTTGGGCATCTCGCCGAACAGCCACTCGCGGTCGACCGGAATGTCGGTCCCGCGGTAGATCCACGGATCGTCGGGCTGGAGGTAGCGCGGCGCCGGGAACGGCTGGATCGCGGGAACGACGATCGTCGGCCGCGAGGCCTGCTGCGCCGTCAGGGGCAGCGGAACGGCGAGGACGAGGAGAACGAGGACGCGAAGCGCGCGCGAGGCGAAAGTCATGGCGGCGGCATTAGGCTGGCGAGGCATGAAGCACCAGTGAATGAGTGGCCGGAGGCCGCCGATCCCCGGGGGGCCGCTTGCGGGCGGGTCCGCCGCACCCTACATCGCGGGCATGTTCATCGAGACCGAATCCACCCCCAACCCGGCGACGCTCAAGTTCCTTCCCGGGCTCAGGGTCATGCCGTCGGGCACGCGCGACTTCGCTTCGCCCGAAGACGCCGCCGCCTCGCCGCTGGCCGAAGCGCTGTTCGGCACCGGCGAGGTCACCGGCGTGTTCTTCGGAGGCGATTTCGTCTCGGTCACCGCCGCGCCCGGCGTCGACTGGGGACAGCTCAAGCCGCAGGTGGTGGCGGTGCTGCTCGATCACTTCGTCAGCCAGGCCCCGCTGTTCGCGGGCGGCGACGCGAGCGGGATTTCGGTTCCGCCGGAATCCGACGACGAGATCGGCGACGATCCGGCGGATGCCGACATCGTCGAGCAGATCAAGGAGCTGATCGAGACCCGCGTGCGGCCCGCGGTGGCCAACGACGGCGGCGACATTCGCTATCGCGGCTTCCGCAACGGGGTCGTGTACCTGGCGATGCAGGGCGCCTGCTCGGGTTGCCCGAGCTCGACCGCGACGCTCAAGCAGGGCATCGAGGGCCTGCTCAAGCATTACGTGCCCGAGGTGACCGAGGTCCGCGCGGCCTGATGGCGGAGCCGCCTTCCGGACCCCTGGCGGAGGCCGCGCTCGACCAGTTGTTCCGCCACGCCCGGAGCTACAACGCCTGGCTCGACCGCGACGTCACCGACGAGCAGATCCGGGCGATCTACGAGCTGATGAAAATGGGCCCGACGTCGGCCAACCAGCAGCCGGCGCGGCTGGTGTGGTGCAAGTCGGCCGAGGCCAAGGCGCGGCTCGCGGCGCATGCGATGGACAAGAACCAGCCGAAGATCACCGGCGCGCCGGTCTGCGTGATCGTCGGGATGGACCTCGAGTTCCACGAGCAGCTGCCGTGGCTGTTCCCGCACACCGACGCGCGCAGCTGGTTCGCCGGCAGCGAGGAGCTGCGCAAGGCCAACGCGTTCCGCAATTCCTCGCTCCAGGGCGCTTACCTGATGCTGGCCGCGCGCGCGCTCGGGCTCGACTGCGGGCCGATGTCGGGGTTCGACAACGCCGCGGTCGACGCCGAGTTCTTCGCCGGGCAGCCGAACGTGCGATCGAACTTCATTTGCGCGATCGGCCACGGCGATCCGGCGAGCATCTTCGGGCGCAGTCCGCGGCCCGAGTTCGACGTCTTCAACCGCATATTGTAACCCCGCCCGGTGCGGACCCTGGTCATCGATTGCGCCACCGAGGCGTGTTCAACCGCTCTCTTCGACGGCGACGGCAACCGGCTGCGATTGCTCGACGGGCGCTACGAGGTGATCGGCCGCGGGCACGCCGAACGGCTGGTGCCGATGATCGCCGAGCTCCCGGCCAAGGGCGAAGCCGAGCGGATCGTCGTCTCGCTCGGACCCGGCAGCTTCACCGGCGTGCGCATCGGCCTTGCGGCGGCGCGGGCGCTGGGGCTCGCCCGGCAAGCGGAGGTGCTCGGCTATCCGACGCTCGCGCTGGTCGCGCGGCAGGCGTGGCAGCCCATCCCGCAGCCGGTGACCGTGTGCATGATCGGTGGCCATGGCGAATGGTTCGTCCAGAACTACGGCGCCGACGGCAGACCGGAAGACCAAGTCCAGTCGCTGCGGCCCGAACTGGCGGTGGCGGCCTGCCGCCATGCGGTGATCGCCGGCAGCAGGGCGAAGGCCCTCGCCGACCTCGCGGACGCCGGCCGTACGGCGATCGAGTTGTTGCCCGACGCGCGGCGATTTGCCCTGCCCGTCGAGATGCTGACCGCCGACCTCGCCCCGCTCTATGGGCGTCCACCCGACGCGCGGTTGCCGGCATGACCGACGATCTCGACCGGATCATGGCGATCATGGACGTCGCCTTCGATCCCGCCTTCGGCGAGGCGTGGACGCGCCGCCAGGTGTCCGATGCGCTGCTCATGCCCAACACGCATTATCTGCTCGCCGACCGCAATGGCCGACCGCCCCGCGAGGGCGAGCCCGCCGCCGGATTCGCGCTGTCGCGCGGTGCTGCCGACGAAGAGGAACTGTTGCTGATCGCGGTCGACCCCCGGCATCGCGGCCGCGGAATTGGCGGGGCGCTGCTCGAGCGTTTCGCGGCTGAGGCGCAGGCGCGGGGCGTGACTCGGCTGTTTCTCGAAATGCGCGAGGGCAATAGAGCGGAAGCGCTGTATCGCCGGCACGGATTCGCAAGTGTAGGGCGGCGTCGTCACTATTATCGCCGCGGCAGCGGAAGCCCTGTCGATGCCATTACCTTCGCCCGAGAAAACTTCCGTAACGGATAGTTTTTGCATCGCGAAAGACCGATCCAAAACTATTTGCTGCCCTTGTAATGCCGGCGAAAAGGGCGCATTGTCGCGCCACTCTCCCCGTCCGGCCTACTGGCCAGGATGGACCAGAGTCGGATCGCACAAGAAAAGAGGGAAAGAGATGGCTACTGTCGAACACGATTTGTCGGAAACGCTGATCACCCTGACTTCCGACATTGTTGCCGCCCACGTCAGCAACAACAGCGTCGGAGTCGAGGACGTCCCGGTGCTGATCCAGAACGTCTACGGCGCGCTCGCCGGGCTCGGCGCCCCGCCGCAGGCCGAGGTCAAGCCGGAGCCGGCGGTGTCGGTGCGCGCGTCGGTGAAGAACGATCACATCGTGTGCCTCGAAGACGGCAAGAAGATGAAGATGCTCAAGCGCCACCTGATGACCGACCACGGCCTGACCCCCGCCGAGTACCGCGCGCGCTGGGGGCTGCCGGCCGATTATCCGATGGTCGCTCCCGACTACGCCGAGAAGCGCCGGACGCTGGCCAAGGAGATCGGCCTCGGCCGCAAGCCCGGCCAACGCCGCGGCCGGCGCAAGAAGGCGGCCGAATAAGCCCTTCGCCCGGTTGTAAAACCGCCCTGCGGCTTCCATAGTGGCGGGGCGTTTTTGCGTTGAAACGAGGCGACCCTGCACCAGCCCATCGACCTTGAAGCGTTGTGCGCCGAGCGAGGACTGCGGATTACCGAGCAGCGGCGGGTCATCGCTCGGGTTCTGTCCGAAGCCGAAGACCATCCGGACGTCGAGGCCCTGCATGCTCGCGCCTCGGCGATCGACCCGAAGATCTCGATCGCCACGGTGTACCGGACGGTGCGGCTGTTCGAGGAAGCGGGCATTCTCGACCGGCACGACTTCGGTGACGGCCGCGCCCGCTACGAGGCTGCGCCCGAGGCGCACCACGACCACCTGATCGACGTCGAGAGCGGCAATGTGGTCGAGTTCGTCGATCCCGAGCTGGAGGCGCTGCAGAAGCAGATTGCCGAGAAGCTCGGCTATCGCCTGGTCGACCACCGGATGGAGCTTTACGGCGTCCGTATCGATCGCGAGGACTGAGCTGGACACGCTTCGCGAAAGTTCGAGATGGCTGGGCGTGTCGCTTGGCTTCCTCGGACTCGTCCCTCTGCACATGGCCGCAAAGCTCGCCGGCCAGCGCGACCTGGTCCCGCCGCTCTTCCTCGGCACGATGGGGCGGATGGCCGGGCTGCGCGTGCGCACCGAGGGACAGGCGCGAAGCGGCGCGCTGCTGCTCGCCAATCACGTCAGCTGGCTCGACATCCTGGCGCTTGCCGGCACCAGCCGGGCGACGTTCGTCGCGCACAGCGGCCTCACGCTCCACGGCGGGCTCCGCTGGCTGTGCGAACAGAACGCCACCGTGTTCGTCGCGCGTGAGCGGCGCGGCTCGGTCGCGGCGCAAGTCGACCAGGTGCGCGCCGCGCTCGGCCCGCGGCCGCTGACCATCTTTCCCGAAGGCACGACCAACGACGGCCGATCGTTGCTGCCGTTCAAGAGCTCGCTGCTGTCGGCGGTCGAGCCGCTCGCGCATGCCGTGCCGGTCCAGCCCGTCGCGCTCGACTATCATGAGGCCGCCGAGATCGCGTGGCATGGGGAAGAGCCCGGGCTGGCCAACGTGCGCCGAATTCTTGCCCGCAGCCGGCCGGTCGAGCTGACGATCCGCTTCCTCGAACCGCTCGCGGGCGACGCGCTGGCCAACCGCAAGGCGATGACGGCCGCCGCGCAGGAGGCAATCGCCCGGGCCTTGCGGCTTTAACTCGCCGGGCAAATGCCCTAAGGCGCCGGCCCCATGCGACCGTCCCGCGCCCCCGAGACCTTCCGGGTCAAGAGCTTCGGCTGCCAGATGAACGTCTACGACGGCGAGCGCATGGCCGAGCTGCTGGCCGACAAGGGCCTGCGCGCGGCGTCCGAGGGCGAAGAGGCCGACCTCGTCGTGCTCAACACCTGCCACATCCGCGAGAAGGCGGCCGAGAAGGTCTATTCGGACATCGGCCGGCTGGTGAAGAGCGGCAAGGACCGCCCGCCGATGATCGCCGTCGCCGGCTGTGTCGCCCAGGCCGAAGGCGAGGAGATCATGGCCCGTGCGCCGGGTGTCGGCCTGGTGGTCGGCCCGCAGGCTTACCATCGCCTGCCCGAGATGATCGAGCGGGCGGCCCGGGGCGAACGCGCGAGCGACACCGAGATGCCGGCCGACGCCAAGTTCGCCGCGCTGCCTGCGCGGCGCCGCTCGGGACCGAGCGCCTTCCTGACGATCCAGGAAGGGTGCGACAAGTTCTGCACCTACTGCGTGGTGCCGTACACTCGCGGGGCGGAGATATCGCGTCCATTCAAGGATTTGCTGCGCGAAGCGGAGATGCTCGTCGAAGCCGGCGCGCGCGAGATCACGCTGCTCGGACAGAACGTCAACGCCTGGAGCGAGGGCGACCTCGGTTTCGACAGTCTGATCAAGGCGATCGCCAAGCTCCCGGAATTGCAGCGCATTCGCTACACTACGAGCCATCCCAACGATGTCACCGAGGGCCTTATCCGTGCCCATGCAGAGGAGCCCAAGCTCATGCCCTACCTGCACCTGCCGGTGCAGAGCGGCAACGACCGGGTGCTCAAGGCGATGAACCGGAGCCATAGCGTGGACGGTTACCTGCGGCTGCTCGACCGCTTCCGCGAGGCCCGCCCCGACATCGCGCTGAGCGGCGACTTCATTGTCGGCTTCCCGGGCGAGACCGACGCCGAGTTCGCCGACACGCTACGCCTGGTGGACGCGGTCGGCTACGCGCAGGCATTCAGCTTCAAATACTCGCCCCGCCCCGGCACGCCCGCGGCGACGATGGACGGCCAAGTCCCCCGCGAGGTGATGGACGAGCGCCTCCAGCGCCTCCAGGCGGCGCTCAACCGCGACCAGCTCGCATTCAACCAGGCCAGCGTCGGCAAGCGCTGCGAGGTCCTCGTCGAACGCCGCGGCAAGAAGCCGGGCCAGTGGCTCGGCAAGTCGCCGTGGCTGCAGTCGGTGTTCTTCGAAGGCGAGGCAGCGATCGGCCAGCTGGTCAGCGTCGAGCTGGCCGAGGCCGGCCCGAACTCGCTGCATGCCCGGATTCGCGAGGCGGTGGCGGCCTGACCTCGTCGGCTACTGGGCCAGGTAGCCCCCGTCGATCGCGTGATAGCTGCCCGTGATGAAGCTTGCCGCGTCGCTGAGCAGGAAATTTGTCAGCGCCGCAACCTCTTCGGCGGTACCCAGGCGGCCGACCGGATGGAGGCCGACCAGCGCCTTCCGCGCCTCGTCATCCATCGCGTCCTCGATGAGCGGAGTGGCAATGAACGCGGGCCCGACCGCGTTAACGCGAATGCCCCGGGTCGCGTAGTCGAGCGCCGCAGCCCTGGTCAAACCGACGATCGCATGCTTGGCGGCGACGTAGCCGGCAGAACCGCGCCAGCCGACTGCGCCGAGGATCGAGGCCATGTTGACAATGGCACCGCCGCCGGCGCGGAGCATCGCGGGAATCTGGTAGCGCAGGCCGTAGAATACGCCATGCAGGTTGACGTCGATGACACGCCGCCAGTCATCGAGCGCTGTCTCACCGACCGGTGCGCTGGCGCCGCCGATCCCAGCGTTGTTGACCGCGAGGTCGAGGCGGCCGCACTCGTCGACCGCGAAGTCGACCATCGCCGCGACCTGTTCGGGATCCGCAGTGTCGACCCGGCACGCCACGACGCCCGGCCCTGCCTCTGCCGCAAGCGCCGCGGCTCCCTCGAGGTCGTAGTCCGCGACCACGACGCGCGCGCCTCGGCGCGCGAGATCGCGAACGATCGCGGCCCCGATGCCGGATGCGCCACCCGTGACGATGGCAACCTTGCCCGAAAAATCCTTCATCCATGACCAATGCCACAGCGCCGGTTTGGTTCTCCGAAGAGATCGACGGCGCCTTTTCCACCGCGACATGCGCAGGCTCCGCTTGCTCCGGCCCCGTGGGGCACTATTTTGAGGATGGAACCGAAAGGAGCGCATGGCTCGCAAAACATCCCGCGCCGAGGGTCTCTCGGCGCTAGCCCACCCGGAAGACCGGCGCGACGGGACCCGCCGCGCGCGAGCGGAGGTCCGGTTCGACGAGCAGGCCACGCTCGGCGCGCTGTTCGGCGAGTTCGATGCCAATCTCGTGCAGATCGAGAACCGCCTGGGCGTGCTGATCGCCGCGCGCGGCAACAAGATCTCGATCGAGGGCCAGGAAGACGACGTCGCCCGCGCGCGCGGCGTGCTGGTGGCGATGCACGAGAAGCTGCTCACCGGGCACGAGCTCGATTCGGGCACGATCGAGGCGCTGATCGCAATGTCGAACGAACCGACTCTCGACGGGATCATCACGGGCGACGCCAAAGGCCCGCCGATCATGATCCGCACCCGGCGCAAGACGATCGTGCCGCGCACCGCGATGCAGGCCGAGTACATGCGCCAGCTGGCCAGCCGCGAGATGATCTTCGCGCTCGGGCCGGCGGGCACGGGCAAGACCTACCTCGCCGTCGCCCAGGCGGTCAGCCAGCTGATCACCGGCAGCGTGCAGCGGCTGATCCTGTCGCGCCCGGCGGTCGAAGCCGGCGAGCGGCTCGGCTTCCTTCCGGGCGACATGAAGGAGAAAGTCGATCCCTATCTGCGCCCGCTTTACGACGCGCTGTACGATTGCATGCCGCCCGAGCAGGTCGAGCGGCGGATCGCCTCGGGCGAGATCGAGATCGCCCCGATCGCCTTCATGCGCGGCCGTACGCTGGCCGACGCGTTCGTGATCCTCGACGAGGCGCAGAACACCACGCGCGAGCAGATGAAGATGTTCCTCACCCGCTTCGGCCAGGGCAGCCGGATGGTGATCTGCGGCGACCCGCGCCAGGTCGACATCCCCGGCGGCGATGCACAGAGCGGACTGGCGGACGCGGTCGGGCGCCTGAGCGGAGTCGAAGGCATCGCCGTGGTCCGCTTCACGGCCGCCGACGTCGTGCGGCACCCGATCGTCGGCCGGATCGTCGAGGCCTACGAAGGATCGCCGGGTTGAGCCCAGCCGCCGAGCGCTCGAGACAACGATACCCGTGAACGATCAACATCATCCTCTCGTCGCCGGCGCTGCCCGGCCGGCTGCGCTAGCCGACGATCGCCCGCGCGCGCCGCGAGGGATGCCGGGCGGGCCGGCCCCGACCGTTGTGATCCTCGCCGGCCAGCGCCTCGGCCAGGTCGATCCGCTCGCGGCGCGGCACGGGGTAGAGCACAAGTGCCTGGTGCCGCTGCTCGGCCGACCCCTGATCGGCTATGTGCTCGACGCGGTCGACGCGGCCTTTCCCGGCGCGCAGATCGTGGTCTCGATCAACGATCCCCGCGCGCTCGACGGCGAAGCGGAGGCCCAGCGCTTCTTCGAGGACGGGCGGATCCGCACCGTGACCGCGGCCAAGAGCCTGCTCGACAGCGTCTGCGCGGCTGCGGACTTAGCGGACTTCCCGCTGCTCATCACGACCGGCGACAACGTGCTCGCCACGCCCGAGGCCCTGCGGGACTTCCACGATTTCGCGCAAGCGCAAGCCGCCGACGCCGCGGCGCTGTTCGCCCGCAAGGAAGCGATCCTCGCCGCCCACCCGGAAGGTCAACCGCGGTTCTGGAAATTTCGCGACGGCGAGTTCTCCGGCTGCAACACCTTCTGGCTCAAGGACCGCGAGGCGCTGGCGGTGGCCGAGATCTTCCGCGGCGGCGGTCAGTTCCTGAAGTTCCCCAAGCGCTTCATCGGCGCCTTCGGCCTTGGCAACCTGATCGGGTTCCGGCTGAACCTGTTCACGGTCGAGCGGATGCTGGCGCGGGTTTCGAAGCGGTTCGGCAAGCGCATCGCGGTCCGGATCACCGACGACGGGCGGCTGGCGATCGACGTCGACAACGACTTCAGTCACCAGGTCGCCGAGCGCCTGCTGCGCGCGGCCGGGGTGCCCGAACGGAGTGCCGGTGGTGGAACTTGAGATCGACATCGAGCCCCCGTGGCCCGCGAACGGCTGGGAGGCCCTCGCCAGCCGGGCGGCGGCTGCCACGGCCGAAGTCGCGCCGGAGCTCGGCAATCCGCGGCTGTCAGCCAGCCTGCTGTTGACTTCGGATGCCGAGATCCACGCGCTCAATCGCGAGTGGCGGCAGCGTGACAAGGCGACCAACGTGTTGTCGTTTCCGATGCTCGAGCGCCTCGACCTGCTCGCCCTGGCGCCAGCGGGACCGCCGGTGCTGCTCGGCGACGTCGCGCTTGCGCACGAAACCTGCGCGCGCGAGGCGGCCGAGAAGGCGGTGCCGCTCGAGCATCACGCGGCACACCTGATCGTTCACGGCCTGCTTCACCTGGCCGGCCACGACCACGAGATTTCGGCCGCTGACGCCGAGGCCATGGAGGCGCTGGAAACGAAGGCGCTTGCGATTTGCGGCATTGCGGACCCATATGGGGACCGCTCCAGGTAAGGGGAAAAGAGCAGGGCGATGCCCGACAGTTCCAGAAGTCCACGGCCTCCGGCCGATTCCGGCAATGGAGACCCGGACAGTAAACGCGGGTTGTGGAACGCAATCCGCCGGTTCTTCGATGACGACGACGAGCCGTCGCTGCGCGCACAGATCGAAGAGGCGATAGACGAGCAGGCCGCGGGGGACGAACCTCCGGCCAAGGGCGATCTCTCGCCGGTCGAGCTGACGATGCTGCGCAACCTGCTGCATTTCAGCGAGCACGACGCCGACGACGTCGCCATTCCGCGCGGCGAGATCGTCGCCGTCGCGGCCGACGCCTCGTGGGACGAGCTGATCGGCCTGTTCGCCGAACACGGCCATTCGCGCCTGCCGGTCTATCGCGAAACGCTCGACCAGGTGATCGGGATGATCCACATCAAGGACGTGTTCCCGTTCCTCGCGCACGGCCAGCCGCCGCCGCCGGACTGGACCGAGCTGATGCGCGAGCCGCTCTACGTGCCGCAGGCGCGCGGCGCGCTCGACGTGCTGGCCGACATGCGTGCCAAGCGCACGCACCTGGCGATCGTGGTCGACGAGTTCTCCGGCACCGACGGGATTGTCACCATCGAGGACCTGGTCGAGGAGATCGTCGGCGAGATCGAGGACGAGCACGACGACGAGCCGGTCGAGCTGGTCGTGCCGCTCGGCGACGGCATGTGGGACGCCGACGCGCGCGCCGAACTCGACGACGTGGCCGAGACGATCGGCGACCCGCGCATCGCCGAGGTCGAGGAAGCGGTCGACACGCTCGGCGGCCTGGCCTTCGTGCTGGCCGAGCAGGTCCCGCCGGTCGGCGCCGTGCTGCGGCACCGAAGCGGCTGGTGCATCGAGGTGACCGAGGGCGACGAAACCCACGTCACGCGCCTGCGCCTACACCGCCCGACGGTAGTCGAGGAAACCGAGGACGCCTGACCGCGGTGGGGCCGTCGCCGCCGGCCCATGACGCGTGGTG
>JAEZES010000039.1 GCA_023432995.1 Pseudomonadota bacterium
GGATCGCGCCTGCGGGCGAGGCGAAGGCGGCGGCGTGGGCGGCGCCGGTGGCGCGGCCGAGCGGCTGGTGGTCGCGCAGCGCGGCGAGCGCGGCGAAGATCGAGGCTTCGGCGAGCGGTTCGTGCGCGGCCACGGGCGGCAGCGGGCGGGCGACGGCTTCGAGGTTCTCGATCCCGCACAGCCCGCAGCTGCTCTCGGCTACGCGCGCGCGGACGCGGTCGGTCAGCTGTTCGATGCCGAGGCCGCTGAACGAGGCACGGACGATCCAGCCGTGCTCGACTTCGGCCACGGCGATGTCGGTGAGGTCGGACGGTTGTTTCGCCAGCCCTTCGGTGAGCGCGAAGCCGAGCGCGAAGTCCTCGAGGTCCGCGGGGGTGGCCATCATCACCGCGTAGGAGAGGCCGTTGAACTCGAGCGCGACCGGGGCTTCGGACACCCATTCGCGGGTGACGGAACGACGGGTACCGTCGGGGCGGATTTCGGTGGTCAAAGCCCCCTCCCATGGACCCTTCGGGGCAGCTTCGCTTCCAGGGGAGGGGGTTCGGGGAGGGGCCCGCCAACAGCGCAAGACCGGCGGACTTCCCCCGCCACCCGGCCCCCTCCCCTCAAGGGGAGGGGGAGAGGCTCACCCCGCGTCGGAACGGCCGACTCCATCGACTTCGTTGAACTTGGTCGCGCGGGTCTGCGATTCGGGATGCGCGCCCGCGGCGAGGTGCTCGACCGCCTGGCGGGCGATCGGCGACAGCGAAGCGAGATCGGCGGCAAAGATCGCCTGCTTCATCCGGGGGTCCCAGAAATGGTCGATGTGGTCGGCCGTCGCCAGCACCGCCTGGTCGTGACCCATGGCCGCCAGGTTGCGGGCGATGTCGTTGGCCATCCGCCGCAGGGTGTCGATCGTCGAGCTCATTCGGCCGGCTCCGCCTCGACCGCGATGCGGCGCGAGCGCTCGGTCAGCTCGGCGTAGTCCTGCTGCCACTCGCTCGGGCCGTTCGAGGGCATGACCTGGACCGCGGTGACCTTGTACTCGGGGCAATTGGTCGCCCAGTCGGAGAAATCGGTCGTGACCACGTTGGCCTGCGTCGCCGGGTGGTGGAAGGTCGTGTAGACCACCCCCGGGGCGACCCGGTCGGTAACCAGCACGCGCAGCGTAGTCTCGCCGGTGCGGCTGGCGAGGCGAGCGAAGTCGCCGCTCTTGAGCCCGCGATTCTCGGCGTCGGTCGGGTGCATTTCGAGCAGGTCCTCGTCGTGCCACACGACGTTGCCGGTGCGCCGGGTCTGCGCGCCGACGTTGTACTGGCTGAGAATCCGCCCGGTGGTCAGCAGCAGCGGGAAGCGCGGGCCGGTCTTCTCGTCGGTGGGGATGTACTCGGTGACCACGAACTTGCCCTTGCCGCGCACGAAGCCGTCGGTGTGCATGACCGGCGAGCCTTCGGGGTGCTGCTCGTTGACCGGCCACTGGACCGAGCCGACTTCGTTGAGCCGGTCCCACGACAATCCGGCAAAGCTCGGCGTCAGCCGGGCGATCTCGTCGATGATCTCGCTCGGGTGGGTGTAATTCCAGTTCGCGCCGATCGCGTTGGCGAGCAGCTGGGTCACTTCCCAGTCGGCATAGCCGTTGGCCGGCTCCATCACCTTGCGCACCGGCTGGATGCGGCGCTCGGCGTTGGTGAAGGTGCCGTCCTTCTCGAGGAAGGTCGAGCCGGGCAGGAACACGTGCGCGTAGTTGGCGGTCTCGTTGAGGAACAGGTCGTGGACGATGACCAGCTCCATCGCCTCGAGCCCGGCCGAGACGTGCTTGGTGTTCGGGTCCGACTGGAGGATGTCCTCGCCCTGCACGTAGAGCACCTTGAACGTGCCATCGACCGCGGCGTCGAACATGTTCGGGATGCGCAGACCCTGCTCGGGATCGAGCGTCACGCCCCAGTCCTTCTCGAACAGCGCGCGGGTCTCGCCGTCGGAGATGTGGCGGTAGCCCGAAAGTTCGTGCGGGAACGAGCCCATGTCGCACGAGCCCTGGACGTTGTTCTGCCCGCGCAGCGGGTTCACGCCGACGCCCGGGCGGCCGATGTTGCCGGTGCACATGGCGAGGTTGGCGATGGCGATCACCGCCGACGAGCCCTGGCTGTGCTCGGTCACCCCGAGGCCGTAGTAGATCGCCCCGTTGCCGCCGGTGGCGTAGAGCCGCGCCGCCTCGCGCACGGTCTGCGCGGGGACGCGGGTGACCGCCTCGAGGTATTCGGGGCTGTGCTTCTCGTCGGACACGAACCGCGCCCAGTCCTGGTACTCGTCCCAGTCGCAGCGCTCGCGGATGAACGCCTCGTTCGCCAGCCCTTCGGTGACGATCACGTGCGCGAGGCTGGTCAGCACGGCGACGTTGGTGCCCGGCTGCAGCGGCAGGTGGTGCTCGGCCTCGATGTGCGGCGAACGGACCAGGTCGATCCGGCGCGGGTCGATCACGATCAGCTTCGCGCCCTGGCGCAGCCGGCGTTTCATCCGGCTGGCGAACACCGGGTGCGCGTCGGTCGGGTTGGCGCCGATCACCATCATCACGTCGGCCTGCATCACCGAGTCGAAGTCCTGCGTGCCGGCCGAGGTGCCGAACGTGGTCTTGAGCCCGTAGCCGGTCGGTGAGTGACACACGCGGGCGCAGGTATCGACGTTGTTCGAGCCGAACTCGGCGCGGACGAGCTTCTGCACGAGGAAGGTCTCCTCGTTGGTGCAGCGGCTCGAGGTGATCCCGCCGAGCGCGCGGGCGCCGTGCTGCGCCTTGATCGCCTTGATCTTCTCGGCGGTGTAGGCGAGCGCCTCGTCCCAGCTGACTTCGCGCCACGGCTGGTCGATGGATTCGCGGATCATCGGCGAGAGGATGCGGTCCTTGTGGTTGGCATAGCCGTAGGCGAAGCGGCCCTTGACGCACGAGTGCCCGCGGTTGGCCTTGCCGTCCTTCCACGGCACCATCCGCACCAGCTGCTCGCCGCGCATCTCGGCGCGGAACGTGCAGCCGACGCCGCAGTAGGCGCAGGTGGTGACGACCGCGCGCTCGGGCAGGCCGATCGCCTTGACGCTTTTCTCCTGCAGCGTCGCGGTCGGGCAGGCCTGCACGCAGGCGCCGCAGCTCACGCACTCGGAGCTCAGGAAGTTGTCCGGGTCCTGCCCGGCCGAGACCATCGAGGCGAAGCCGCGCCCGTCGATGGTCAGCGCGAAAGTGCCCTGGACCTCGTCGCACGCGCGCACGCAGCGGCTGCAGACGATGCACTTGCTCGGATCGAAGTCGAAGTACGGGTTCGAATGGTCGGTGGCGAGGCCAAGATGGTTCTTGCCCTCGTAGCCGTAGCGCACGTCGCGCAGGCCGACATTGGCCGCCTGCTCCTGCAGCTCGCAGTCGTTGTTGGCCGAGCAGGTCAGGCAGTCGAGCGGGTGGTCGGAGATGTACAGCTCCATCACCCCCCGGCGCAGCTTCTCGAGCCGCGGGGTCTGGGTATGCACTTTCATTCCCGGCGCGACCGGGGTCGTGCAGCTCGCCGGGGTGCCGCGGGCGCCCTCGATTTCGACCAGGCACAGCCGGCACGAGCCGAACGCGGCCATATTGTCGGTCGCGCAGAGCTTGGGGATAGCCCCACCGATCTCGGCGGCGGCGCGCATTACCGAGGTGCCCTTGGGCACGGTCACGTCACGCCCGTCGACAGTCAGGCTGACCATCTCCTCGGACCGGACCTCGGGCGTGCCGAAGTCTGCCTGGCGTTCAAATCCCATCGATCTTCTCCGCGGCGGTCAGGTCCGCCGGTGTGTTGATGTTAGCAGGTTTGGCCCCGATTTTCACGGGCGTTGCGCCGAGGGCCTCCGCGAACGCGAGCATCGAATGCCGCCCTTCTGACAGAAGCAACGTTTCAATCGTGTCAACGGCTCCCGCGGGCCAGTGGCCGATGACCGGCTGGCTCTCGACGTAGGCCGGCGGCGGGCTGAGCCGTTCGAGCAGGTCGTCGGGCAGTCCGACCGAGTCCACGCCGATCGTCAGCACGCTGTCGTAGCCCTCGTCGCGCGCGAGGTGCAGCCCGGCGGCGATCCCGGCGAGCGGGCCCATGCCGGCCTGCGGCCAGTCGGGAATGCAATGTCCCGGGCCCTTCTCGCGCCCGGCGACCACGACCAGCTCGCAGAAACCGGTCAGCGTGTCGAAGGCGCGGGCCAGCAGAGTGTGCCCGCCGAGCTCGGCCAGCGCCTTGTCGCTGCCGAAGCGGATCGACTGTCCGCCGGCCAGGACCACGCCGAGGATCATGCGCCCGTCATCCCGGCGAAAGCCGGGACCTCGTGCCGCAAACGCCGCGTCAGCGGCATGCGGTCCCGGCATTCTGCCTTCGGCAGTGCTTCGCAACCGCCGGGATGACGCGGTCGGGTAGTCACGCCTCGCTTCCCTCCGGCGCCTTTGCCGCCTCGCGCGGCATGAAGTCCTCGGGCCAGTGCTTGAGCGCACTCATCACCGGGAACGGCGTGAACCCGCCGAGCGCACACAGCGACCCGAACTTCATAGTCTCGCACAGGTCGGTCAGCAGGCCGATTTCCTGCTCGGGCAGGCGGCCGCTCTTCGGCGCATTGTGCATCACCGCCAGCCGCTCGACCGCGTCGGCCGGGCGGCCGCCGGCGCGAATCCGGTCGATCAGCTCGACCCCGCGCACCGCACCGATGCGGCAGGGGGTGCACTTGCCGCAGCTCTCGGCCGCGCAGAACTCCATCGCGAACCGGGCCATCGCGCCCATGTCGGCGGTATCGTCGAACACGGTGATTCCGCCGTGGCCGATCAACGCATCGGCCTCGGTGTATTCCTCGTAGTCGAAGCGGATGTCGAACTGGTCGGGGTGGATATAGGCGCCGAGCGGCCCGCCGACCTGCACTGCCTTGACCGGGCGCCCGCTGGCCGTGCCGCCGCCGATCTCGTTGACCAGCTCCCCGAGCGTGATGCCGAAGGCGATCTCGAACAGCCCGCCGTGGCGGATGTTGCCGGCGAGCTGGATCGGCATCGTCCCCTTCGAACGGGCGATGCCGAGCCGGTCGTAGAGCGAGGCGCCGCCTTCGGTCAGGATGTGCGGGACCGCGGCCAGGGTGAGCACGTTGTTGACCACCGTCGGCTTGCCGAACAGCCCCTCGATCGCCGGCAGCGGCGGCTTGGCGCGGACTTCGCCGCGCTTGCCCTCGAGCGAGTTCAGCAGCGAGGTCTCCTCGCCGCAGACATAGGCGCCCGCGCCGACGCGGACCTCGCAGCGGAACGGAGCGATGATCGCCGCGCACAGCCTGAGCGCCTCGTTCAGCTTGCGGATCGCATCCGGGTACTCGCTGCGGACGTAGATATACCCCTGCGTCGCGCCGACGGCCTCGCCGGCGATCGCCATGCCTTCGATCAGCGCGTAGGGATCGCCTTCCATGACCATGCGGTCGGCGAAGGTCCCGCTGTCGCCCTCGTCGGCGTTGCAGACGATGTACTTCTGCTCGGCCGGTGTCCCCGCCACCGTCTTCCACTTGATCCCGGTCGGGAACCCGGCGCCGCCGCGGCCGCGCAGGCCCGAGGCGAGCACTTCCTCGACGACCGCCGACCCGCCGAGCTGCCGCGCACGCCTGAGCCCGGCCCAGCCTCCGGTCGCCTCGTAGTCCTCGAGGCTGGTCGGGCGCGTGCGCCCGGCACGGGCGAAGGTCAGCCGCTGCTGGCGGGCGATGAACGGGTGCTCGACGATTTCGCCGATCGCCTTGTCGCTGCTGCCGTCGAGGATCGCATCGACATCGGCGAGGGCCGCCGGGCCGAAGCCCTTGCCGTCGATCTCGACCAGCGGCTCGAGCCAGTGCATGCCCCAGCTCGAGGTGCGGTGAACCTCGTGACCACTGGTCTCGAAGGCCTTCGCCAGTTCGTCGGCGCCAAGGGCGCGGGCGAGGGCGTCGTCGGAAATGCGCACGATCATCGGGCGTTCTCGATCACCTGGGCGAGCCCCGCGGCGTCGAGCCGCGCATGCAGCCGGTCGCCGGTCCGCGCCGCCGGCCCGGCGCTGCACAGTCCGAGGCAGTACACGGTCGACAGCCGCACACGCTCGCCGGCCGCCCGCTCGGCCGCGGGGATCAGCGCCTCGACCCCGCGCGCCTTGCACGCCTCGGCGCGGCAGATCTGCACTTCGGGGCGCGGGTCGGGCTGGGCCTTGAAGTCGTGGTAGAAGCTGACCACGCCGTGCACGTCGGCGCGGCTGAGATTGAGCGCCTTGGCGATCTGAGCCTCGCTTTCGGCGTCGACGCAGCCGAGCGCGTGCTGGACGTCGTGCAGAATCGGTAGCAGCGGGCCCTCGCGGCCGGCATGCTCGGCCACGATCTGGGCGATGGTCTCTTCCCTGGTACTCACCTTTTCAGCCTTTCAGCGTGCCACGCGACGTGCTCGGCCATGAAGGTCGAGATGAAGAAGTACGAGTGGTCGTACCCTTCCTGCATTCTGATCGTGGCGGGCATATCGGCCTTGCGGCACGCCTCGTCCAGCAAATGCGTCTTCAGTTGCGTGTCGAGGAAATTGTCCGTCGTGCCCTGGTCGACGAGCAGCTCGGGCAGTCTCGCGCCCTGGCGGATCAGCGCACAGGCATCGTAGTTGCGCCAGGCGGCGATGTCGTCGCCGAGGTAGCCCCCGAGAGCCTTCTCGCCCCACGGGCAGTTGATCGGGCTGACGATCGGCGCGAAGGCGCTGGTCGAGCGGAACCGGCCCGGGTTGCGCAGCGCGATCGTCAAGGCGCCGTGACCGCCCATCGAGTGGCCGGTGATGCCCTGGCGATCGGCATCGACCGGGAAGTGCCGGGCAACCAGTGCCGGCAGTTCGGTCTCGAGGTAGGAACGCATGCGGAAATGCCTTGCCCACGGCGGCTGCGTCGCGTCGACGTAGAACCCCGCGCCCTTGCCGAAGTCGTAGGCTTCGTCGTCGGGCACGTCGTCGCCGCGCGGGCTCGTGTCGGGGGCGACGAAGACGATGCCGTGCTCGGCGCAGGCCCGCCGGTACTCCCCCTTCTCCATCACGTTGGCGTGCGTGCAGGTCAGGCCCGACAGGTACCACAGCGCCGGCAGCTTCGTCCCCGGTGCGTGCTCGGGGACGAAGACCGCGAAAGTCATCTCGGTGCCGGTAACGTCCGAGGCGTGGCGGTAGACCCCCTGGGTCCCGCCGAAGCTCCGGGCTTCGCTGAGTGTCTCGACCGTCACCACCCTTGGCGCCTTACCCCTCAGTGGCGCATGTGGAACGCGCAGATCTTGTTGCCGTCAGGATCGCGCAGATAGGCCCCGACCGACTGGTTCGGCGCGCGCTCGCGCGGTCCCGGAGGGCCATCGCAGGTGCCGCCGGCGGCGAGGCCCGCCGCATGCCACGCGGCGACCGTCTCGTCGTCCTTGGCGGCGAAGCCGAGCGTGCCGCCGTTGGCGTACGTCGCAGGCTCGCCGTTGAGCGGCTTGCCGACGATGAAGGTCCCGCTCGGCCCGGCGTAGACCAGCTGGCCGGCCTCGGGCGGCACCACGTTCTGGTAGCCGAGCACGCCCATCGTCGCGTCGTAGAACTTGCGGCTCTTCTCGATGTCGTTCGAGCCGAGGAATGCGTGGGTGAACATGAGTCTTTCTCCTGTGACAGGTCCTTAGACACACAAGAGCGACTTTTCAAATAGCTGAATGTTTCGCCCTTGTGAAATTCCGGCACCCGCTCGCCGCGGCGGGCGCGGGAGCCGAAGCTCAGTAGACGACGACGCTGCGGATGCTCTCGCCGGCGTGCATCAGGTCGAAGCCCTTGTTGATCTCCTCGAGCGTCAGCACGTGGGTGATCATCGGGTCGATCTGGATCTTTCCGTCCATGTACCAGTCGACGATCTTGGGCACGTCGGTGCGCCCCTTGGCCCCGCCGAACGCCGTCCCGCGCCAGTTGCGGCCGGTCACGAGCTGGAACGGCCGCGTGGCGATCTCCTTGCCGGCCTCGGCCACGCCGATGATCACCGAGGTGCCCCAGCCGCGGTGGCAGCATTCGAGCGCGGTGCGCATGACCTCGGTGTTGCCGGTGCAGTCGAACGTGTAGTCGGCCCCGCCGTCGGTCAGGTCGACGACCTTGGCGACGATCTCCTCGCGGCTCATGCCCTTGGTGTTGAGGAAATGGGTCATGCCGAACTTGCGGCCCCACTCCTCGCGCGCCGGATTGATGTCGATGCCGACGATCCGGTTGGCGCCGGCCAGCTTGGCGCCCTGGATCACGTTGAGGCCGATCCCGCCGAGCCCGAACACCACCACGTTGTCGCCCACCTGGACTTTCGCCGTGTTGACCACCGCACCGACGCCAGTCGTCACCCCGCAGCCGATGTAGCAGCTGGTCTTGAACGGCGCGTCCTCGCGGATCTTCGCCACCGCGATCTCCGGCAGCACGGTGAAGTTCGAGAACGTCGAGCAGCCCATGTAGTGGAAGATCGTCTGCCCCTTGTACGAGAAGCGGCTGGTCCCGTCGGGCATCAGCCCCTTGCCCTGGGTGGCGCGGATCGCGGTGCACAGGTTGGTCTTGCCCGAAAGGCACGACTTACACTGCCGGCACTCGGGGGTGTATAGCGGGATCACGTGGTCGCCGGGCTTCACCGAACTCACCCCCGCGCCGACCTCGCGCACCACGCCCGCCCCCTCGTGACCGAGCACCGACGGGAAGATGCCTTCCGAATCGAACCCGTCGAGCGTGTAGGCGTCGGTATGGCAGATGCCGGTCGCCATGATCTCGACCAGCACTTCGCCCGCCTTCGGCCCCTCGAGATCGAGCTCGACGATCTCGAGCGGCTGCTTGGGAGCAAAGGCGACGGCGGCACGGGTCTTCATCTCAGGCGGCTTTCCTCGTCGGAGTTTCGGCGCCGCTCAGCGGCGCGGTATCGGCTTCCTCGTAATCGGGGTCGCGCATCGGCAGCATCCACAGCAGCCCTGCGCCGATCACCGCGCCGATCGCCATGATCGCCGAGACCGCGAGCAGCTGCTCGTTGCCGAGCCAGGTGAACAGGAACCCGGCAATGATCGGCGAACCGGCAGCGCCCGCGCGGCCGACGCCGAGCACGAAACCGGTGCCGGTCGCCCGGGCGAAAGCCGGGAAGCCGCGGGCGAAGGCGGCGTAGTAGCCGACGATCGCTGCATTGAGGAAGAACATCGTCAGGAACGCCGCCAGGCGCCAGCCCCACAGGGTGTCGCTGCCTATGCCGAACGCGGCCACGGCCAGCGAGCCGAGCACCGCCACGGCTACCGTCGGTCCCTTGATGTCCCACTTCTTGAGCAGGAACCCGAACAGGAAGCCGCCGATCGCGCCGCCGATGTTGGCGTAGGTCAGGCTGCTCGCCGCCTCGGGCTGGGTAAAGCCGGCGCCGGCGACGATCGTCGGGGCGAACTTGAGGATGTAGTAGAAGGTCAGCGTGTGGAACAGGTAGCCGAACGCGAGCAGCAGCGTGACCGGCCGCAGGCGCGGGTTCGAGAGTATCTCGGTGACCTTGGGCTTGGGTGCGCTCGGTTCGATCTCGGGCAGCGCGTCGATCTGCGGCAGCTTCAGCGTGCGCAGCGACCGGTTGATCTTCTCGAGCGCTCCCTCAGGACGCCGCGCGGCGTAAAACGCCGGCGTCTCGGGCACCAGCAGCATGACCAGCGGGATCATCACCGCGGTCACGATCGCGCCGAACAGGAACACCGCGCGCCAGTCATACTCGACCAGCAGCCAGCCTTGGGCAGCGAACCCGCCGATCACGCCGCCGACCGGGTAGCCGATCACGTACAGCGCCATTGCCAGCCCGCGGCCCGCCTTGCTCGAGGATTCGGCGGTCATCGCGTTGGTCGCTGCGAGCATGCCGCCGATGCCGAGCCCGGTGATGAACCGCCAGATAGTCAGCGTCCACAGGTCGTTGGCGTCGTGGGCCATGTACATGCCGATGGCCATGATCACGAGGCACACCAGCATGGCCAGCTTGCGCCCGGCCTTGTCGGCGAACCCGCCGAGGATCACCGAGCCGAAGCCCATGCCGACCAGCTCGGCCGAAAGCATGATTCCGAGCTCGGAGCGCGGGATGCCCCATTCCTCCGAAATGCCCGGCGCGGCGAAGGCGCTCGAAAGCACGTCGAACCCGTCCAGCGCGTTGAGCAGGACCATGATCGCGACGACGATCCACTGCCTCACGCTCATCGGATTGTCGTCGATTACCCTGATCGGATTGGTGCCACCCGCTGGTCCGGCCATTGTCGCTTTCCTCTCTCCCTGCCGCGCCTCATTCGTGGATTCGCGCCAGCATTTCCACCAGTTTTTCGATTTCCTCGGCGGTGAAGCGCGACTTCAACCACGCCTCGTGTTCGCCGATGCAGCGCTTGGCCTCGGCCAGCGCCGCGGCGCCGGCCTCGGTCAGGTACAGCGCCTGCTTGCGCCCGTCGCTGGCCGACCGCTCGCGCCGCAGATAAGCGCGCGCCTGCAGCCGGTTGACGATCGTCATCGTCGTCGCGCGGTCCATCCTGAGGCGCCCGCCGAGGTCGATCTGTGAGATCCCCGGATTGTCGCTGACCAGCCACAGCGCCGAGACCTGCTTCTGCGTCAGGTCGAGGTCGGCGAAGGTCTCGGCGAAATGCCGGTAGACCGCGCCGTGCGCGAGCCGGATGCGCAGCCCGAGGATGTCGTTGAGCCCGCCGAGCTCGTCCGCCTTGTCGTCGGTCAATGTCGGTGCACCCACCCGCGCGTATCCAATCCCAAGCCGCTTGCCGAATCGTTAGTGGAGCAT
>JAEZES010000038.1 GCA_023432995.1 Pseudomonadota bacterium
CGGCGATGGAACTCGCCCGCCTCGCCGGGCTGTTGCCCGCGTTCCTCGTCGCGCCCGATCCGCCCGCAGACCCGGTGACCGTCGCGGTCGCGGACCTGGCGGCGCTGCTCGACCCCGCGGCGCTGACCATCGCCACGCGCGCCCGGCTGCCGGTCGCCGCCTGCGAGGACGCCGAAGTGGTCGTGTTCCGCAGCCCCGACGACCTGCGCGAGCACCTCGCGCTGATCGTCGGCAGCCAGACGGCGGAGCAGGTTCCGCTCGTGCGCCTCCATTCCGAATGCCTGACCGGCGACCTGCTCGGCTCGCTGCGCTGTGACTGCGGGCCGCAGCTGTCCGGCGCTCTGGCGGCGATGGCCGAGGAAGCCCGCGGCGGCGGCTGGGGCGTGCTGCTCTACCTGAGGCAGGAAGGGCGCGGGATCGGGCTCGTCAACAAGCTCAGGGCCTACCGCCTGCAGGACGAGGGCTTCGACACGCTCGAGGCGAACGCGCGTCTCGGCCTGCCCGAGGACGCGCGGGACTTCCCGGTCGCCGCGCGGATGCTCGAGCTGCTCGGCGTCGGCGCGGTGCGGCTGATGACCAACAACCCGGCCAAGGTCGCCGCGCTCGAAGCCGCGGGCACCACGGTCGCCGACCGTGTGCCCCACCAGCTGCCGGCCAACCCGCACAACGCGCGCTACCTCGCGACCAAGCGCGACCGCGCCGGGCACCTGTTCGAGTGAGCCACTGGACGATCCGCGACGAGGCGCCGGGTGACGAAGCGGCGATCGCCGCGCTAACCGAGGCGGCGTTCCGCGCGACGCCGCGGGGTGATGGCGGCGAAAGCGCGCTTGTCGCGCGCCTGCGCGCGGCCGGCGACCTCGCCTTGTCGCTCGTCGCGCAGAACGTGGACCGGGCCATCATCGGCCATGCGGCCTTTTCGCGCGTGACGATCTCCGACGGCACGCCCGACTGGTATGGCCTCGGTCCGCTCTCGGTGATTCCGCTACGCCAGAGCGCGGGAATCGGATCGGAGCTGATCCGAGCCGGGCTGGCTCGGCTGCGTCGCGCCGGAGCGCAGGGCTGCGTCGTGCTGGGCGATCCGGCGTACTACGGCCGCTTCGGTTTCCGGCACGATCCCCGGCTGGTCTACCCGGGCCCGCCTCCGGCCTACTTCCAGGCGCTGGTCCTGGCCGGCGAGCCGCCTGCAGGCGTCGTCCGCTACGCCCCGGCTTTCGACACGGACTCCTGATCCGGCAACGACTTTCGGGCTAGGATGGGGTGAGCGTTCCCGCGGCGGGCCAGTCGGTGTCGTCGACCCGCCTGAGTTCCATGCGAAAGGTTTCGACCGGGGGTTGCCCCTCGCGCACGAGATGCCCGGTTTCGCGCCAGGTCTCGCCGTCGAAGCTGCCTGCGTAGCGCACGATCCCGACCGCGATGGGGATTTCCCAGGCATAGGTCGTGCCGCTCACCTCGATCGGGAAGCTGCCGGCGGATTCGAGTGTCCACGAATGCAACTCGTAGCCGCCCTCGGCGGTGCGGGCGATCACCCCCAAGGCGTTGAAGCCGACGCTGCCGTCGGCCATGTAACCCTTGCCCTCGACCAGCCGGATTCGGCCGCCGAGCATGGTCCCGCTGCGTTCGGTCTGGATCAGCGAGACGGCGCCGTCCCGCGTCACCGCCCGCGCCGGCCCGCGCCAGCGCCCGTCCATCCACGCGAACGCATCGGCCTCCGCGGTCTCGGCGGCGACGGGGTCCCGGGCCGGCTGGGCGAGCAGGGGCGTCGCTAGGGCCAGGGCTGCAACGGCGACAAGGCGCTTCGATGGCATCGGCTGTTCCCGTTTCCTTTGCTTTGCGATAGCCCTCGGCTGTGATGGCCACCCTGACTGCCGGCAACCGCGGTTTCGCCAACGGTGCGTGGAGCTTCGCGATCGGTTCGGCGCGGCGCCGGCGAGCGATGCTGCTGGTTGCCGGTGGAGCGCTCGTCGCCATCGTCTCGGGCCCGTTCGGCACCGGCCAGATGCCGCTGCTGCCCCGCAGCGGCTTCTGGCTTGGCCTGCTGGCGCTCAATTTCGCGTTGTGGGAGGCCGGGTTCGCGCTGCTCGGCCGCAGGGGCTGGCCGTGGCGCCGCACGCTTCTCGTCGGCCTGCCGGTGTTCGTTGCGGCGCTGCCGTTCGAGGTCGACGTCGCGCTGCGGCTGTTCGCGGGCACCGCGGCGGCGAGCCCTCTCGGCGTGCTGTGGCGCGGCGCGGCCATCGCCGGAGTCCTGACGCTCGCCGTCCTGCTGTTCGCCGACCGCGCCGCACGGCAGCCCCCGGCCGACCGGCGCTTTCCCAACAGCGCCATCAAGCTCGCCGACATCGCCGCGATCGCGGCCGAGGATCACTACGTGCGGGTCCACCTCGCCGACGGTTCGAGTCGCCTGCTGCTGATGCGCTTCGGCGACGCGGTCGAGGCGATGGCCGGCGAACCCGGCGAGCGGGTGCATCGCGGGGCCTGGCTGTCCGACCGCCACCGCCGCGGCGCCGAGTACCGCAATCGCCGGTGGTTCGTGCGCGGCGGAGCGGATCTGTCGCTGCCCGTCAGTCGCAGCCGCGTCTCCGAGCTGCGCGCCAAGGGCTGGCTCTGCCGCGAGAAGTAAGGCTCAGCGCCTCTCGTAGGCCCGCAGGCCCGGGCCGAGCGCGTTGTCGCCGAGCGCCAGCGCTTCCCCCGACCAGTCGGCCACGAACACCGTCTCGCGGTCGACCCCCGGCGCCAGCCGCGCGTCGTTGCCGACGATCGACAGGCCCGCGCTCGAGTGCGCCCGGCCTTCGGCGGCGACCGCGATGAAGGCCGAGTAGTTCTCCTTGTCGAGCCCCTGCACGAACCAGTTGTTGCTGATCTGGCCGGTGCCCCCGCCGGGCAAGTCGATCATGTAGTTGGTCGCGCGTCCGTGGACGTCGTCGAAGCTCGAGCTGGCGATCTCGGTGCGCGCCGCGCGGCTCTTGACGTAGTGCCCGCCGCGGCCCTGCTCGAACCGGCTGCGCGTCACGCGCAGGTGGCCGTAGTCGCCGACGTAGATCGAGTGCGCACAGCCGCCCGCGCCGTCGCAGGTGCCGAGACGGGTGAAAGTCGAGCGGTCGACGACCAGCCGGCCGCGAGGATCGGCCGCGGTCAGGATGCCCTGCTGGCTGTCGCGGAACCAGCTTTCGGCGACGGTCAGGTCGCCGCGCTCGAGGCGGATTCCGGCCCCGTTGAAGTCGGGCACGTGCATGTTCTCGAACACCAGCCCCGAGACTTCGGCTGCGCGCCCGCGGAGCACGAGCGCCGCCTTGCCTTCGCAGGTCGTGCCGTCGAACACCGCGGCGCCGGGCTCGACGGCGAGATAGGCGATCTCTCCGGCGCCCTGCACCGCACAGTCCGCGTGGCGGCCGGAGGCGATCGCGATCGTGCCCTTGCCCTCGCCGATCGCATCGACCGCCTGCTGCAGCCGGTCGTATGTGCGGCCGGTCTCGATCACGGTGTAACGCGCGGCAGGCCCCTGCGCGATCACCGTTCCGAGCGGGATCGCCAGGGCGGCGAGCCCGCCCGCGATCGCGAGCGAGGCGCTGCGCAGCGCGGGCCGGGCGAATGAAGCCATGCCGCAAAGGCTAGCCAGGCAGGGGTTAACGCGGCGCTAAGACTTGGCGGCGAAGGCCGGAATGACGTGGCGCGCGAACAGCTCTGCCGAGCGCCGCGCCGCCTCGTGCTGCAAGTCGCCGAACACCAGCGCCGAGACGAAATAGTTGATCCCTCCCGCCGCGACCTCGCGCTCGACGAACGCACGCACGGTCTCGGGCGATCCGGCGCAGCCGTGCCCCATGGCCGCGGCGGCGTCCCACTCCATCGGCAGGTGGCCGCCCAGCGGGAAGCCCGAGCCGCGATCCTCCCACAGCCGCGCCATCGAACCGCGCCAGCGGGCATAGGCCGGCCGGGCCAGCG
Organism: Pseudomonadota bacterium; assembly: GCA_023432995.1. Taxonomy (GTDB): domain Bacteria; phylum Pseudomonadota; class Alphaproteobacteria; order Sphingomonadales; family Sphingomonadaceae; genus Croceibacterium_A. The sequence goes on from JAEZES010000038.1 coordinate 3,937, forward strand.
CTAGCGCCTCCTCGTCGCTCGGGGCGACGACGATGTGCCGGCTCACCCCCATCAGCGGGAGCTGCTCGGGCGCCCCCTGCCACTCGCTGCGATAGAGGTCGGTCGCCTGGCGCACCCTCTCGCCGAGCGCGAGCGTGACCATGTTGATCCCGTTCTGGGCGCACCAGCGGATCGAATCGGGGCTGCCGGCGCCGTACCACAGCGGCGGATGGGGCCGCTGGACCGGGCGCAGCGCCATCGGGACCCGCTCGTAACGATAGAACTCGCCGGAGAAGTCGAGCTCGTCGGACGACAGGCCGCGCCGCAGGACCTCGAGCGTCTCGTCGAAGCGCCCGCGCTGCTCGGCCATGTCGAGACCGTGGAAGCCGAGCTCGATCGGGGAGACCCCGCGGCCCACGCCGAGCTGGAAGCGGCCGTTCGACAGCGCGTCGAGCATCGCCACTTCCTCGACCAGCCGCAGCGGGTGGTAGATCGGCAGCAGGTAGACCAGCGGGCCGAACCGGAGACGCCGGGTGCGCTGGCTCACCGCCGCAAAGAAGACCCCGGGCGAAGGTGCCAGGCCGAGCGGCGTCCCATGGTGTTCGGCGACGTGGTAGCAATGGAAGCCGTGCGCGTCGTAGGCCTCGGCCATTCGCAGCCGCGCCTCAAGGTGCTCGGCGAGCGGCAGCCCGCTGTCATCGACATGGTCGAACACCCCGAACTTCATCTGGCGGCCCCTCTCCGTTTGCGCCCGTCAGCCTAGCGCGCCGCGCGGCTCACGCCAGCCCGAACACGAGCAGCGTCGAGATCCGCAGCGCCAGACCGCCCGCGAGGAACGGCAGCATCAGCCACAACCCGGCGCGTCCGCTCGCCACCGCTCAGTCCGCTTCGCCCCAGCGCCAGCGCCAGCCGCCTTTCGTGCGCGCCCTGACGATGGCCACGAAGGGTACGGTGAGCAGCAAAACCAGCACCGCCAGGCCGATGGACGCGACCGGCCCGGAACGCGTCGCCAGCAGCGCCAGCCCGATCACGCTCGCGGTGTAGCCGAGCAGCACGAGCCACCCCTGCCACGCGATCGGCAGGCCGGCGCCATAGCCGTAGCGCTTGGGCCGGAACCACGGGCGCTGGTCGAGGAACACGTGCAGCATGATCATTGTCCTTGTCGCGGCGGCCGCCCGCGCCGCGGCGGCTCGGCCGGCGGGAGCTTGATTCCGCGCCGGGCGAGCGCCTCGCGCAGCAGCATCTCGAGCTCGGCGTTGACCGAGCGCAGCTCCTGCGCCGCCAGCCGCTCGATCGCTGCGTGCAGCGCCGGATCGAGCCGGAGGGCGAACGCCTTCTTGGGTGATTGCGGCATGGCGCCGGCCTTACTGGTAGAGCGTGCCCGCGTTCACCACCGGGTTCACTTCGCGCTCGCCGCACAGCACGACCATCAGGTTCGAGACCATCGCCGCGCGGCGCTCGTCGTCGAGGTGGACGATGTCGCCCTCGCTGAGCTTGTCGAGGGCCATCTGGACCATGCTGACCGCGCCCATCACCAGCTTGGCGCGCGCCGCGATGACCGCCTCGGCCTGCTGCCGGCGGAGCATCGCACCGGCGATTTCGGGCGCATAGGCGAGATGGGTCAGCCCGGCCTCGTCGACGACGATTCCGGCGTGCGACAGACGCTCGTTGAGCTCGGTCCGCAGCTCGGCGTTGACGATCTCCCCGTCCGAGCGGAGCGTGGTCTCGTTCTCCTCGATGTCGTCGTAGGGATGGCGCGAGGCGACCGTGCGCAGGCCGGCCTCGATCTGGATGTTCACGAAGGTCTTGTAATCGTCCACGTCGAACGCGGCCTGGGCGGTGTCGGCCACGCGCCAGACGACGTTGCAGGCGACCTCGATCGGGTTGCCGCGCAGGTCGTTCACCTTGACCCGCTCGGAATGGATGTTGTTCTGCCGGACCGAGATCTTCTTGCGCCCCATCCATGGCCACACCCACCGCAGGCCCTCGCTGCGCTCGGTGCCCCGGTATTCGCCGAACAGCGTGACCACCGCCGACATGTTCGGCTGGATCATGAAGAAGCCGAACGGAAGCAGCAGGAACAGGATGACGCCGGCGAGCAGCGCGAAGGCCGCCAGGGCGATCAGCCATCCCGCCTGGTAGAGGTTTATCGCCGTGCCGAGCGCCATGAATGCGCCGGCCGACCACAGCAGCAATGCGAGCCAGACGAGCAGCAGCAGGTATCCGTTCGACGTTGTCGCCGCCCGCTCCTGGCTGCGCGCGATCCCCTTCTTCCCCTCGGGCATGACGAATCTCCTCGATATAATTATGATATCATAATTATGCCAAAGACGACCCTCGTCAAGCGAAACCGGCAGGGTTCCTAATACTGGCGGATTACGGCCAGGAAGGCGTTGCCGTAGGCCTCGAGCTTGCGCGCGCCGATTCCCGGAATCCCGGCGAGCTCGGCCAGGGTCGCCGGGCGGGCGGCGGCCATCTCGCGCAGCGTGGCATCGTGGAAGATCACGTAGGGCGGGACTTGCGCTTCGGCCGCCAGGTCGCGGCGCAGCGCGCGGAGCGCCTCGAACAGAGGGTCACCGACCGGATTGGCCGCCTGCTCGCGCCGCTTTCGCGCGCGGCCGGTCGGCGCGGGG
>JAEZES010000244.1 GCA_023432995.1 Pseudomonadota bacterium
GCTGAAGGCGGCGCCGCGTTCGACAGAACGGGCGGCTCGCCGGATGGCGCGGGCGGCTCCGGCGGGCTGATCGTGCTGGGCGGGGCGCCCGGCGGCCCAACCATCGCCGGCGACGCCGTCAGCGTCAGCGTCGGCAACGCTTCGGGCGGAACCGCGACCGGCAGCCCGACCGTGGCGGTCGTCATCGCCCAGTACAACTGAACGCCGCCACGTGCGGCTGGCGCTCGGCCGGATCGCCGAGCGCCGCGGGAAACAGGACGGACAGCGGATGAGCCACGCGAAATCTCTGAGGCTGGGCCTCGCGGTCTTGCTGATCGCCGCGGTGCTGTTCGCTTCCGGCGCGCTGCTGGCGCAAGCCGATCCGGCTCCGACCGCGCAAGAGGCTCCTTCGGCCAGCGCACGGATCAACCTGACGATCACGCCCAAGCGGCTGACCTTTGCGCGCAACGCCCGGTCCGCCTCGGTCTACGTCTACAACCAGGGCAACAGCCCGGCGACCGTGGACGTGACGCTGGTCGACCGCGTGATGCTGCCGAACGGCGACATCCGGACGTTCGACGACGCAGTGGCGGACGTGGAGGCGAAGCCCTTTGCCGACCGCCTGCACTCGGCGCGCGGCTTGATCGTCGCGACGCCCCGGCGAATTACGCTGGCGCCGGGCCGCGGGCAGACCGGGCGCCTGCGGGTCACGCCGCCGGCCGGCGCCGAGGCGACCGAGTACCGCTCGCACCTGACCGTCGCCACCGTGCCGCCGCGCGAGGCCGGCCTGACGGCCGAGGATGCCGCCGCGCAGCGCCCCGGCGAGCTGACTTTCCGCCTCAACGCCGTGTTCGGCCTGTCGATTCCGGTGATCATCCGGACCGAGACGGACGACGTGCGCGCGGAGATCCGCGACCTCCGGCTGGACGAGGAGGTGCTGTCGACCGACGGAGTCGCTCCGCCCGCGCGGACGACGATCCTCGCCTTCGACCTGGCGCGATTGGGGGCCAATTCGCTGTTCGGCAACCTCGAGGTTCGCTCGGCGGGCGGCGACGACGTGATCGGCCTTGCGCGCGGCGTCGGCGTCTACCCCGAGATCGACAGCCGCCTCGTGCGAATTCCGCTGCGGCGGCAGCCGGCCGCAGGCGAAGTGCTCGAGGTCACCTTCGTCGATGACGACCTGACGCCCGGGCGTGTTGTCGCGAAGGCCTCGCTGATCGCTTCGTGACCGAAGATGGATGCTGCGATGGCCGCCCTGGCTCTCCTGCAACCGGCGCCCGCAGAACCGGCCGCGGCCATCTTGCCACAGGTCCAGGCGCCGGCGCCCCCGCCCGAATTGCGCGAACAGGACATGCTGCTGTTCGCGGTCAGCCTCGACCGGCTCACGCTGACCGACAGCCTGATCGCCTACGGCGATCCGGCCGATCCGCTGCTGCCGGTCGGCGAGCTGGCGCGGTTGCTCGATCTCGACCTCGCGGTCATGCCGCGCGAGCGCCGCATCGTCGGCACGCTCGGCGAGGATCGGCGTGCGGTCACGGTCGACTTCGACCTGCCGCTGCTGCGCGTCGGCGGCCGCGACATTCCCTTCCGATCGGCCGACGTCGGCTACACCGCCACCGACATCTTCGTCAGGGCGAGCGTGATCGAGGGCATGCTGCCGGTGCGCCTGGCGATCGACGGCGAGGCGCTGGCGATCGAGATCGCGGCGCTCGAGGAGCTGCCGATCCAGGCGCGTTGGGAGCGTCTCGGGCGCCTGCAGGACCTCGAACGCGGCGCGCCCGAGGCCGGGGCCGTCATGCGGATCGAGACGCCCTACCGGCTGTTCAGCCCGCCGAGCTTCGATGCAATCCTCGAGACCGGGACCGACACCCGCCAGGCGGGCGATGTCCGGCGCCGCTACGACATCCGTTTCGCCGGCGACCTGCTCTACAGCAACGTCCAGGGGTACGTCGGGGCCGACGATACCGGCGAGCCGTCGACCGTGCGGTTGCTGTTCGAGCGCCGTTCGGTCGAGCGCAACCTGCCGCTCGGCGCGACGCGCATCGGTGTCGGCGACGTGTTCACCCCGACGCTCGCCCTGGGCCCGCGCAGCGTGAACGGGCGCGGGCTGGCGTTCAGCACGGCGCCGCTCGACCAGGCGAGCCTGCTCAACACGATCGACCTGCGCGGCGAACTCCCGATCGGCTACGATGTGGAGCTCTACGTCAACGACATTCTCCGCAGCGGCCAGCGCACTCCGGTCGAGGGACGCTACGAGTTCCTCAATGTGCCGCTGGTCAGCGGCATCAACGTGATCCGCATCGTCAGTTATGGCCCGCGGGGCGACCGCTCGGAAACCGTGCGGGTGGTCAACGCCGGCGGCGGCGTCATCCCGCGGGGCCAGACCGTCTTCACGCTGGGAGCCGTCGAACAGGAGCGCGCGCTGATCGAGCCGGTCCGCTTCCCCGGGCAGGACAGCGGCATCGGCGCGCCCGGCGCGCTGCGGCTGGTCGCAGGCTTCGCGCATGGCCTGACCGAACTGGTCACGCTGGTCGGCGGCGCGGCGGTCTATTCGAGTGATCGGAAAGCCGAACGGAGCATGGTCACGGCCGGCGTGCGCGCCTCGCTCGCGGGCGCTGCGGTCCAGGCCGACCTCGCGGCCGACCATCGCGGCGGGCGCGCCCTTGCCGCCGGGGCCGCCGGCGAGTTCTTGGGCGTTTCCGCGTACGTGCGCCACGCGGAATACCGCGGGGGCTTCGTCGACGAGACGGTCATCAGCAGCGACCTCACCCGCCCGCCGCTCCGCAACACGGTCGTGACGCTCGATTTCTCGATGCCGTTCTTCGACGGCGGAGCGGTTCCGCTGTCGATGCGCGTGCTGCGCGATGGTTACCGCGACGGCGGCATCGCCTGGGCCGGAACGGCGCGAGCCTCGACCAGCATCGCCCACACGCTGGTCTCGACCGGACTGGATTACCGCCGCGAGTCCCGCCCGGGCGTGCCCGCCTTCGAACAACTGACCGGCAACCTCGCGCTGTCGCGGCTGGTCGATTACGACTGGCAGTTGCGCGCGGCGGCGGACTTCGACCTGCTGCCGAGTTCGACGCTGCGCGCGGTGGGGGCCACGGTCGACTACGGCCTGTCCGAGCGGCTGTCGCTGCGCGCGGGTTACGGGCAAACCTTCGGGGCCGGGCGCGACAGCGCGTTCCAGGCCGGGGCCGTGTTGCGCCTGCCCTTTGCCGACCTTTCCCTGACCGGCGATTACGTGACCCGAGCCGGCGACTGGCGCGTCGCGCTGCAGCTCTCGTTCGGCGCGCTGTTCGATCCCGGCCGGCGCCGCTACGTGATGACCCCGCCGGGCGCCGCCGCCGGCGCCAACCTCGCGCTGCAGGCGTTCATCGACAGCGACGGCGACGGGCGCTTCGGCCCCGGCGACGAGCCGGCGCCCAAGGTCGTCGTCGAGGGCGGTCTCGGCCGCGAGGTGACCGGCGCCGAGGGCCGTGCGCTGGTCACCGGGCTCGGAACGGCGCCGTCGGCCCAGGTGCGCGTCGACATCACCGAGGTGGACAATTTCTATCTCGTCGCTCCGCCGCCAACGATCGACTTCGAGCCGCGCGCCGGGCAGGTGGTTGCCGTCCCCTATCCGCTGCGTCCCGCAGGCGAAGTCTACGTCCGGGTCTACCTGCTTCGCGCCGAGGGCGAGACCGGGTTGTCGGCCCTCCGCCTGCGGCTGGTCCGCGACGGCGAGCCGCCGATCACTGCGCTCAGCGAGTTCGACGGTTCGGTCGTCTTCAGCGGCATTCCGCCCGGGACCTATCGGCTGGAGCTCGATCCCGAGCAGGCCGAACGCCTGCGCATGCGTCTCAAGCAGCCGGTCACGCTTGCGGTTCTTGCCGATGGCGCGCTGGACATCGCCAGCGAAGTGATCTTCGAGCCGGAGGCCCCATGACGCGAACTCTTCCGGCGCGCGGTCCCCTGCTCATCGCGATCTCGCTGGCGGCGCCGCTGGCGGCCCGGCCGGCGGGGGCGCAGACGATCTCGATCGTCTCGATCGACGCGGGTGTGCCCAACCTCGGCACGGTCGCGGCGGCGGCCAGCGGCGACACGGTGTTCCGCATCGATGCCGATACCGGCCAGGTCACCAAGCTCGGCGGCGCCGGCGCGCGGATCTCCGCCGGCGCCACGCGCGGCCGCGTCGTGCTGACCTGCACCGGAGACGATTCTTGCCCGGCCGCCTCGACCACGGTGACGATCGCGCACTTCGGCTCGCCGACGGGCCGGGCGCGGGCGCTCGACAACTTCACGATTGCCGCGGGCGCGAACCCGCCGACCCTCGGAACGCCGAGCGGAACCGATCCGCTCAGCTTCACCGTCTCGGGCATTCCGCGCGACGGCACCCGCGATTTCTACGTCGGAGCCGACTTCGCGATCGCCGACAATGGCGCCTCCGGGCTGGCGACGTCGGGCTTTCTGGTGAGCGTTTCCGCTGGTTCGCTCGACGGCGCGGCGCAGGCGACCGTGCTGCGGCCGCTCAGCCTGAGCAAGAGCTTCGACCTGTCGTTCGGCGCGATCCTGCGCCCGACCAGCGGCAGCGGCAGCGTGCTGCTCGACGCCGGCGACGGCTCGCTCGAGGTGACCGGAACCGGCGCGATGGCCCTGGCGGTGCCCTCGCCGACGCTGGCGCAGTACACGGTGAGCGGCGAAGCCGGGCAGAGCATCGCCATCGACATGGACATCGAATCCTCGTTCAACATGACCGGGCCCGGCACGCTGCCGGTCACGCTCAACACCGACGCCGACGCATCGCCGGTGCTGGTCGGGCAGGCGAACCAGGAGGGGCAATACAGCTTCCGGGTCGGCGGCTCGTTCCCGATCAGCCACGACACCCCGCCCGGCACGTACTCGGGCAATTTCGTCGTGACCGTCCTCTACAACTAGGGCCTACGGCCGGCCCGTGGGCGATCTCGGCTTGTCTTCGTCGTAGAGGATGCGCTCGGCGGCGCCGTCGAGATCCTCGTACTGGCCGCTCGAAAGTGCCCACAGGAACGCGGCCAGCCCGAGCAGCCCGAGACCGATCGAGATCGGAATGAGGTAGGCCAGCCCGCTCATGCCGGCAGCGCTTCCAGCCGGCTCGACGGTTCGGGAGCGCGGGGCCGGCTGCGCGGCTTTCCCGCGGCAAGGCGTAAGGCATTGGCGACCACGAGGATCGACGAGCCCGACATCGCCAGCGCCGCGATCAGGGGCGTAAGCAAGCCTGCGAAGGCCAGCGGCACGGCGATCGCGTTGTAGACCACGGCCAGCGCGAAATTCTGGCGGACCAGCCGCTTCGCCTGGCGCGCGGTGCGGATCGCGAACGGCACCGCCCCGAGATCGGGGTGAAGGAAGACGATGTCGGCCGCCTGCCGGCCGATGTCGGCGGCGTTCGCCGGGGCCATCGAGACGTGGGCGGCGGCGAGCGCCGGCGCGTCGTTAAGCCCGTCTCCGACCATCAGCACGTGCGCGCCCACGGATTGCAAGGCGGCGATGCGCGCGACCTTGTCGCCCGGCAGCATGCCGGCACGGGCGTTGACGATCCCCGTGTCCGACGCCAGCGCGGTCACCGGCCCGTCCCGGTCGCCCGAAACAAGCTCGACCCCAAGGCCCAGGCGAGTGAGCTCGGCGACCGCCGGCGCGGCTCCGGGCCGGGCCTCGTCCTCGAACTCGAGCGAGGCCACCTGAGTGCCGTCGCGCGACAGCACAGTGCCCGCGTCACCGGCCGGCCCGGCCCACGCCCAGCTGGCGCGGCCGAGACGCCAGGTCCCGTCGGACCGCCGCCCCTCGACGCCGAGGCCGGGATATTCGCCGACCGAGTCGAACGCCGGCCGGTCGGCGGACAGGGCGGCGAGCGCGGCCGAGTGCGGGTGGCGCGAATGGGCAGCGAGCGAGGCGGCGAGGGCGATCGCCTCGTCGCCGATCGCCCGGCGGTTGACCAGCCGCGGAGCGCCCAGCGTGAGGGTGCCGGTCTTGTCGAACAGCACGGTGTCGGCCTCGGCCAGCCGCTCGAGCGCCGAACCGTCCCTGACCATGATGCCGCGCGCGAACAGCCGCCGCGCCGCGACGACCTGCACCATCGGTACCGCCAGCCCGAGCGCGCAGGGGCAGGTGATGATCAGCACGGCAATGGCAACGCCGAGCGCGCGGTGCCAGTCGCCGGTCGCGGCCATCCAGGTCGCGAACGCCAGCAGGGCGGCGGCATGGACTACGGGCGCGTAGAGGCGCGAGGCGCGGTCGGCGAGCCGCCGATAGGCCGAGCGCCCCCCTTCGACGGCCTCCATCGCCCGCACGATTTCGGCGAGAAACGAGTCGCGCGCGGCCGCCGTGGCGCGGATCATCAGCGGCCCGGTCAGGTTGAGCGTGCCAGCGCGCAGCTCGGCGCCCGGCCCGGCGGCCTGCGGCTCGCTTTCCCCTGTCGCCAGCGCCACGTCGATATCGGAGCGCCCGGTCAGCACGATCGCGTCGACCGGGATACGCTCGCCGGCGGCGAGCAGGATCGTCGTTCCCGGCGCGATCTCGTCGACCGGCACGTGGCGGTGCCGGCCGTCCTCGCCGACCACGGTCGCTCCGTAGGGGACCAGCTTCCGCAGCCCGGTCACGGCCGAGCGCGCCCGCTCGCGCATCGCATGGTCGAGCGTGCGCCCGATGAGCAGGAAGAACAGCAGCGAGACCGAGGCGTCGAAGTAGGCGTGCGGGGCGCCGACGATCGTGTCGTAGAGGCTCATGGCGAAGGCGAGCAGCACGCCGATCGAGATCGGCACATCCATGTTGGTCCGGCCGTGCCGCAGAGCTCGCCAGGCCGAGGCGAAGAAGATCCGCCCCGAATAGGCGAGCGCGGGCAGGGCGATGGCGGCCGACAGCCAGTGGAACAGGTCGCGCGTTTCGGCGCTGGCCCCCGACCACACGGCGACCGACAGGCCCATGATGTTCATCGCCGCAAAGCCGGCCACCGCGAGCGCCCGCACCAGGCGCGCCTGCTCGGCGTCGCCGCTGCGCGCCTCTCCCGCCGGGAGGTGGGCCTCGAAACCGAGCGCGTCGAGCGCAGCGCCGAACGGAGGCGGTTCCGGTGCATACCAGGTTATGGCCGCGCGCTTGTTCGACAGATTGACGCGGGCGCTCTCGACCCCGTCGAGCGCCGACAGCGCCCGCTCGATCTTGGCGACGCAGCCGCCGCAGTGGATTCCGGGCACCGACAAGTCGGTCTCGAACCGCCCCTCGCCGAGCGGGCGGCTCGCCAGCCGCACTTCCTCCGGCGAGAGGCGGTTCCGGACGGTCGTCATGGCAACGCGGCGCGCGTCGCCTTGTAGGCGTGCCAGGTCGCGTGCCCGAGCAGCGGGAAGACGATCACCAGGCCGACGAGCGCGGTGGCCAGCGCGGCGATGAACAGGCTCACCACGATCGCCCCCCACACGATCATCGCGCTGCGGTTGTTCCACACCAGCGCCCAGCTGGCGCCCATCGCCGTCAACGCATCGACGTCGCGATCGAACATCAGCGGGATCGACACGGCCGAGATCGCCAGCGAGAAGGCTGCGAACAGCGCGCCGACCGCGCTGCCGACGATCAGCATGGCGAGCCCCGCCTCGGTGGTAAACAGCATCCCCGCGACGTGATCGAGGCCGGGGAACGGTTTCACTCCGAAGAACAGCGCGTAGATGATGATCGCGGCGCGCATCCACAGCAGGATCAGCCCGACCAGCAGCGCGCCCGTGAACAGCACCTGGCCGCCCGCGGCCGGGCGCGGGAACAGCATCCGGCGAAAGGTCACCGGCTCCTTGGCCTCGAGCGCGCGGCTCTTTTCGTAAAGGCCGGTGGCGAGCGCCGGCCCGACCACGAGGAACCCGGCAAGCGCCGGGAACAGGATCGAATCCCAGCCGAGTTGCCACATCCCGGCCACGACCGCTGCGGACAGCAGCAACACGATCAGGCCGTAAGCGAGGCTTGGCCCGGGCTCGGTGGTCAGATCACGCCAGCCGGCGGCGAGCCAGTCGAAGCCCGAACTGGCAGGCAGGTCGAGCGCGAACCGCGACTTGACGGGCAGCGGTGGGACGACAGGGGGGATGGTGGTCATCAGCGGCTCCTCAGCATGACGACTTCGCGGCGCTGTAGGCGCCGGTCTCATCGGCTGCGCCCGGCTTCAGGTGCGCGACGCAGTCGGGCTGCGACTGCATCGAGACATAGACCAGGTGGACGTTGGCGAGCACCACCACGAGCAGCGCGATGGCAACCGTCCCGATCACGAGCAGGCGACGCGGCACGGTCACTCTGCCCGCCTCGGAAGATCGAGGACGTAGGTCGCCAGGAGCTTGCGCTCGGCGGGGCTCAGCCGCCCCTCCCACGCCGGCATTTCGCCTTTCCGGCCGTTGACCACGACGGTGTAGACCGCTTCCCAGCCGCTGCCATTGATCCACGCGCGATCGGTCAGGTTGGGCGCCCCGAGGCTCTGGTCGCCGCGCCCTTCGGGCCCGTGGCACGGCACGCAGTTGGCCTCGAACACGGCCTGCCCGGCGCGAACCGAATTGGGCCTGGTCCGGGTGAGGGTCGGATCGCTGAGCGACATCACATAGTCGGCGACGTTGGTCACCTGGGTATGGTCGAGAAGCCCGCCGGCCCCGAAAGCGATCATCTCGCTGATGCGGGTCTCGGGATGCGTGCTGTTGACGCCGACGCGGATCGTCCCGGCAACGGTTTCGGGATCGCCGCCCCACAGCCAGTCGCGGTCGGCGAGGTTGGGGAAACCCTTGCCCCCGCGCCCGTCCGCGCCGTGGCAAGCGGCGCAGTTGTCGCCGAACAGCTGCGCGCCCTCGACGCGAATCCGCGCGATCGCTTGGGAGTCAGCCAGCAGCTCCGGGTACGGGGTGGCCTCGATCTGCCGCAGCCAGTCCGCCCGCGTCAGCGCGCTGTCGCGCAGCTGCTCGCGCACCTCGGACCGATCGTCGGTCTTGAGCAGCCCCCGCGTGTAGCTGTCCCCGGTCGGCCACGCCGGCATCGCGATCCAGTAGCCGAGCGAGAACAGCGCGGTGACGATGAGGAAGAACCACACGGGCTTGGGGACCGGCGTGTTGAGTTCCTTGATCCCGTTCCATTCGTGGCCGGTGGTCTTGTGGCCGCTGTGCGGGTCGCGTTCGTCTACTGCCACGGCACGTCCTCATCGTCGATGATGTCGCGGGCGGCCCTGTCGAAGCGGGCCTTGTTCGAAGGCCAGCAGGCGTAGGCGAGCGCAACCGCTGCCATGATCATCAGGTAGAACAGGCCGCCCGACTTGGCGAAGGCCACAAGCGTTTCGTGATCCATCGCTCAGCGCTCCGCCAGCTGTTGTTCGTGGGCCTTGGCGGTCAGCCGGCCGAGGACCTGAAGATAGGCCACCAGGGCATCCATCTCGCTGACCACCCGGCTGTCGCCATCGAACGCGTCGACCCGCGTCGCCTCGCCGTAGCGATCGATCAGGCCGGCAGTGTCCTTCTCCGGCGAAGCCTGCGCGAGCGCGTCGGCCGGAGCGTTGTCGATCTGCGCCTGGGTGTAGGGCACCCCGACGGCGCGCTGCGCGGCGAGGCGGTGTGCGAAATCGTCCACCTCAAGGGCGGTCTCGGCGAGCCAGCCGTAGCGCGGCATGATCGAACTCGGCACGACGTCGCGCGGGTTCATCAGGTGCGCGACGTGCCACTGGTTCGAGTACTTGCCGCCGACCCGCGCGAGGTCGGGGCCCGTGCGCTTGGACCCCCACAGCATCGGGTGGTCGTACTGCGATTCGACCGCCAGCGAGTACGGCCCGTAGCGGTCGACCTCGTCCTTCAGGGTGCGGATCATCTGCGAGTGGCAGGCGTAGCAGCCTTCGCGCATGTAAATCTCGCGCCCGGCGAGCTCGAGCGGGGTGTACACTCGCATCTCGGGATCGTGCTCGACCGTCTCGTCGATCGTGAACAGCGGTGCGATCTCGAACAGCCCGCCGATGCTGGCGACGATCATGATCGCCAGCGGAAGAGCGAGGGACTTGCGTTCCAGCTTGTAGTGGAATCCGAACATGGCGCCGCTACTCCGCTGCCTGGAAACCGATCGGGAACGGGGGTTCCTCGCCGGCTTCTACCGTCTGCGGCCGGCGCACCGTCATCAGCACGTTGTAGAAGGCCAGGCAGCCGCCGATCAGGAACAGCAGCCCGCCGAAGGCGCGCGCGATGTAATAGGGGTGCATCGCTTCCATCGATTCAATGAACGAATAGGAGAGCGTGCCGCTGTCGGTGTAGGTGCGCCACATCAGCCCCTGGAGGATGCCGGCGTTCCACATCGCGAGCACGTAGATGAGCGTCCCGGCGAGGGCGAGCCAGAAGTGCCACTCGACCAGCTTCGCCGAATACATGCCGTCGCGCTTCCACAGCCACGGAACCAGGGCGTAGATCGACCCGAAGGTGATCATCGCCACCCATCCCAGGGCGCCCGCGTGAACGTGGCCGACGGTCCAGTCGGTGTAGTGCGACAGCGAGTTGACCGCGCGAATGGCCATGAACGAGCCCTCGAACGTCGACAGGCCGTAGAACACCGCGGCCATCATCATGAACCGCAGCGTGGCGTCGCTGCGCACCTTGTGCCACGCGCCGTTGAGCGTCAGCAGCGCGTTCGCCGCGGCGATCCACGACGGCACGATCAGCATGACCGAGAAGGTCATCCCGAGCGTCTGCACCCACTGCGGCAGCGCCGTGTAGTGCAGGTGGTGCGAGCCCGCCCACATGTAGAAGAAGGTGATGCCCCAGAAGCCGATGATCGACATCCGGTACGAGTAGACCGGCCGCCCGGCCCGCTTGGGCAGGTAGTAGTACAGCATGGCGAGGAAGCCGGCGGTGAGGAAGAACGCGACCGCGTTGTGGCCGTACCACCACTGCACCATCGCATCCTGCACGCCGGACCAGACCACGTAGCTCTTGGCGCTGCCGAGCGAGATCGGCACGGCCACGTTGTTGACGATGTGCAACATCGCCACGACGATGATGAACGCCAGGTAGTACCAGTTGGCGACGTAGATGTGCGGTTCCCGGCGGCGCGCCAGCGTGCGCAGGTAGAGCACGAGATAGGTCACCCACACGATCACCAGCCACAGGTCGGCGTACCACTCGGGCTCGGCGTATTCCTTCGACTGGGTGATGCCCATCAGGTAGCCGCTCGCCGCGACCACGCAGAACAGGTTGTAGCCGATCAGCACGAACCACGGGCTGAACTGGTCGGCCAGCCGCGCCCTGCTGGTGCGCTGGACCACGTGGAAGCTGGTCGCGATCAGCCCGTTGCCGCCGAAGCCGAAGATCACGCCGCTGGTGTGGAGCGGCCGCAACCGTCCGAAGCTCGACCAGCCGGCATCGAAGGTGAGGTCGGGCCAGGCGAGCAGCGAGGCGACCCAGAAGCCGGCGCCGAGCCCGGCGATCGCCCAGACCAAGGCCAGGACGATGCCGACCTTGGTCGGGTCGTCGTAATAGGATTCCAGCCGTTCGGGGCCGGGCTCCGGATCGAACAGGTGCCGCAGGACGATGACCAGCACCGCCCCGCAGAACCCCAGCACCACGTACCCCTGGGCGCCGAACAACCCGTGGGGATCGGCGGCCGCCATCGCCAGCCCGACCGCGCAGAGCACGGCCAGAATCCAGCACGCGCGCTGGCGTTCGCTAATCGTGAGCTGGGAAACCATGGCTGTTCGACCCCGCCGGTCCTCGTGAGTTGTTCGAGATTTAGTCCGCTTGCCAGACCGTCGCACCTAGGAAATTTCCGTAGGTTGCTTCGGGGTGCGGCCGTTATGTCGATCCGCGCCGAGCCCGGCCTTCGGGCGGACTCGGCAACGAGGGGTCTCCCACCCCGATCGCGACCTTGCGCGAATCCGGCACACGCGATTTGACGTCGCGCAAAACCGTTCAAGTTATTGAGAATTTCTTCGCCCGCGGGAGGATCGCGCGCGCGCTTCAGCGACCCGCCAGCTCCTTGAGCACCGTCAGGTAGTAGACGACCCCCGGGCGGATATTGCTCAGCGGCATGCGCTCGTTGAGGCCGTGCGAAAACTCGTCGGACTCCTTCATGAAGCTGGCGCTGGCGCCGTAGCTCGGCACGCCCAGCGCGCGGTACCACATCGAGTCCGAAGCTCCGGACGACTGGGCCGGGTAGATCGGGACGTCGCCCCAAGCGGCCCTGACTGCCTTCTCGAACGCCCCGACGAACTCCTCGCGCAGCGGCGACGCCGGCGACGCCGTCGACGTATCGCCGGTCACATCGGTGAACTTGAGCCCGGGCGTGGCCGCGACTCGCTCGAGCTCGGCCTGGATCTCGCCGTTGGCGTGGCCCGGGAACACCCGGCAGTTGACGATCGCCGTCGCGCGCTGCGGCAGCGCGTTCGGGGCGTGGCCGGCCGAGACCATCGTCGGCACGCAGGTGGTGCCCATGACCGCGTTCATGATGGTGTCGCCGCGCAAGATCTCGATGGCGGCCGCGTCGGTCGGGTCGGCGGCGAACGCGCGCATTGCCGCGGCCAGCTCGGGGTCGGGCTGGATGGCCGAAACCTGCTCGAAATAGGCGCGGGTGATGTCGTTGAGCTCGGGAGCAAAGCGGTAGGCGGCGATCCGCTGCAGCGCCTGCGCCAGCTCCGCGATCGCGTTGTCGGGGCGCGGCGCCGAACTGTGCCCGCCGGGGTTGGTCACCTCGAGCTGGAAATCGATGTAGGTCTTTTCCGCGCCCTGCCAGGTCCAGTACAGCGGCGCGCCGGTCTTCTCGTCGGCGAGCCCGGAGGCGCCGTCGACGTTGAGCACGATGTGCGCGTCCTTCAGCCGCTCGGCGATGAGCTTCGACGTCTTCATCGTCGTCTCTTCGTCGCCCGAAAAGGCGACGACGATGCTCCTCCGCGGCCGGAACCCCTGGCGCCTGAGCTCGATCAACGAGGCGACGGCGAGCGAGGCCTCGAACTTGGTGTCGCTCGCCCCGCGGCCGTAAATGTAGCCGTTCTCGACCACCGGGGTGAACGGGTCGCGCTCCCAGTCCTCGGGCTTCGCCTCGACCACGTCCATGTGCGCCGAGATCACCACCGGCCCCAGCGAAGCGTCGCGGCCCGGCCAGGTCGCGATCAGGTAAGCGGTGTCGTCGACGGGGACGATCTCGATGTCGCCCTCTGCCCACCCGCCGGCCAGCAGCGCGCGCCGGAACGCCTGCGCCACGTTGGCCGTCCGATTGCCTTCCCCCTGGACCGAGCGCAGCGCGATGGTTTCTTTGGTCAGCTCGAGCACTTGCGCCTCGGCCTGGGGATGGGCTGGCGGCTCGGCCTGGGCCATGGCAACCGGGGCGAGCAGGGCGAGGGCGGCGGCGAATCTCTTGAGCTGGATCATGGCCGCCTTTTGGCCCTCATTCCGGGGCCGCTGCAATCGTGTTAGAGCCCGTCCATGGCACAACCGGGGATCGCGCTCGACCGCTTCGTCAGGGACAATCCAGAGGAAGCGGCGCAGCGATTGCAGGCGTTGCTCGCCGAAGACGTGGACAACGCCGAGGCCTGGCGCCTGCTCGGCCGCGCGCTCCGCCGGCTCGGCCGCGACGAGGAGGCGGCGGAAGCGGAAGTGCAGTCGGTGCGCGCCACGGCGCTCGAGCCCGAGATGCTGGCGATCGCCACCGCGCTCAACGCCGGCGACCTGCCGCGCGCGGAAGCCCTGCTC
>JAEZES010000085.1 GCA_023432995.1 Pseudomonadota bacterium
CCCGCCCCGCCGCCGCCCCCCCCCCCCCCCCGATCCGGCGCCGGCGCGAACGCGGCTCGTCGGTGAGGGGCAAGGCTGGCACGGCGCTCTCCTAGCCGCACCCGCCGGCGCCTGCCCAGAGCCAATCGCCGCCTGCGCATGGGGTGTTTACAGCGCCGCGCGCCGCTGCCATCGGCGGGGCATGGCCGACAGCCTGACCCTCGAGCTCGCCGACTTCGAACACATGGTCTACACCGGGATCTACTCGGAGGAGACCGGCCGGCCGCAGCCGCTGAGGTTCACCGTGTCGGCCCGGCTCAGGCCGGTGCCGCATTACGACGCCGACACTTCGCTCGACGCGAGCAAGAACTACATGGACCTCAAGTTCGCCTGCTCGGAGGCGCTCGGCGAGACCCATTTCAAGCTGATCGAGGCGGTCGCCGATCACGTCTGCGAGACGCTGTTCCTGCAGGACAAGCGGGTCGAGGCGGTGACGGTCAAGATCGTCAAGCTGGCGCTCAGCGAGGCGGACGAGAAGATCGGCATCACCCTGCACCGCGAGCGGCGCTGATGGGCCTCGTCGTAGCGATCGACGACCTGCCTCCCGCTCCGCTCGATGCCGCTCACCAGTTCCACGCCGTCCACGTGCCGAGGATAAGGGACGAGCTGGGCGACGGGCCAGGGGCGAACCTCGTGCTGGCATTTGCGGCCGCGGGCCCGGAGCACCGCGCCTGGCGTCTGGCGGCGATCCAGGAGCTGGCGCGGGAATGGGCGCCGCGGCGAGCGAACGCCGTGGCCGGGGGCGATGGGCCGGCGCGGGAGGCGGCCATCGCCTTCCTCGACGAGAACCCCGGGATCACCGGCCAGTTGCTGATCCTCGAGAACGGCTGATTTCGCGCTTTCCTACATCGGCGCATTCTGCTTGGGTCGCCGCATGACCGCTTGCCGACCAGCGCGAAAGTGATGGGTTTGCCGCCGGTTGGTTCGTGCGCGCGGTGCCGGGGTTTGGCCCCGGAACCCTGTCAACTCTGTCAACTTCGTCAGGCCCGCGGCCATAAAGCTGAACGAATCGGTCCCCAAGGCAAATGCGTTTGAACTCCGCCGCCTCCGCGACCACAATGCGCCGATGAGCTGCGCCAAGCCCCTCGTCGACGCCTTCAACCGGCGCGTCAGCTACCTGCGCCTGTCGGTCACCGACCGCTGCGACTTGCGCTGCAGCTACTGCATGCCCGAAAAGATGGCGTTCCTGCCGCGCAAGGACGTGCTCAGCCTCGAGGAGCTGCACAAGCTCGCGCTGGCGATGATCGACCGCGGCATCAGCAAGATCCGCCTGACCGGGGGCGAGCCGCTCGTCCGCCGCGACGTGATTGAGCTGGTCCGCGCGATCGGGCGCAAGCTCGGGCCCAAGGGACATGGGGGGCTCGAGGAGCTGACGCTCACCACCAACGGCACCCAGCTCGCCCAGTTCGCCGACGATCTCGCCGCCGCCGGCGTCAAGCGGATCAACGTCTCGCTCGACACGATGGATGCGGGCCTGTTCGAACGGCTCAGCCGCCGCGACCGCCTCGGCCAGGTGCTGCAGGGCATCGCCGCCGCGCGCGAGGCCGGGCTCAGGGTCAAGCTCAACACGGTCGCGCTCAAGGGGCTCAACGAGGCGGAAATTCCGTTCCTCGTCGAATGGGCCCACGCCCACGGGCACGAGATCACGCTGATCGAGGTCATGCCCCTCGGCGAGGTCGAGGGCGAGCGGGTCGACCATTATCTGCCGCTGACCGCGGTCCGCGAGGCGCTCGAGCAGCGCTGGACGCTGGTTCCGAGCGACCACCGCTCGGGCGGCCCGGCGCGCTATGTCGAGGTGGCCGAGACCGGCGGCCGTCTCGGCTTCATCACCCCGCTGACCAACAACTTCTGCGCCAGCTGCAACCGCGTCCGCGTGACCGCCACCGGCGAGCTCTACGCATGCCTCGGCGGCGCCGAGAAGGTCGACCTGCGCGCCGCCCTGCGGTCCGATGCGCCCGACGCCAACCTCGCGCTGGCGCTCGACGAGGCGATGCGGATCAAGCCCGAGCGGCACCATTTCCGCATCGAGCGCGGTCAGGCCCCGGCGCAGCCGCGCCACATGTCGCTCACCGGAGGCTGAGCATGGCCGTGAGACTGGTCTTTCTCGGCAAGCTGGCCGACCTCGCCGGCGCGGGCGAGAAGGATGTTCCCGGCCCGCTCGACTGGCCGTCGCTGCTCGCGGCCCTGCCGGGCCCGCTCGGCGAGGCGGTGCGCGGCGAGAAGGTCCGCCTGGCCGCCAACGGCGCCCTGCTGGCCGACAAGACCGCGCTCGTGGCGGAAGACGGCGACGAGGTCGCTTTGCTGCCGCCCGTCAGCGGGGGCTAGCGCATGAAGGACGTGCGCATCCTGCATGGCGAGCTGTCGCCCGGGATCGCGATGGGCGCTTTTTCGGACGCGCATCCGGCGGCCGGCGCGATCGTCTCGTTCGTCGGCAAGGTCCGTCCGGACGACGGCGTCGAGGAACTCGAGCTGCGGCACTACGCGCCTTTGACCCTGCGGGGGATGGAAGAGCTGGCCGACGCCACGCTCGCCCGCTGGCCGCTCGACGGCGTGCTGCTGCATCACCGCACCGGGACGATGCACCCGGGCGAGGCGATCGTGCTGGTGGCCGCCGCCGCACGCCATCGCCGCGACGCGTTCGAGGCGGCCGATTTCGCGATGGACCACCTGAAGAGCGACGCGTGGTTCTGGAAGCGCGAGAAGCGCGGCGGCGAATGGCGCTGGATCGAGCCGCGTCGGCAGGACCACCTCGACCTCAAACGCTGGAAATAGCGTGTCAATTTGACGGCCGTCAAAGCGATTTCGGAGGCCCCGCGGCACTGCTCCTGAGCAAATAGGAGGGCTCCGATGGCCGAACGACTGACCCGTCAAACCGTCGCCGAGAAGGCGGTGATTCACGATACGCTGGCGCTGCGCGCGCCGACCACCGTCGACCGCAGCTTCGAGCTTCCGGCGGCGCTCTATATCGGGACCGTGGCTTGCTACCTGGCGTTCATCGGCGTCATGGCGCTGGGCTTCGGCAATCCGCACCTGATCATCCCGATGGCGATCTTCGCGATCTTCATCATCATGGGCTTCGCCGTGCCCGCGGTGTGGATGCGCATGAAGCCCGACCACCCGCAGACGCTGACCAGCTGGAGCCGGTTCAGCCGCGCGGGGATCATGACCGCGTTCGGCCGCACCGCGGCGCGCGACGCCACCGTGCAGGTCCTAATCCTGCCGGTGCTGATCCTCATCTGGGGCCTCGCCACGGTCACGATCGCGGCGCTCGTCCGCTAGGCGTCGGCATCCTCTGCGAGAGCGCTGAGCCGCGCGGGGTCGACCATCTCGATCCCGCGCGCGCCCTTGCGCCGGATCACCCCGTCGCGCTCGAACTTGGTCAGCGCCCGGCTGACCGTCTCGATCGTCAGCCCGAGCATCCCGGCGATTTCACCGCGGGTCAGCGGCAGTTCGAACTCGCGCGCCGCGTGGCACGAGGAATCGCTCGCCGCCTCGGCTAGGCCCAGCAGCAGGCCGGCGACCTTGGCCGACGCGCTGCGGCGGCCGCTCAGCGCCAGCAGCTCGCGGCTCTGCAGCAACTCCTCCTGCGACCGCCGCAGCAGCGCCTGGGTCAGCCGCGGGTGCTTGTCGACCGCGCGCGCCATTTCGCTGCGCGGGAACACACATAGCTCGCTGTCGGTCAGGGCGACGACGTCGTGATGGGCGAACGGCGCGAACAGCTCGCCGATGAAGCCCGCCGGGTGGACGATCGCGAGGATCCGCTCGGTACCCTGCTCGTCGATGCTGGTGACCTTGAGCGCGCCTTTGATCAGCGTCGCGCAGGCCGCGTTTTCGTCGCCCGCGGCGAACAGCAGCTCGCCGCGCCGCAGCTTGCGGGTGCGCCCGGCGCGGGCCAGGGTGTCGCGCTCGTCGGCGCTCAGGACCGAGCACGCCGCGCGATCGCGGACGGGGCAGGCGGAACAGTCAAGAGCCATCAGCGCAGGCTCCCCAGCAGGCCGTCGATCGTCGCGTCCTGCGCTTCGACCTGGCCGGCGACCCGGTCGCGAGTGGCGGCGATCCGCGACAGGTCGCTGCCTTCGAGCGCGGCATCGACATAGATCCGGTCGAGGTCGGCCAGCGCAATCGTCGCCCGGCTGCGTGCCGATTCGAGCCCGGCCATGGCGACCTGCGCGCGCGCCCACGAATCGTCGCCCGGCCCGCCGCCGCTGGCCGCCTCGAC
>JAEZES010000097.1 GCA_023432995.1 Pseudomonadota bacterium
GGAATAGGGCCCCGACAACTCCTCCCCCGTTCACGGGGGAGGTGGCCGCGACACGGCCGGAGGGGGCCCTAAGGGCGCGCCCTCAGGCTTGCCCCCGCGCCCGGCGCGCCTGCGCGTCGGCACGCGACTCGGCCGGGATGAAGCTGTCCGACTTGACCCCGAGCCAGATCAGGATCGGCGTCGACATGAAGATCGAGCTGTAGGTGCCGACGAAGATGCCGAAAGTGATCGCCGCGGTGAACCCGAAGATCACGTCCGGCCCGAGCACCAGCAGCGCGAGCAGCGTGATCAGGATCGAGGTCGAGGTCACCACGGTGCGCGACAGCGTCTCGTTGACCGACAGGTCGAGCAGCTCGGGCAGCGGCATCTTGCGATACTTCATGAGGTTCTCGCGGACGCGGTCGTAGATGACGATGTTGTCGTTGAGCGAGTAGCCGATCAGCGTCAGGATCGCGGCGACGATGTTGAGGTCGAACTCCATTTGCGTCAGCGCGAACAGCCCGAGCGTCAGGGTCACGTCGTGGGCCAGCGCGAACAGCGCGCCAACGCCGAACTGCCATTCGAAGCGCACCCAGATGTAGATCGAGATACCGACCATCGCCAGCGCCAGCGCGATCATGCCGGTGCGGAACAGCTCGTCGGAGACTTTGCCCGAGACCGCCCGCGCCGAGCCGATCGAGACCCCCGGATGGTTCTCCTCGAGCGTCGTGCGGATGTCGCGCACCATCTGTTCGGACAGCGCCGTATCGCTCTCGTCGGGCAGCTTCATGCGCACCGAAATCTGGTTCGGCTCGCCGATCTGCTGGATGATCGGCTCGCCGTAGCCGAGCGCGTCGATTTCCTCGCGCACTTCGGCGACCGGTGCGGTCTGCTCGGCGAAGGTGACGCGGATCGACTGCCCGCCGACGAAATCGACACCGAGGTTGAGCCCCTTGGTGAACACCAGCGCCAGGCTCGCGGCCATCAGCAGCACGCTGACCGTGTAGAACGGCACCCGCCAACGCAGGAACTTGATGTTGGTGTTGTCGGGGATGAGCTTGATCAGTTTCATCTCTCTGCCCCTACAGCACGATGTCGGCCGGGCGCTTGCGGCGCAGCCAGCCGGCGACCCACATCCGGGTCAGGGTGACGGCGGTGAACACCGAGGTGACGATGCCGATCATCAGCACGACCGCGAAGCCCCGCACCGGGCCGGTGCCGAACATGAACATGATCAGCGCGGCGATCACGTTGGTGATGTTGGCGTCGAAGATCGCGCTCGACGATTCCTTGTAGCCGGCCTCGACCGCCTGGACCACGCGGCGCCCCTTGGCCCGCTCTTCGCGGATGCGCTCGTTGATCAGCACGTTGGCGTCGACCGCGGCGCCCACGGTGAGCACCAGGCCGGCGATGCCGGGCAGGGTCAGCGCCGCCATCGGCCCGAGCAGCGCGAGCGTGCCGAGGATCATCAGCAGGTTCAGGATCAGCGCGGAGGTCGTGTAGAGGCCGAAGCGGCC
Source organism: Pseudomonadota bacterium (assembly GCA_023432995.1). Taxonomy (GTDB): domain Bacteria; phylum Pseudomonadota; class Alphaproteobacteria; order Sphingomonadales; family Sphingomonadaceae; genus Croceibacterium_A. The sequence goes on from JAEZES010000097.1 coordinate 1,497, forward strand.
GTAGGTCATGACCATGAACAGGATCAGCGCGCCGAGGCCGACGAGCATGGCGACCGTGCCCTTCGCGATCGAATCCGCGCCGAGCTCGGCGCTGATCGAGCTTTCCTCGACCACCGTGAGATCGACCGGCAGCGCACCCGAGCGCAGCGCGATAGCCAGCTGGTTGGCGGTCTCGACCGTGAAGTTGCCCGAGATTCGCGCCGCGCCGCCGATGATCGGCTCGTTGATGTTGGGCGCGGAGATGACTTCGCCGTCGAGGATGATCGCGAAGGGCCTGCCGACGTTCTCGCTGGTCAGGCGCGCAAAGCGGGCACCCCCCTGCGGATCGAACTGGATGTTGACGATCGGCTCGTTGGTCTGCGGGTCGAAATTCTGCTGCGCGTTGGTGAGCGAATCGCCCCGAATGCCGCCGAGCCGGCGAACCGCGAGCTGCGCGCCTTCGAGGTCGCTGCCCGGAGCGCCGGGGACGATCTGGCTCCCCGGCGGGGCGATGCCCTGGGCGATGTCGGACTGCAGCGCGGTCTGGTCGACCAGCTTGAACTCGAGTTCCGCGGTCTGGCCGAGCAGGTCCTTGAGCTCCTGCGGGTCCTTCAGGCCGGGCACGTCGACGACGATCCGCTCCGGACCTTCGCGGATGATCGTCGGCTCACGCGTGCCGAGCGCGTCGATGCGCTTGCGCACGACCTCGGTCGCGCTGTCCATCGCGTTGTCGACCGCAAGGTCGAGCCCGGCGCGGGTCTGCGTGAGAACGAAGCGGCTGCCGTCGACGACCTGGATGTTCCAGTCGCGCTGGCCGGTGAGCCCGGCGCCGGTGGTCAGCGGCTCGATCAGCCCGCGGGCGGCGTCGACCCGGCTCGGATCCTCGACAAGGAACGATAGGCGCCCGCCGGTGGTCGAGAAATCGCCGATGCGGATGCGCGGCTCGGCGTCGCGCAGCGCAGCGCGGACCGATTCCTCCATCGTCTCGAGCCGCTGGCGCGCGACCTGCCGCGGATCGGCCTCGAGCATGATGTGGCTGCCGCCGGCCAAGTCGAGCCCGAGGTTGACCATCGGGGCCGGCATGCCTTCGGGCAGCCGCACGCCGGCGAGCGTGAGCAGCGAGGGCACCGCGGCGAGCGCGAAGAACAGCGTGAGGCCCCACAGCCACACGCGCTTCCAGAGAGGGAAATCGAGCATCGGCAGCGGGCCCGCGGGTCAGTCGTTGGCCGGCGTGCCGCCGGGCGGCACGATGTCGCCGATGGTCGACTTGACCGCCTTGACGCGGACGCCCTGGGCGATCTCGATCTCGGCGTACTGGTCGTCGACCTTGATCACCTTGCCGAGCAGGCCGCCGGCGGTGACCACCTGGTCGCCCTTCTTGACCGCGGCGATCTTCTCGCGGTGGGCCTTCTGCTGGCGCATCTGCGGGCGAATGATGAGGAACCAGAAGATCGCGACCATGCCGATGATCGGCAGGAACTGGAGCCAGGCCGGAGGCGCTGCGGCAGCGGTTCCGGCGGCGAGGAAATCGAGCATCTGTAAGGCCTATCCGATCGGCAAGACGGCGGGGATATCGTGCGGGGGCGCCCCCATTGCAACGGTCCTCCCCGGTGAGGCGGCCCCCGCTAGCAGCAAAGCCCGGGGGGTGCAATCTGCCGCACCCGCGGCACGTCCCGCCCACGAGCCTTGCCTTGCCGGGGCCCCTTGCCTATAGGCGCGCCTCCACTGGATCGGGACGTAGCGCAGCCTGGTAGCGCATCACACTGGGGGTGTGGGGGTCGCTGGTTCGAATCCAGTCGTCCCGACCAGTGGCTCCGCAGCATCGATCGCCCCTTCGGGGGCTCGGCTCCGCAGAGAGGCGCCGCCGCATCGCCTGCCCGGCAAGGCCATGGGCAAGACCCGGCAACTTCGCCTAGTAACATTACGGAACCACGATCGGCCCGCCGGGGCCTAAGCCGCGCCACGCGGGTTCGTACGGTATCGGGCGCGGCGCGCAGGGAGATCGAACGATGGCCGGTTCGGCAGCCACTCCGCACGAGACCTTCAGCCGCTTGCTCGCCATGGCGCGGGATCACCGGCCCGCGACCACGGCCGTCGTCCACCCGTGCGACAAGGTCTCGATCGAAAGCGCGGCCGAAGCGGCGCGGCTCGGGCTGATCACGCCGATCCTCGTCGGCCCGCGCGCCAAGGTCGAGCGCGCAGCGGCCGAGGCCGGCGTAGACCTCGGCGGGTTCGAGATCGTCGACGCGGCGCACAGCCACGACGCGGCGGCGAAGGCGGTATGCCTGGTGCGCGAAGGCAAGGCTGAGGCGCTGATGAAGGGCAGCCTTCACACCGACGAGCTGATGGCCGCGACCGTCGCCAAGGACACCGGGCTGCGCACCGGACGGCGGATCAGCCATTGCTACGTCCTCGACGTGCCCGGACACGCGGAGGCGCTGATCATCACCGACGCGGCGGTCAACATCGCGCCCGATCTCAGGGCCAAGGCCGACATCGTCCAGAATGCGATCGACCTGGCGCGGGCGCTCGGGGTCGCCGAGCCGCTGGTGGCGATCCTCAGCGCGACGGAGACGATCAATCCCGACGTGCCCTCGACGATCGAGGCCGCGGCGCTGTGCAAGATGGCGGAGCGCGGGCAGATCACCGGCGGCGTGCTCGACGGCCCGCTGGCGCTCGACAACGCGATCAGCGCCGAGGCGGCGGCGGTCAAGCGGATCGCCTCGCCCGTGGCCGGCCGCGCCAACATCCTCGTCACGCCCGATCTCGAGGCCGGCAACATGCTGGCCAAGAGCCTGTCGTTTCTCGCCGGCGCCGACGCCGCCGGAGTCGTTCTCGGGGCGCGCGTGCCGATCGTCCTCACCAGCCGCGCCGACCCGCTGCCCGCGCGTCTCGCGTCGTGTGCGCTGGCGGTGCTGCTCGTCGCCGCGCGGCAGGCCCGGCCGGAGCGCGTGCTCGCGTGAGCTGCATCGCGGTCTTCAACGCCGGTTCCTCGAGCATCAAGTTCGCGGTCTACGGTGCCACGACCGAGGAACTGCGGATCCGCGGCCAGGTCGAGAAGATCGGCACGGCGCCCCGGCTCGCGGTGCGCGACGCCGCGGGCGAGACCCTGGCCGAGCGCGAATGGACCACCGGAGGGCTCGACCATCGCGCAGCGACCCGGGCAATCCTCGAGACGGTGCCCGGCCTGCTCGGCGG
>JAEZES010000149.1 GCA_023432995.1 Pseudomonadota bacterium
CCCCATGTCCGCTTCGCGGCCACGGGGAGGATTTACCCCCCAGTCAAATCCTCCCCGTCGGCGCAGCCGATGGGGAGGTGGCGCGTGACGGAGGGGCGTGCGCCACCGTGAAATGTCGGGGGGGGCCCCCCCCCCCCCCGCCGCCGGAGCCCCTCCGCCGAGGTCAGAACTCGTACCGCACGGTCCCGCCCCAGGTCCGCGGATCGCCCGGCTGGCCGGCGACGAGCCCGGTGTTGCTCGGACCGAACGTGAGGAAGTCGAAGTACGCCTCGTCGAACGCGTTGCGCACCCAGCCGTAGATGTTGAACCCGTGGTCGGTGCGGAAGCCGACGCGGAAGTTGCTGACCGAGTAGCCGTCGACCCAGCTGTAGATCGACGGCGACGGGTTCGACGAGAAGTCCGAGCGGTAACTGCCGTCGTAGCCGAGGTAGGCTTCGCCGTCCTTGCCGAACAGCGTGACCGGCACGTTGCCCTCGGCGCCGAACGACAGCGCCCACTTCGACACGCCGGGCAGCCGCTGGCCCGAGATGTCGCAGTTCGGCGCGCTGATGCCGCCGGGGGTTCCGGGCGGGCTCGGCGTCTGGCCCGGCGCTGCCGCGGTGCCGCCGGCCAGTTCCGGCGGGCACGGCGCGTCGACGAAACGGACGTACTTGGCGTCGGTGTAGGCGCCGTTGACGTAGGCCACCAGGCGGTCGCTCGGGCGGATCGAGAAGTCGGCCTCGATGCCCTGGCTGCGGACCTTGCCGGCGTTGGCCAGATAGCCGCGCAGCACGCCGAGCTGGCCGTTGAACACGGTCGCCTGGTAGTTCTTGATGTCGGTCCGGAAGGCCGACAGGTTGAACGTCACGCGCCGGTCCCAGAGCTGGGTCTTGAGGCCCGCCTCGAAGTGGTTGACCGATTCCGGAAGGATCTGGCCCGCCTCCTCGATCGGGTTGCCCGCGGAATCGGTCGGCAGGCCGTTCTGGTTGATGCCGAAAGTCTTGAACGTCTTGGCATAGGTTCCGTAGGCCAGCACCTCGGGGGTGATCTCGTAGCTCAGCGTCAGGTCGTAGCTGAGGTTCCAGTCGCTGCCCGACGGCGCGCTCAGCTGCGGCGCAAACACCCCGCACTGGGCCGCCCGGCGAATGTCGCCCGCCGGAGCCGGGCAGGTCACCGCGACGCCCTGCCCGTCGAACACCTCGCGCTGATAGAAGCCCGACTTCTTGTCGTAGTTCAGCCGCACGCCGGGCTGGATCGTGAACTGGTCGGTCACGTGCCAGCTGAGCTGGCCGAACAGCGCCAGGCTGGTGGCCTTGAGGTACTGCGTGTTGCGCGCGGTCAGCCCGTCGAGCACGGTCGGGTCGCAGGCGAGCTGGTTGGTCGCCGAGGGGCCGCACGCCGGATCGCCCGGGGGCACGTTGCCCGGGTTGAGCGTCCAGCGGCTCGAGGCCGGGCCGTGCGCTTCGGTGCCCTGCGTGTCGATGCGCTGCTTGAACGCGAAGGCGCCGAGCACGAAGTCGACCGCGTCGCCCGAATAGTTGTAGCGCAGCTCCTGCGAGTACTGGTCCTGCTGCGACGGGTTCTGCGAGCGGGTGACGATCGGCAGGCCGGTGAAGTCGCGGTCGTTCTCCGGCTTCCAGTCCCAGAAGCGCCAGGCGCTGATCGAGGTCAGCGTGCCCGGCCCGACGTCCCACACCGCGCGCAGCGAGACGCCGCCGATGATGTTGCCGGCGTTGAGGTTGGCGTCGACGTCGGTCAGGCGGTCGAACGGATCGCGGCTGACGACCTCGTAGCCGAGCGCCTGCGACAGCGCGTCGTACTGGCCGTTGGCGCGCCGCTGCGTGGCGCCGGTGCGCACGAACACCGTGCCGCAGCATTCCGGGTTCTGCTTGCTGTAGTCGCCGGCGAGCGTGATATCGAGCTCGTCGGTCGCGCGCAGCAGCACCTGGCCGCGGACGCCGATGTTGTCCTGCTCGTTGATCCAGTTGCCGGTCGCGACGTTGAAGATCGTGCCGCGCCGGCTGGTGCCCGAGACGGCGAGCCGCGCCGCGATGGTGTCCGACAGCGGGCCCGAGATCGCCGCCTTGGCCTGCTTGAAGCCGAGGTTGCCGACGGTCACCTCGGCGCTGCCTTCGAACGTGAAGCTCGGCTGGTTGGTGGTGACGTTGATCGCGCCGGCGGTGGTGTTCTTGCCGTAAAGCGTGCCCTGCGGGCCGCGCAGGATTTCGACCTGGGCGACGTCGAGGAAATCGAACACCGCCGAGGCGACGCGGGCGTTGTAGACGTCGTCGACGTAGATGCCGACGCCCTGCTCGAAGCCGTCGCTGGTCAGCCCGAACGGCACGCCGAGGCCGCGGATGTTGACCGAGGTGTTGCGCGGGTTCGACGAATAGACCTGCAGCGTCGGGGTCAGCTGCTGGATCTTCTGCACGCTGAAGTTGCCGGTCTCGTTGATCGTCCGCCCGTCGAGCGTCGAGATCGCCAGCGGCACTTCCTGCGCCGCTTCCTGGCGCCGGCGGGCGGTGATGATGATCACGTTCTGTGGCACGGCCTCCGCTTCGACCGGAGCCGCGGCCTGGGCCAGCTGCACGCCCTCGAGATCGTAGGCGTTGGCGGTCTCGCCGGAGCCGGCGGCCTCGTCCTGCGCGAGCGCGGGCAAGGGCAGGAGAGCGCCCGCGGCGATACCCGCGAGCAAGGCGATTCTGGTTTTCATGTCGGTTCCCTCAAGATGGCTGGGCCCGCGCCAGCGAGAGAGAACGGTGACGATCTCGCCCACGCAGGCTGGAGACGCATCCGGAGGTCCGGTCTGCAGAAACGCTGGTAAGGTGTTGTTGGAAGCGGGGCCGGGCCCCGCGCGGATCCTAGGTAAAGCGGCGGCGTTCGGTGACGTCGACCTGCATCAGCTTGCCGTCGTGCACCGTCAGCTGGATCACCCCGAACCGCAGCCGGTCGAGAGCCTCGGCAACGACACGAAGGTGCTCGGGCAGTTCGGCATGGTTGAGGGCGGACTGAAGGCGTTCGATCGTGGCACCCATAGGGCGTCTCCGGCTTGGTCACGGCGAGTGTGCCGCGCGCCCTCCCTATTCTCAACTAATTTGGTTGACAATCTGCTTGCGACGAACGGTGCCAAATTTAACCGTGAGGGGACGCAAGCAATTCTTCGTCGTCGTCCGCGAACGGCGGAACCGGATCGATGCGGTCGGACAGGCGCACCGAATCGAGCAGCTCGGCCGTCCGGTCGCGCACCTGCAGCATCAGCGCGCGCGTGCGGCACTCGCCCTCGGCAAGGCAGTGGCTGCAGGTCTCGTGCGCGAAGCGGCTGGCGCAGGGCACCAGCGCGAGCGAGCCGCGCATCACCCGGATCAGGTCGCCATAAGTGATGTCGACCGGCGACAGCGCGAGCCAATAGCCGCCGTCCTTGCCGCGCTGCGACGCGACGATGCCGACCCGGCCCAGCTCCGACAGGATCGTGGTCAGGAACCCGGCCGGGATGTTCTGCGCCTCGGCGATTTCCGTCAGCCGTACCGGCCCCTGGCCGTAGCGGTCGGCGAGGTGCTGCATCGCGCGGATCGCATAGCGGGTCTTCTGCGACAGCATGGCCAACCCATGCCCCGGACTGCGCGCCGCGGCAACCGTCGGCGAAGGGTCGCCGCCCAGACCCGCTGCGGTGACCCTGGGCGGGCCGGCCATGTCCTGTTTGCGCCGCGGCCGGCGCGCGACTACCAGTCGTCGGCAGGACATCGGGAGGGGCGGCATGCACAGGACGATCACCGCTGGCTTGTCGGCTGCGGGCCTCATCGGGTCGCTGCTCGCGGCACCGCCCGCGCCGGCCCAGGACCGTTCGCGCGAATCACTGCTGGCGGCGCAGGCGGCGGGCGCCCGCCAGGCGATCTGCCCGCCGCCTGGCACCCGCGGCATGAGCCTCGACGAGATGTTCGATCCCGTGAGGCAGCGCATGGACCCGGTGCGCGTGTTCGACAATCTCTACATGCTCGGGACAAAGACCGTCTCGGCCTGGGCGCTGACCACGCCCGACGGGATCATCCTGTTCGACGCGATGCTGGCCAACAGTGTCGTACCGTCGGTCGAGCAGAGCCTGCAGCAGCTCGGGCTCGATCCGGCCGACATCAAGTACGTGGTGGTCTCCCACGCGCACAACGATCATTTCGGCGGTGCGCGCTACCTGCAGGACAAGTACGGCGCGCTGGTGGTCATGTCCGAGAAGGACTGGTCGCACCTTCACACCTGGCCGCAGCTCGGGACGCCGGCGCCCTACCCGCGCAAGGACATGGCGGTGCAGGACGGATCGACCCTGACGCTCGGCGGGGTGACCGTCCGCTTCGTCGAGACGCCGGGCCACACGCCCGGCACGCTGTCGCCGATCTTCCCCGTGCGCGACGGCGCGAGCACCCACTACGTCGGCTATTGGGGCGCCTCGGCGGTGAGCTTCCTCTCACCCGAAGGGATCGCCGAGTACATGGGGTCGGTCGACCGCTTCATGCGCGCCGATAGCCGGATCGACGTCCCGCTGACCAACCACCCGAACATCGACGGTTCGCTGCTCAAGGTGCAGGCGCTTGCCTCCCGCCGCCCTGGGGACCGGCACCCGTTCGTCATGGGCAACGACGGGTTCCGCCACTGGATGCAGGCGATCCACGACTGCGCGGGAGAAGTGATCGACCAGAAGATCGCCGCCGGGCAGCCGTAAAAGTCCTGCCCGCCACGAGGGTCCTCCTCGCCGGAGCGCGATCAGTCCTCGCCGCAGTCCATCTGCATCGCCTCGATCGCATGGACCGCCTCGACCCCCTGCTCGGCCTGGATCTTGAGCTTGCCGAGCGCATTGCCGCAGGCGACGGTCATCATCATCACTTCCATCGCCAGCGCGTCGTCCGCCATCCCGTCGGCGAAATTCGCCGAGACCAGCAGGTTGAGCACGCACGAGCTCTCGCCGAGCGGCTCGATGGTGTAGGTCTCGTGGCTGCTCACCAGCTTGCCCGGGGGCGGCGTGATCTCGTTCTCGAACGCGTAGGTCGAACCCGGCACGGCTTCGGTCACGATCATCTCGAACAGGTGCCCCGGGACCAGGTCGAGCGTCATGCGGAAGCGGCCGGGCGCCGCGCCGACCGGCTCGACCTTGTTGCCCAGCGCGCGCTTGGCGTTGCGCGGATCGGCCCAGTCGAGCAGCGCGTAGACTTCGTCCGCCGGCTTCTCGATCATCACGCAGTGACCGAACTCGAACGGCCCGACCGGCTCGGGCTTGCGCTTCAGGTTGCCGAACATCGTCCTCTCCCCATACCAAGGGCGCGAGCAAACCACAGACGGGTTAAGCAATTGGCGGCGCCCGGCCTAGAAGGCCTGGCTCACTCCGAGCCGGGCGGTGAACCCGAGCGGGCTGGCGGTGAACGGATCGAAGTTCTGGTCGAGCCGCGCGAACGGCGGATCCTCGTCGAACAGGTTCGCCAGCGCGAGGCTGACCGAAGTCGCCTCGAACAGCTGCCAGCGCCAGGTCAGGTCGACCGTCGCGAAGCTGCCGATGTGCTTGCCGGCGGTCACGCTGGCGCCCGCCAGCGCGGCGGCGTTCGGTCCGAACACGTCGGCCCCGCGCTGGTCCTCGTAGCCGCCGACGTAATTGAGCTGCAGCCGCAGCGCGTGGTCGCCGAAACGCCCCTGCAACCACGCCTGCCCCTTGAGCTGCGGCAGCGGGTAGGCGGTGGTCTGGTAATTGAGCCGGCCGGCCGCGTCGAACGCCGGCTGCACGGTGATCCCTTCGACGAGCACGTCGTCGACCTGGTATTCGAGCACGTAGCTGCCGGCCAGCCCGGCCTGGAGCTGCGCCGCGCCCAGCGCAAAGTCGTAGCTCGCCTGCAGGTCGAACCCGCTGGTCGAGACGTCGGCCGCGTTGAACGCATAAGTCGCCACGCGCTGCACGTTGGAGACCGCGCAGATCCCGCCCGAGAAGGTGAAGCGCGCCTGCAGCCCGGCGTAGGCCGGCTGGCCGCAATTGTCCGTGCCGCTGGCGCCGAACATGGCCGAGACCATGCCGCTGACCGGCTCGGCCTCGATCGGCCCGTCGAAGGCGTAGCGCCACCAGTCGGCGCTGGCGCGAAAGCCGCCGCTGTCGAGCAGCACGCCGGCGTTGAACGTCGTCGCGCTTTCGGGCTCGAGCGCCGGATCGCCGAGCACGTCGACCGCGCGGAACGCGCCGCCGATGAAGGTCAGGATCACCAGGTCCGCGTAGAGGCTCTGCGGCGGCGGGCCGCGGAACGTGGTGCCCGCTCCGCCGCGCAGCGCGAGCCAGTCGGTCAGCTCGATGCGCACGCGCGCCTGCGGGTCGAACGTGGCCCCGACCGTGCCGCCGTAGTCCTCGTAGCGCGCCGAGAGCTGCGCCTCGATCCGCTCGCCGATCGGCACCCGCAGCTCGGCGAACAGCGCCCACACGTCGTCGCTCACGTCGACGTCGCGGTTCGAGCCGAGGAACCCGATCGGCCCGGTCTCGGGCGAGCAGGTCGCCGCCGGGTCGAGGATCGAGCCGGCGCACGGATAGGCGTCGAGATTGTTGGTCGCGCCGTAGGTCCGCGCGTAGCGGTCGTCGCGGTACTGCGCGCCGAGCGCGAAGCCGATCTCGTCCCCGCCCAGCGCGAGCCCGGTGAGCCCCGACAGCACGACTTCGCCGACCCACTGGCGGGTGTTCGCCGTGCGCTGGATGATCGTGTAGAAATCGTCGACCGTCGAAGCGTCGTTGATCAGCCCCGCCCCGGGCGTCAGGTCGAAGCCGAGCGGGTTGCTCGCGCCGGCGAAGGCGGGGTTGACCTGCCCGGTGACCGCGTTGGCGGCGACCCCGGTCGAGAACGGGTTGAAGAAGTGGCACCCGCCGGTGCCGGCGACCGCGGCCAGCTGCGCCGCGCTCAGCCCGGCGCGCGACTGCGGCGTGGCGTAGGCGCAGCTCTCGCCGCCGAACCCGGCGAGCGCGTTCTGCAGCCGGTCTACGAAGCTGTCGCCGCCCTCGAAGTAGCGGTCGTATTCCGAATAGCTCGCCGCGGCGACGAGCTCGAGCGACGCTCCGAGATCGACCGCCAGCTCGCCGCTGACCTGGTACAGGTCGGAGCTGCGCGGCAGCACCGCGGTGTTGCGCGCGTTGTCGAACATCGGGTTGCCGCCGAGCAGCACCGGGCGGAAGCGCACCGGGAACGCCAGCGCCGGGGCCAGCGGGATCCCGTCCGGATCGGTCGCGCAGCCCGCTGCCGCGCCGAAGCGGGCGCAGTAATCGATCAGCGCCGGGGCATACTGCGGGATCACGAACAGCCCCTGCCCGCCGAACGCGGCGTTGCTCGACGGCGGGATCGTCGGCAGGTAGCTCGGGCTGGTCGTCAGCACGGTCTCGGTGCGCCCGTAGAGCGCGCTGAGCCGCAGCTCGGCCGCGTCCGACAGGTCGAATGCCGCGTCGGCGAACAGCTGCCAGCGGTCCTCCGGCTCGACCAGGTTGGTGAACCCGAGATACTGCACCTGGCACAGGTCGGCCGCCGAGCCCGGCAGCGAGCGGAACCCGCCGACCGCGGCGCAGCCCTCGTCGGCGTCGAACCGCACCCCGTTGAGCGTCGCGTCGTAGTCGAAGTTGCCCGGCGCCCCGCCGCCGGTCCACCCGCCCTGCGGGTTCTCCGGGTAGCTGAGCACGCCGAAGTCGCGGTCGAGCGCGGTCAGCTCGCTGCGGTGCTGGTACCCGCCCGAGACGAACAGCCGCGCGGGCCCGAGCTCGCCGCCCCACGACAGCGCCGCGCTCCAGTCGCCGTTGGAGCCGTCGACCCAGCGGTAGTCGCCGGCGGCGAGGAACCCGTCCTGGTCGGTGCGGGTGATGAAGTTGACCACGCCGGCGATCGCGTCCGAGCCATAGGTCGTCGCCGCGCCGTCCTTGAGCACCTCGATCCGGCCGATCGCCGCGCCCGGCAGCAGGTTGACGTCGACCAGCGGCAGGTTGCCCTGCCCGCTGGCGACCACGCGGCGGCCGTTGAGCAGCACCAGCGTGCGCTGCGGCCCGAGCCCGCGCAGGTTGACCGAGGCCGTGCCCTCGCTGAACTGGCTGCGGGTGTCGAACTGGGTTGCGTCGCCGATAACCCCGGCCGAGACCGCCAGCCGCCGGGTCAGCTCGAGCGTGGTCGGCGAGCCCTGCGCGGCCAGCTCCTCGGCGTCGATCACCTCGACCGGCGCCGGCGCGTCCTCGCGCGAGCCCTTGATCAGCGAGCCGGTGACGACGATTGCCGGGTCGGCCTCGGCCGCTTCCTCGGCCGCGGCCGGCACGCAGCCGAACGCGGCCGCGACGACCGCGGCGACTGATACGGCGCTCCGTGAGCGTGCCCCCTTCACTGCGACCCCCCAATTCCGCGCGCGTTAGGCCCGACGCCTGCGCCCGTCAATTGCGACAGGGTTGCAGCTATTCCTAGCAGGCCGCCGCGTCCGCCGCCAATTGCCTTGCCAACCGCCCCGGTGTATAGCGCCCGCTCGCGCCCCGGCCCGAGCAACTTGGCTCTGCCGGGGCTCTCTATTTTCCCACCAGCAAGGTGCCGCCATGTCCCGCCGCCGCCAGCTTTACGAAGGCAAGGCCAAGATTCTCTACGAAGGCCCCGAGCCGGGCACGATCATCCAGTACTTCAAGGACGACGCCACGGCCTTCAACGCGCAGAAGAAGGGCACGATCAACGGCAAGGGGGTGATCAACAACCGCATCTCCGAGCACGTCTTCCTGCGGCTGGCGCACATCGGCATCCCGACGCACTTCATCCGCCGGCTCAACATGCGCGAGCAGCTCGTCCGCCAGGTCGAGATCATCCCGCTCGAGGTGGTGGTGCGCAACGTCGCCGCCGGCTCGCTCAGCAAGCGCCTCGGGATCGAGGAAGGCGAGCCGCTGCCGCACACGCTGCTCGAATACTGCCTGAAGGACGATGCGCTCGGCGACCCGTTCGTGTCCGAGGAGGAGATCGCCTGCTTCGGCTGGGCCTCGAACGAGGAGATGCAGGACATCTCCGCGATGGCGATCCGCATCAACGACTTCATGTGCGGCATGTTCGCGGCGGTGAACATCCGCCTGATCGACTTCAAGCTCGAGTTCGGCCGCATCTGGGACCAGGACAACTACAGCCGCCTGATCCTCGCCGACGAGATCAGCCCCGACGGCTGCCGCCTGTGGGACATGTCGACCGGCGAGAAGCTCGACAAGGACCGCTTCCGCCGCGACCTCGGCGGCGAGGAGGAAGCCTACCAGGAAGTCGCCCGCCGTCTCGGCCTGCTCAACGAGGATTCCGGCCCCGGCGAGGTGTTCGACATGTCCGCCCACCGCGCCAAGCTGCGCAGCGGTCCGAAGCCGAAGAAGTAGGGGCCGGGGCCCTCATCCAACTCCGACTAGGCCCCTGCAGGGCCAAGTCTCCGTATCCTTCTCCCGCCAGCGGGAGAAGGATGATTTCGCTCATTTTCTTCTCCCGCCAGCGGGAGAGGTGGGATTTCGCTGATTTCTTCTCCCGCTGGCGGGAGAAGGATAGCGAAGCTTACCGCCGAAGGCGGTTAGCGTAGCTTGGATGAGGGCTCCTTCCTTTCGACGAGCCATTGCCCGTTAAGCCCCAATCGGCCACACAGCGGCTGATGATCCGCCGCCTCCTGCTTTCCGCTCTCCTCGTCGTCTTCGCGCTCCCGGCCCTGGCTCAGCAGGCCGAGGTCCAGCCGCATCACGAGTGGCCGTTCGCCGAAAGCGACCTGCCGCCCGATCCGGCCTACCGTTTTGGCCGGCTCGACAACGGCATGCGCTACGTTATCCGGCCCAATGCCACGCCCAAGGGCACGGCGATGGTGCAGTTCTGGGTCGACGCCGGCTCGCTCGCCGAGACCGACGAGGAGCTCGGCTACGCGCACTTCGTCGAGCACATGGCGTTCAACGGCTCGACCCGCATTCCCGAGGGCGAGATGATCCGCCTGCTCGAGCGCGAAGGGCTCGCCTTCGGCGCCGACACCAACGCCAGCACCAACTACGACGTCACGCTCTACAAGCTCGACCTGCCGCGCAACGACCCCGGGCTGCTCGACACCGCGCTCATGATCATGCGCGAGACGGCCAGCGAGCTGAGCTTCAATCCGGCGGCGGTCGAGCGCGAGAAGGGCGTCGTGCTGTCAGAAAAGCGGGTGCGCGACACCTACGAACTGCGCAACTACTCGGACAGCGTCGAGTTCTTCTACCCCGGCGCGCGCTTCGTCCACCGCCTGCCGATCGGCACGGTCGAGACGCTGCAGGGCGCGACCAGCGCCAAGCTGCGCGCGCTCTACGAGCGCATCTACCGGCCCGAGAACACCGCGGTGATCGTCGTCGGCGACTTCGATCCCGACCTCGTCGAGGCCGAGATCCGCGAGCACTTCGCCAGCTGGCAGCCCGCGCCGATCCACCCCGCGATCGACGCCGGCCCGATCCCGTTCGAGTACCAGGGCCAGACCGACGTCCACGTCGATCCCGCGCTCGACGAGCAGGTCACGATCTCGCGCCACGGCCCGTGGATCGATCACACCGACACGGTCGCGTTCCGGCAGAAGAACGTCCGCCGCCAGCTTGGCTACGGCATCATCAACCGCCGCTTCCAGCGCCTCGCGCGACAGGAAGACCCGCCGTTCCGCGGCGCGGCGCTGGGCACCTCGGAAGTGTTCGAGATCGCGCGCACGACCAACCTCGTCGTGCTGCCCGGCGACGGCGAGTGGCGCCGCGCGCTGGCCGCGGCGCAGGCCGAGTACCGCCGCGCGCTCGAGTTCGGCTTCACCGAGGCCGAGGTGGCCGAGCAGCTAGCCAACCTGCGCACCGCGCTCGAGAACAACGCCGCCGGGGCGGAAACCCGCTCGAACAGCAGCTTCATCACCGGCGCGATCACCCTGCTCGACGAAGGCCAGATTCCGACGACTCCGGAAAGCGCGCTGCAGCGCTTCCTCGACCACCTGCCCGAGATCACGCCGGCGAGCGTGCTCGAGGCGCTGCGCGAGGAGCTCGTCCCGCTCGACAACCCGCTGATCCGGTTCGAGGGCCGCACCGCGCCCGAAGGCGGCGCCGAGGCCCTGCGCGCGGCGTGGGACGCGGGCATGGCCGAGACCGTCACCGCCAGCGAGGGCGGCGCCCTCGCCGAATGGGGCTACACCGATTTCGGCGCGCCGGGCGCGATCGTCTCGGACGAGACCGAACCGCTGCTCGGCGTGCGCAAGGTGGTCTTCGCCAACGGCCTCAAGGTCAGCCTCAAGCGCACCGACCTGCAGCGCGACCGCATCTCGGTCGAGCTCAACATCGACGGCGGCCAGCTGCTCAACACGCGCGAGGATCCGCTCGCCACCGCGATGGACAACGCGCTGCCGCTCGGCGGCCTCGGCAAGCACCCGATCGACGAGCTGCAGACGATCCTGGCCGGCAACTCGGTCGGCTTCTCGTTCGGCGCCGATGCCGAGACTTTCGTGCTCGCCTCGCAGACCACGCCGCGCGACCTCGAGCTGCAGCTGCAGCTGCTCGCGGCGTCGATCAGCGATCCGGGCTTCCGCCGCGAAGGCGAGGCGCAGTACCGCCGCAACATCGAGAACTTCTTCGCCAGCCGCAACGCCACCGCCGAGAACGCGCTCGGCAACTCGGCCGGCGGGATCCTGTCCGACGACGACCCGCGCTTCACCATCCAGCCGAAGGAGGCCTATCTCGGCCTGACGTTTGCCGAGCTCAGGAACGACATCGGCGACCGCCTCGCCCGCGGCGCGCTCGAGCTGGCGCTGGTCGGCGACTTCGAGGAGGATCGCGCGCTCGAGCTGATCGCCCGCACGCTCGGCGCGCTCCCGCCGCGCGAGAGCGAATTCCGCGACTACGCCGACAACCGGCAGCGCAGCTTCACCGCCGACCGCAGCCGCCGCACGATCTACCACGACGGCGCCGCCAACCAGGCGATCGTCCGGTTCAGCTGGCCGACACGCGACGACAGCGACTTCGACGACGAGCTGCGCCTCGAACTGCTCGAGCGCGTCATGCGGCTCGAGCTGATGGACAAGCTGCGCGAGGAGCTCGGCCAGACTTATTCGCCCGGCGTCACCGCGACCCAGTCGGACGTCTACCCGGGGTGGGGCGTGTTCACGATCTCCGCGCCGGTCGACGTCAGCCACGTCGATGCGGCGCGCGAGGCGATGCTCGAGACGATCGCCGCGCTGATCGCCCGCCCGGTCGACGACGACGAGCTGCTCCGCGCCCGCCAGCCGATGATCGAGGCCTACGACAACGCGCTCAAGACCAACCAGGGCTGGATGAATCTGGTCGAGCGCGCCCAGCGCAAGCCCGAGCGCATCGGCCGCTTCGTCAGCGGCAAGGAGCGCCTCGCGGCGCTGACGCCCGAGGACGTGCGGGCGATGGCGGCGCGATACCTGAAGCCCGACGAGCGGCTCGAGATCGTCGTGCTGCCGCGGGCGCTCGCCGAATAGACCGCACGACGCCTTGCATCGCTGCTCGCATCGCAGGCTGCCCGATGGGGCTTTCCTACATCGATTCGTTCATGATATGTTCCGCCGCATGTCGATCGCCCTCCCCTACTCGCCTGCGCTGCCCGGCAACCCCTGCCACTGGACGACCGACAAGGCGCTCGCGTTTCTCGGCGCGCTGGCCGACTTCGGCCGGGTCAGCGAAGCGGCCAGGGCGATCGGGATGAGCCGCCAGTCGGCCTATCGCCTGCGCGGTCGGCTCGGCGAGCGCGGCGTCTTCGCCCGCGCCTGGGACCGCGCGCTGGCCGAGGGTCGCGAGCGGCGCCGGGCGCGCCAGGGCGCGCGCCGGAGGC
>JAEZES010000152.1 GCA_023432995.1 Pseudomonadota bacterium
CCCGCCCCCCTTTCTCTCACCCCCGGCCGGCGACAACGAGGCCCTCCCCCTCTTCCCCGCGACCTAGGGCGCGATCAGCACCTTGCACTGGCTGGTGCGCTGCTTGAGACTCTCGAACACCGCCGGCGTATCGGCCAGCGCGATCGTGTCGGTCACCAGCAGCCGCGGCTCGATCGCCCCCGCCGCGAGCGCGTCGAGCGAGGCCTGGTACTCGGGGACGGTAAAGAACGCGCTGGTCACCAGCCGCACCTCCTTCGACAGCATGGCGAAGCTGTTGATTGGGTCGGGCCGCGTGCACAGGCCGAGCAACAGGATCGTGCCACGGTTGCGCACCTGCTGGACCGCCTGGTCGATCAGCCCCGGGATGCCGACGCACTCGAACACGATGTCGGCCTTGCCGCCCAAACCAGCTTCGGCGCTGCCGACCGGGTCTGCCGGGTCGACCACGAACACGTCGGCGCCCATGCCGAGCGCGCGGTCGCGCTGGAAGCCGGCGATGTCCTGAACCGCGACCTTGCCCGCGCCCATCCGCTTCGCCCAGAACGCCACCGCGAGCCCGATCGGCCCGGCGCCGAGGACCAGCACCTTGTCGCCGGCCTTGAGCCCCGACAAGTTGACGCCGTGCAGCGCCACCGCCAGCGGCTCGACGATCGCGCCGTCGGCGACGCTGAGACCGGCCGGCAGCTTGACGCACTGGTTGGGCCGCGTCAGCGCGTACTCGGCATAGCCGCCGCCCTGCAGGCCGAACTGCGCACACCACTGGACCTCGCCCTTGCGGCAGTGCTCGCAGCGCCCGCAGCTCCTGAGCGGGATGACCGAAACGAGGTCGCCCGCTTTAAGCCCCTCGACCTCGCGACCAAGTTCGACGACTTCGCCGGCGAACTCGTGACCCAGCACGTCGCCGTGCCGGCAGCCGTAGGCGGCGTCCTCGGTCATGTGCAGGTCGCTGCCGCAGATGCCGCAGCGGCCGACCTTGACCACGACCTGGCCGACGTCGGGCGTCGGGTCGGGCAGGGTCTCGAACGCGAGCGGGGTGTGGAGCGCCTGAAACGTAACGGCCTTCATCATTCCTCCCAGCGCGGCTGCTCGCCCATCGCCACTTCGCTCGAGTTCACCAGCAGGAACCCGTCGAGCACGTCGATCGCGCCGGGGAACGCGGCGCGCACGCGGGTCTGCAGGTCCTTCGAGTCCTTCGACGCGGCCACCAGCCCCGGCCAGGCGGCGATGTACCGGCGGCTGAACGCGATGCCGCTGGCGTCGTTCGGCAGGCCGGGCCGGTTGTGGCCGGCGACGACGATTTCCGGCTCCAGCGCCGCAAGCTGGGCGAGCGACTCGCCCCAAGCGGCGATTTCCGCCGGCCCGTGCTCGCCGAACCACAGGAACATCTCGTTGTAGACGATGTCGCCCGGGAACAGCGCCCGGATCCCCGGAGCCCACAGCGCGGTCGAATGGACGTGGTCGCCCTGCATCGGCCCGATCACCTTGAGCTCGTGCCCTTCGAGCATGATCGTGTCGCTCGTCATCGCGCGCGGCGCTCCGGGATAGGCCGGGCCGTTCGCGCCCAGCATCGGGCTCCAGCGGCGCACCTTGAACGGCAGCGAACGCCAGATGTCGGCGACCACGGTCGGGTGCGCGACGATCTCGGCCTCGGGGAAGGCCTCCTGCAGCACGTCCATCGAGAAGAAGTGGTCGGGGTGGTCGTGGGTGACGAAAATGTGCGTGAGCCGCTTGCCGCTGTCGAGCACCAGCGCGGCGACGCGGTGCGCGTCGGCCTTGGTGAACGGCGGATCGACCAGCACCGCGTCGCGTTCGCCCATGATCAGCGCGGCGTTCGCATGAAGCGAGCCGGCGCTTGTCTGCAGGACCTGGACGGTCAGCGGTCTGTCCTGCGCGGTGGCGGGCGCGGCGAGCGCAAGCAGGGCCAACGCGGCGGCGACAATTGCCTTCATGAACAGCCCCCTCAGTCGGATAGCGGCTTGACCGGACCCAGTTGCATCCCGCCGTCGATCATCACGTGGCTGCCGGTCATGTAGCTGCCCGCGTCGGAGGCGAGCAGCAGGGCGAGCGGTTTGATCTGGTAGGTCTCGGCCATGCGCCCGACCGGGACCAGTTCGTCCCACGCGGCCTTGGCCGCCGGGTTCTTCTTGACCCAGCCGTCGCCGATGTTGGTCACGAACGGTCCCGGCGCGATCGCGTTGACGCGGATGCCGTAGGCGGCGAGCTCGTAGGCCGCGTGGCGCATGAAGTGCTTCACCCCGGCCTTGGCGGCCATGTACGGCACCCCGACGATCGCCTCGTTGACCTCGGCCGCGTTCGAGCTGGTGATGACGATGCTGCCGCCGCGCCTTTCGGTGTTCGCCTTCATCACCCGCGCCGCCTCGCGCACGGTGTGGAACACGCCGGTGAGGTTGATGCCGATCGACTTGTACCAGCGCTCGGGGTCGTAGACGTCGATCTGCCCATCGGGATTGCGCGTTCCCTCCGGGGTCCAGAAGCCGTTGCCGACGTCGAGCCCGGCGTTGGCGAAGACGATGTCGCAAGCGCCGTAGGCGTCGACATGGTCGTCGAACACCCGCGCGACGTCGTCGAGGTTGGCGACGTCGCACACCCCCCAGCGCGCCTCGTAGCCCTCGTCGACCAGCCGCTGCGCCTCGCGTGCGGCGCCCGCCCCGTCGATGTCGGTCAGGGTCACTTTCGCGCCCGCCTCAGCCATGCACTCGGCGTAGGCGAGCCCGATCCCGCTCGCCGCCCCGGTGACCAGCGCGGAGCGGCCGCGGATGTCGAACTGCTCGAGGGTCCTCGGGCCTTCGGTCACAGGTAGAGCTTCGGATTGATCGCGATGCCCTGCTCCTTGCAGTAGCTCTCGTAGTGGTTGATCATCCACCACACGTCGACCGTCTCGATCAGCTGCGCCTGGTTGTCGTAGAACTCGATCGGCCCGACCATCCAGCCCCACAGCTTGCAGCCCTCGGGGTGATCGGTGACCAGGGTGTGGCTCTCGCCGGGGACTTCGAAGATCAGCCCGCCGGGCGAGGCGACCCAGTCGTACTCGAGGTAGCGCACCGAGCCGGTAATGCAGACCATCGTCACCGTGCCGCGGTGGAAGTGCGTGCCGATCGTGCCCGGGCCCTTCATCCACAGGATGTTCGAGTAGGCGTTCTGGCGCACGTCGAACGCGAGGTGCTTGATCGCCGCCGTCGGCCCGAACGGCACCCACGGGCTGTCGTCGTCGCTTTCGGCATCGATGTAGCGCCCGCCCGGCGTGTGCGCGCGGACGAGCTCCTTGTAGTTGAACGGGACGTCGACGATCCGCTGCTCGGTGTTGGGCGGGGCTTTCATGACGCTGGCCATCGGGGGTGCTCCTCTTAGCGGATCAGGGTGTCGAGGTAGTCGGCGCCGATGCCGCATTCCTCGTAGTGCGCGCGGGCGTCGCGCATGTAGTCGAACACGTCGTAGTGGCCGACGGTGTTGCCCTGCTCGTCGAGCCACATCAGCGGGCCCGAGACGACGAAGAACACCTTCATCGGGTCCGGGTGCTCGTAGCTGACCAACGTATGGCTCTCGCCCGGGGTCTCGAAGATGAAGTCGCCGGCGGTCGCGGTCCACTCGTGCTCGAGATAGGCCCACTTGCCGCTGATCGTGTAGGCCCAGATCGGCTTGGGGTGATAGTGCCGGTTCACGATGCACGGCTTCTTGGCCATCAGCACGTCGGCCCACATGTTGAGGGTCGGGCTGATCCACACCGGCTTCGAATAGACGTCCTCGACCTGGGGCCGCCCGATCGGCACCCACAGCCGTTCGTCGCCTTCGGCGATCTTGGCCATGTAGGCTTCGGGCTTGGCGCCGGGGCGCAGCGCGGGGGGGACGGGCGGGGTTCCCGCCCAGGGCTCGGTGGTGGGGGCTTCGGGCATGTCTCTCTCTTCGTCTGTCCGCGCGGCGGCGGCTTCCGGCCGATCCTAACCCGCTCGGGCCGTCGTGGCTACGCGGGCTCGAACGTCTCGCCGCGCTTGCGCAGCGCCGCCGGGGCGGTTTCCCTGAGCCCCATCGCGACGAAGCCGCTGATCAGCGCCAGCACCATCAGCACGTAGAGGAAGGTGTCGGCCCCGAAGGCGTCGTTCAGCGCGCCGGCCACCGGCGGGCCGAACACGCCGCCCAGGACTTCGCAGAAGCCCATCGCCAGCCCGAGCACGGTCGCGTGGTGGATCGGCCTGAACGTCTCCGAAGGAATGGTCGCCATGAAGATCGGGAAGGTGCCGTTGACCATCCAGCCGATGAAGAAGATCGGGATCAGCACCATCGCGTAGTTCGAAATGCCGAGTGAACTGATCCCGGGGAATGCGGCCGGATCCAGCAGCAGCACCCCGAGGGGGCCGACCAGCGAAAGGAACGGCAGGAACACCATCACCGGCTTGCGCCCGATGCGGTCGGATGCCCCCGAGACGAGGAAGCTGTAGATCGCGGCGGCGATGCCGAGCGACCCGACCAGCCAGCTCATCGAGGTCGCATCCATCCCGCGTTCCTGCACGAGGAACACCGGCATGAAGGCCCAGGTGATGACGAAGTGCGCGACCATCAGGATGCCGACGACCACGCTGATCCACATGTTGCGCACCTTCATCGCCCGGCCGACCTCGGCGATGTAATCGCTGACCGCCCGCCCGGCGCCGAGGTTTGGCTTGGCTTCGCGCGGCGGGGCCTTGGGCTCACGGAGCATGAACCAGATCATTGCCGCCGAGAGCAGCCCTGGCAGCGCCGCGAGGTAGAACGCCTCGCGCCAGCTGAACATCGTCGCGAAGGCGACCAGCACTACCGGCGCCGCGAAACTGCCAAGCAGGTTCGAGCCGAGGTTCTGCGCCACGCCCTGCGCCAGTCCGCGCCGCTCGGGATTGACCTCGCTCGCCACCATCGCGTGGCTGATCGGCATCACGCCGCCCTCGGCCGCGCCCATCAGCAGCCGCGCGGCGAACAGGAACAGGAAGCTCGTCGCGAGGCCCGAGAGGAACGAGCAAAGCGAGAAGGCGATGGTGGCGATGACCAGCAGGATCTTGCGCTTGCCGAGCGTGTCGGACAGCCGGCCGACGAAGAACGCGGCGATCGCCCAGCTGAACGAGAGGCCCCCGGCCAGCAAGCCGATTTGCGTGCCCGACAGGCCCAGCTCGGGCTGCACGAACGGCATTAGCACGTTGAGCGCCTGCCGGTCGAAGAACACGATCCCGAAATTGAGGCTGAGCAACAGCACCAGCAGGGTCTGGTAGCCGGGCGAATTGGTCAGCCAGTTGCCCTGTGGCGGGTGGCCTGCGGGCGTCGTGGCGGGTGCAGTGGCCATCGGTGCAGTTCTCTTACAGGAAGGAGCGGACGGGGTCGGAGCCGTCCCAATCGCGGGACGCCTCCCAGAAACGGGTGAACGTGGCGTCCATGCCCGGCGTCACCGGCAGCAGCTCGATGAAACCGAGCTGCGC
>JAEZES010000211.1 GCA_023432995.1 Pseudomonadota bacterium
CTGCTGCAGGACGAGGACGGCCAGATCACCGAGGCGCACTCGATCAGCGCCGGGCTCGACTACCCGGGGATCGGCCCCGAACATTCGTGGCTGCACGAGAGCGGCCGGGTGAAGTACGTGCCGATTACCGACCAGGAAGCGCTCGAGGCGTTCCAGCTGTGCAGCCAGCTCGAGGGCATCATCCCGGCGCTCGAGAGCGCGCACGCGCTGGCCGCGCTGCCCAAGGTGGCGAAGGAGTACGGCAAGGAACAGCGAATCCTGGTCAACGTGTCTGGGCGGGGGGACAAGGACATCTTCACCGTGGCGGATGCGCTCGGGGTGAAGATGTGAAACCCCTAGACCCAGCCATCGCAAGAATGGTCAATCGGATGACCTTTCAACTCGCCATGTTGCTAAGTTTGCAGCTAGTGATCGCCGGGAACATTCTGTTCATTCTTCTGAAGTTGCGCGGATGACCCGTCTCTCGAAGGACCGTCGTGCGCTCATCTGCTTCAGCGCCGCGAGCCACGATATCGTTGCATCCGATCCCGAGGCACCGGCCGATGCGTCGGTTGCGAAGGTGTGATATGAGCGCCGCAATGAACGCCTACAATCCTCTCGAAGCCATGAAGCGCCTCCAGCAGGCCGGGATTGCGCGTCAGCATGCCGAAGCGATTGCGGCTGAAATAGGCGACGGCATGGGCGGCCTTCTTACCAAAGAACAACTCGATGCCGCACTCGACCGCGTGACGATCCGTCTGAGCATCATCATGGTCGCCGTCGTCTCGCTAGCCTGTACGGTGCTCGGCACCGTTCTATCCAACTAGCCGCACCCGAATCTCGCTGTGACGACGCACTGCTGCGAAATGATGCGCTCGAATGTCGAGAACACCTGTGACCGGCATCCAGACCGCCACGAATGCCCCGATTGCCTGACCGACTTTTGGCCGAGCTCACAGACTTATGGGATTATGGTTCACGATGGCGGCACATCGATGATTGCAATCAACTTCTGCCCTTGGTGCGGAGCATCGCTGGAGGCCCACGCCGATGGCTAGCCGCCTTGCCTCCGCCTTCGCCAAGGCGCACCCCGCGCTCGTCTGCTTCATCACAGCGGGTGACGGCGACACCGCGGCCAATCTCGACGCGCTGGTCGAAGGCGGCGCCGATGTGATCGAGCTCGGCATGCCGTTTACCGATCCGATGGCCGACGGCCCGGCGATCCAGGCTGCCAACTTGCGCAGCCTCGGCAGGGGCACGACCACGCGCGAGGTGCTGCTGATCGCCGACGAGTTCCGCGAGCGCCATCCCGATGTGCCGCTGGTGCTGATGGGCTACGCCAACCCGATGCTGCGCCGCGGGCCCGAGTGGTTCGCCGGCGAGTGCAAGGGATGCGGCGTCGACGGGGTGATCTGCGTCGACATCCCGCCCGAGGAGGACGACGCGCTCGGTCCGGCGCTGCGGGCCGAAGGTGTCGACCTGATCCGCCTGGCGACACCGACCACCGATGCGGAGCGTCTGCCCACGGTGCTCGGCGGCTCCAGCGGCTTCCTGTACTACGTCTCGGTGGCCGGGATCACCGGCAAGCAGCAGGCGCAGCTCGCCTCGATCGAGAGCAATGTGCGCCGCATCAAGCAGGCGACCGACCTGCCCGTCGCGGTCGGCTTCGGCCTGCGCACCCCCGAGCAGGCGGCGGCGATCGCCCGCGTCGCCGACGGCGTCGTCGTCGGCTCGGCTCTGGTCGAGCTGGTCGGCGAGCATGGCGAGAACGCGCCCGAGCACCTGCTGAAGCTCACGGCTGAGCTTGCGACGGCGGTCCGCTCGGCAGCGCGGGAGCCGGCTTGACCCCAGCCCCCCGCAGCCGTCCCTGCCGATAGGGCTGTCCTACATGGCGCAGTTTTGCCAAGGGAACGACATGACTCGCGACTCGCGATCCCGCGCCTCTTGCCGTTCCGCCCCGCCCATGGGCACCGCGAACATTGGGACCATTCGAAGGGTCGCGCGATGAGCTGGCTGACCCGCGTCCGCAATGCGCTGCCGTTCGGCAACAAGCGCGAGACCCCCGAGAACCTGTGGGTCAAGTGCCCGCGCTGCCAGGAAATGCTGTTCGCCCGCGAGTTCGAGGCCAACCTGTCGGTGTGCCCGAAATGCGAGCACCACGGGCGGATCGGCGCCGACGCGCGGCTCGCGCAGATTCTCGACGAGGGCTTCGAACGGCTGCCCGAGCCCGATGTGGCGGAAGACCCGCTCAAGTTCCGCGATTCGAAGAAGTACGTCGACCGGCTCAAGCAGGCTCGCGCCAGCACCCCGCACAAGGACGCGTTCCAGGTCGGGGTCGGCACGATCGAGGGCCATCCGGCCGTGGTCGGGGTGCAGGATTTCAACTTCATGGCCGGGTCGATGGGTATGGCCGTCGGCGAGGCGTTCTGCGCCGGCGCGGCCCGCGCGCTGCAGGAGCGCTGCGGCTACGTCGTGGTCACCGCGGCCGGAGGGGCGCGGATGCAGGAGGGCATCCTCAGCCTGATGCAGATGCCCAAGGCGACCGTGATGACGCGCCGGCTCAAGGAAGCCGGGCTGCCGTACGTCGTCGTGCTCGCCGATCCGACCACCGGCGGCGTCACCGCCAGCTACGCGATGCTCGGCGACATCCACATCGCCGAGCCCAACGCGTTGATCGGCTTCGCCGGCCAGCGGGTGATCCAGGAGACGATCCGCGCGCAGCTGCCCGACGGCTTCCAGCGCGCCGAGTACCTGCACAAGCACGGCATGGTCGACATGGTCGTGCACCGCAAGGACCTGCGCGCGACGCTGGCCAAGCTGCTCGACTACCTGGCGCCCGCTCAGGCGGCCTAGTTTCGATCGCGTCGTGACGATTCTGGTTCACGCGGAGACGCGGAGACGCGGAGGGGGCGTGCTCGCGGCGAAGCCGCAATCCGCTGCCAACACCGCGAACGGGGCCCGAGCTGGTGGACTAAGGCGGCTTCGCCGCATGCGCGACTGCTCCGCGTCTCCGCGTCTCCGCGTGAGCCCAAACACGTGCGAGCCGGGCCGTGAGCGACGCCTTTGAAGGATTTCGCCGCCTCCTCCGACCCCGCGGTCCAGGCGCAGCTCGACCGGCTGGCCGCGCTGTCGCTGCCGCAGGGGCGGCTCGGGCTCGAGGTGATCCGCGAGCTGCTGGCCAGGCTTGGCGAGCCGCAGAAGCGCTTGCCGCCGACGTTCCATGTCGCCGGAACCAACGGCAAGGGCTCGACCTGCGCCTACCTGCGCGCGATGCTGGAGGCCGAGGGCCTGACGGTCCACGCGGCAATCAAGCCGCACCTCGTGCGCTACAATGAACGCATCCGCATTGCCGGAAAGCTCATCTCCGACGCCGAGCTGGCCGCGCTGCTCGCGGAAGTGCTCGACATCGGCGAGGCGCTCGGGCCGAGCTTCTTCGAGGTCACCACCGCGGCGACCTTCCTCGCGTTCGCGCGCCACCCGGCCGAAGCCTGCGTGATCGAGGTCGGCCTCGGCGGCCGCTTCGATGCGACCAACGTCCTCGGGCAGCCGGCCGCCTGCGGCATCGCCACGCTCGGCATCGACCACGAGGCGTTCCTCCTCGTGCCCGAGGACGGCGTTCCCGAAGACCCGATGCGCCGCATCGCGTTCGAGAAGGCCGGCATCGCCCGCCCCGGCACTCCGCTGGTCACGCAGGCCTACGCCGAGGGCGTCGAGGACGAGATCGCGCTGCGCGCCGGCCTCGCCGGGGCGCCGCTGCACAGGCGCGGGCACGAATGGTGGGCCGAAGTTGGCCAGGCGATCGAGTATCGCGACCGTCACGGCACGCTCACCCTGCCGCTCCCGCAACTCCCCGGCCGCCACCAGGGCGACAACGCCGCGCTGGCGGTCGCCATGCTGCGCCACCAGGACCGCGTGACCGTCTCCCCCGCCGCCATGGCCGAAGGTATCCGTTCCGCCCGCTGGCCCGCGCGCCTGCAGCTTCTCGGTCAGGGCCCGCTGACCGCGCTCGCTCCGGGACGCGAGGTCTGGCTCGACGGCGGGCACAACGCCGACGCCGGGCTGGCGATCGGCCGCCATTTCGCCGGGCAGCGGCTGCACCTCGTCATCGGCATGCTCGCCAACCGTTATCCGAAGGCGATCATCGACCCGCTCGAAGG
Source organism: Pseudomonadota bacterium (assembly GCA_023432995.1). Classification (GTDB taxonomy): domain Bacteria; phylum Pseudomonadota; class Alphaproteobacteria; order Sphingomonadales; family Sphingomonadaceae; genus Croceibacterium_A. The sequence goes on from JAEZES010000211.1 coordinate 4,137, forward strand.
CCGGCTGGCCAGCGTCACCGCGGTGCCGATCCAGGGCAGCGAAAGCCACGGTGCCGAGGCGTTCCCGGGAGCGCGCTGGGCCGCCGACGTCGCCGACGCTTTGCGCGAATTGCCCGCCGACGGCCTGCCGGTGCTGATCGCCGGCTCGCTCTACCTCGCCGGCAAAGTGCTCGCCGCCAACGGCGAGATTCCCGACTAGCCGGGCGCCGGGTCGGCCCTCGCGTCGCCCTCGCCGACCGAGCCGGCCGTGCCCATTGCTGCGTCGACGAGGCCGCTGCGCATCATCCACCAGAACAGCACGATCCCGGGCAGCGCGATCACCGTCGTCAACAGGTAGAAGTTCACGTAGCCGAACGTCTCGATCAGGCTCCCCGCCGTGGTCCCGGTGAGGACCCGTCCGACGATGCTCGCGGCGGCGCTGATCAGCGCGTACTGCGCGCCGGTGAAACGCAGGTCGCACAGCGCCGAGAAGTAGGCGACGACGACCACGCCGCCGTAGCCGCTGGCCATGTTCTCGAACCCGATCGCGCCCGCCATCCCCCAATTGCTGTGGCCCGCGGCTGCGAGCGCGGCGAAGCTCAGGTTCGAAACCGCCATGAGCACCAGCGAGATCAGCACCGAGCGCTTGAGTCCGAGCTTGGCATAGGCGACGCCGCCGATGAACACCCCGATCAGGTAGGCCCAGAAACCGACCCCGACGTCGTAAATCGCGATCTCGTCGTTGCTGAACCCGAGGTCGTCGAACAGCAGGCGGAAGGTCAGGTTGGCCAGCGTGTCACCCATCTTGTGGACGAGGATGAACAGCAGCACGAGCCATGCGCCGTGGCGGCGGAAGAACTCGGCGAACGGTCCGGCGATCGAAGCCCACACGTCGGCCACGCCCTGGCGCGCGATCGCCACCTTGCGGCGCACCGGCTCGCCGAGGATCAGCGCCGTCAGCATCGCCGGCAGCGCCAGCGCCGCGCAGGCGAGGTAGGCTGCGCTCCAGCCCTGACGGGCGGCGACGAACAGCGCCAGCGCGCCGGCGCCGGCCGAGCCGATCCGCCAGCCGTACTGGCTCATCCCGGAACCTGTGCCGAGCTGGTAGGGCTTGAGCGTCTCGATGCGATAAGCGTCGATGACGATGTCGAACGTCGCGCCGGCCACGCCGACGAGCACGGCCGCGACGACCGTCGCGCTTATGCTCTCGGCCGGATCGACCAGCGCGAGGTTGATGACCGCCGCAATCACCAGCGTCCCGGCGACCAGCATCCACGACACGCGCTGACCCAGGCGGCCGAGCACGGGAATGCGCACGCCGTCGACGACCCACGCCCAGAAGACCTTGAAGTTGTAGACCAGGAACGCGAGCGTGAACGCGGTGATCGTCGATTTCTCGATGTCGTCCTGCGCCAGCCGCGTGGTCAGCGTCGCCCCGATCATCGCATAGGGAAAGCCCGACGAGATGCCGAGGAAGAACGCCGCGAGCGATTCCTTCTCGAGATAGGGCTTGATCGCACCCCAGAGCGAACGCCGCTCCTCGGGGATCGTCTGCTCGGCTGCCTCGGCCATTCGGGCCCTCCTCCAAGGTCGCGCGAGACTAGCGCGCGGGGGACCATTGGAAAGGCCGCATGAACCTCCGCTCAACAGATATCTCTTGTGACGGCGCCGATCGGAGCGAAGCGGACGTGGCCTGCCCGCCGGCCCGCGGCGCAGGGTGGATGCATCACCGAATATCGATTAACAGGTTGGAATGGCGGGCTTTGACCGATCGTCGATTGCCGCAGATGCCGCCGGACGCGTGCACTACCTCGGGCACGAACGCGAGCCGCTGGTGGTGGTCGACGACTTCATCGGGCGGATCGACGAACTCGCGCGCATCGGCCGGTCGCTCGCTTACGAGCCGGTCGCCGGCTATCCGGGGGTTCGCAGCCGCATCAGCTCGGCCTACATGAGCCCGCGCGCCGGCCTGCTGCGGCGGATTCTGGCCGAGCATTTCGGGCTTCCCGGCGGAGCGAAAGTCGAGAGCTGCGCGTTCAGCATCGTCAGCACGCCGCCGCAGGGTCTCGCCCCGGGTCAGCGGCGGCCGCACCACGATTCGGACGACGCCAACCTGATCGCCCTGCTTCATTTCACCGGCGAGGCCGCCACCGGCGGCACGGCGTTCTACCGCCATTGCCGCACCGGCTTCGAGACGATCCGGCCCGAGCGCGTCGCGCCTTACGCCGCCGCGCTGGCGGAGGACGAGCGCGAGCACGGCCCCTACCCGCCGCGCTACTTCCACGGCAGCGACGCGCGCTACGAGCTGATCGGCGAGGTCGAAGCGCGGCCGGACCGGGCGATCATCTACCGCGGCCGGCTGCTCCACTCGGGGCATGTCCCGGTCGACCCGGATCCGGCGACCGCGCGCGAGAGTGGGCGCCTGACGATCAACACCTTCCTCGTCGGACTAGCCTGATCGCGTCGCGGCCATTGCGCGCGCCGCCGGCTCGACCTAGCAGCGCCTGATGCCCCCGACCGAAGCCAAGGGCGAGCGGATCGCCAAGTTGCTCGCGCGCGCCGGCGTCGCCAGCCGCCGCGAGGTCGAGCGGATGATCGCCGAGGGCCGCATCGCGCTGAACGGCAAGCCGCTCGAGACACCAGCGACGATCCTGCCGCACCTGCGCGGGGTGACCGTCGACGGTAAGCCCGTCGCCCGGGCCGAGCCGACCCGGCTCTACCGCTTCCACAAGCCGGCCGGGTTGATCACCGCCGAGCGCGACCCCGCCGGGAGGCCGACGATCTACGCCGCGCTGCGCAATGCGCTGCCGCCGGGCGCGCCGCGGCTGATGCCGATCGGCCGGCTCGACTTCAACACCGAGGGCCTGCTGCTGCTGACCAACGACGGCGGCTTCAAGCGCGAGATGGAACTGCCCGCCACTGGCGTACCGCGGACCTACCGCGCGCGCACCTTCGGCCGCGTGAGCCAGGCACAGCTCGAGGACCTGATCGACGGGATCACGATCGACGGTGTCCGCTACGGCCCGATCGACGCCAACCTCGAACGCCGCACCGGCACCAACCAGTGGATCGAACTGACGCTGACCGAGGGCAAGAACCGCGAGGTGCGCCGCGTGCTCGAACACCTCGGGCTCGAGGTCTCGCGGCTGATCCGCACCGCCTATGGCCCGTTCGCGCTCGGCGACCTCGCCAAGGGCCAGGCGGTCGAGGTTCGCAAGGAAGAGCTCGAACGATTCCGCAGCTCGCTCAAGGGCTCGGGGCCCGCGCGCGACGGGGACGGCCGTCTCCCGAAGCGGCCTGCGAGCCCGGCGCGGAACGCGCCTGCACCCGACGCGAACGCCCCGCGCCCCGCGCCC
>JAEZES010000253.1 GCA_023432995.1 Pseudomonadota bacterium
GGTCGGGGTCGCCCCATTCGGTCCGCGGCACCTCCCAGCCGGCGGGCGGCGCGCGGTAGTCCTTGGGCGACGGGACCGGATCCTCGGCCAGGGCCGGCGCGGCGAACAGCAGCGGCGCGGCGAGCGCAGCGGCAAGGCGCGTGATCTTCATGGCACTCTCCCCGTAGTTGCCCCGAGTATGCCCTAGATCGCGCGCGTTTCAATGCCCGCAATCGGTCGCGAAATGGCATAACTCTGGCGTCGCCGAGCAATCCCCTTGCGGTGCCGCCTGATACCGCCGGTGCCCGAGCCCGTGGCCAACTCTGGCCGCAACAGGAGCCGGCTCCGATGACCCGCGAAGCCCTGCTGCGGCCGCTCGAGGACCCCCGCACCGTGCACCAACGGCATCACTACCGCGCGCGCTTCTGGCGCCTGGCGCTGGCGCGCTCGGCCTGTTCTGGGTCGCCGTGCTGCTCCTGCTGATGCGCTAGGCGCCGGCACTCAGGCCTGCTGCCGGCTCGCTTCGAGCCGGTCGCGGCCGACCCACGAGCCGTGGACCTGGCTGCGCAGCGCGAGCCCGGTCTTGACCTTGGCGACCGGGCCTTTCTCGACCTCGTCGGCTTCGATCACCCACAGCTCCGACGAATAGTCGTGCGGCGCGCCCGCCCCGGGCGGGCCGTTGGGGATGTCGACCACGCTGAGCAGCCAGCCGCCGTGGCCTGGCGTCTTGGATGGCACGTGCGCCGGTTCGCTGATCGCCGCGCCCGGCGGCACGCCCATCAGCGACAGGCGCCCGTTGCCGGGCTCGATCCGCAGCAGCGCGTTGAAGTTGATCCCCACCGGGCCGCCGGGCATCGGCGGGCCGCCCTGCGGGTTCATGCTCAGGTACCACGCGCGGTTGTAGGCGCGGCCCTGGTCGGCGTCGGCCAGCCGCGGCAGGTCGCCGGGCGGGCCGAGCGGGCGCTCCTCGATCTGCGGGTCGGCCTTCGACAGGTCGATCGTCCACCGCGTCAGCGCCCCCTGCAGGCTCTGCTGGTCGCGGTGGATGCCGCCGGCCTCGCGCATGAACGAGAACGCGTTGGTGTCGGTCAGGCACAGGTCGATGTGGACCAGCTCGCCGTCGTCGTAGGCGTTGACCTCGTGGAAGCACGAGACCCCGACCGGCCCCTTGATCCAGCGCATCTCCTCGACCTTGCCGTAGCGCGGCATCACCGCGATCCAGCTCTCGAGCTCCTGCTGGTGCGCCCAGTGGGCGCCGCCGGCCTTGATCCGCTCGAGGTCGGCGGTGGTCGGGAAGATCGGCCAGATGGCGTATTTCCCGGTGATCACGAAGTCGTGGATCGTCGCCACGTAGGGCTGCTTGAACCACTGTTCGCTGGTCAGGTTGCCGTCCTTGTCGGCGATGCAATAGGCGATGTCGTCGCTGCACAGCCCGCCGGCCTCGTAGCCGAAGAAGAACAGCTCGCCGGTCACCGGGTCGACCCGCGGGTGGGCGGTGAAGGTCTCCGAGCGCAGCGCGCCGTAGTAGTCCCACTTGCCCTTGGTCGCGAGCGTGTGCGGGTCGATCTCGTAGGCGCGCCCGTCTTCCTTGGTCATGAACAGCCGGCCGCCGTGCCACACCGGGGTGGTGTTCGACACCGTCCGGTCCATGCCGGCGACCGAGGGGTCGTCGGTGTAGGGGTTGCGATAGCGCCCGAACAGCGCGCGGCGGGCCTTCTTCTCGGCCAGGTAGCGCTCGGTCTCGACGTAGCGGATGTCGAAATCGACCGCGCCGCGCTCGATGTTGAAGCGCGCGATCATCCCGTCGGCGTTGAGCGCGATGTCGTCCTCGAACATCGGCACGTGGGCGTTGTCGGGCACCGCGCGGAAGAACGCGCCGTCGATCTCGGCCGGGATTTCGCCTTCGACCTCGAGGTCGCGGACGGAGATTTCCATCCGCCGCGGGGTATTGCTGCCGATGAAGTGAATGGTCTGCGGAAAGGCGTTCATGGCCCCTTGCTCTCCCGGTGATTCTCGCGTGAAATGACGCTAACGATTGTTATAATCGTTGGAAAGGGCGGCGCACTTTGCGCCCGCTCAAAGGGGTTGGGGCCGTGCTGAAGCGAACCGACGGCAGCGAAAAGGCGGCGATGCTCCACCAGCTGCTCAAGCTGACCAACCGGCTGATGGCGCCGTTCTCGACCCACCTGTCGCACCGCTACAAGATCAGCCTCAACGAGTTCCGCCTGCTGATGACGATCGGCGGGCTGGGCAAGACCGCGAGCCACGAGCTGGCCGAGCTGACCGGGGTCAACGTGATGAGCGTGTCGCGCGCGGTGGCGACGCTGCAGCGGCACGGCCGCATCGAGGTCGTGCGCGACACGGCCAACCGCCGGCGCAAGTGGCTCACGCTGACCGAGGAGGGCCAGCGGCTCTACGAGATCATGCGCCCGCAGAGCGAGAAGGTCGCCGAGTACCTGTTCTCCGACCTCGACGCAGGCGAAGTCGAACAGCTGCGCTCGACGCTCGACCGGCTGATCGCCACGCTCGAGGCGAAGGACAGCGCCGGCCGTTCGCTGTTCCTCGAGCGCACCAAACCCGAATGACCGACGACGAGCGCCGGGCGATCGAGCTCGACTGCGAGCGGCTGATCAAGCGCTACGTCAACCTCAATGACGCGCAGGACTGGCCGGCGGTCGCCGCGCTCTACACCGAGGACGCGCGGTTCGCCCGCCCGAGCCGGCCGGACGTGTTCGTCGAGGGGCGCGAGGCGATCCTCGCCAGCTTCCTCGCCCGCCCGGCGCGCGCGCAGCGGCACGTCATCGCCAACACCGTGGTCGACGTCGACGACGCCGATCACGCCCGCGCGTTCAGCGTGATCGTGCTCTACGTGGGCGACGTTCCCGAAGACGGCGGGCTGCCTGTGCGGGACCCGAAGAGTCCGCTGGTCGGCACTTTCACCGACCGGCTGGTGCGGACCCGAGAAGGGTGGCGATTCGAGGAGCGTATCGGCGGGCTCGACTTCAGGCCCTGAGGCTGCATGCGCGGATGCGCAAAAGCTGCCGACTATTCAAATACTTAAATTATTGTAAAGTCGGGAAGGACTGCCGAGTCTTGCCGGCAACGGCTAGGACAGAACCTCGTTACGAGGCAGGCTTGTATCAGTCAAGCGTCTGCTGAATACTTTGCCTCTCCTGAAATTGGGGGAGTGCCATGACCAAGCCTATGATACTTGTTGGAGCTTCGACGTTGATGGTGTTGTCGCCGCCGCTCGCGGCGCATCATTCGACGGCGATGTTCGATCCGGCGTCGCCGAAGACCCTGACCGGCACGGTGCGCGAGTTCCAGTGGACCAATCCCCACTGCTACATTCAGCTGCTGGTCCCTGACGAGTCCGGCGTCGAGCAGGAGTGGAGTCTCGAGATGGCGGCGCCGATGCACCTGCAGCGGCTCGGCTGGCGCAAGAGCACGCTGCGTGCGGGCGACCGGATTACGGTGACCTTCCACCCGCTGCGGAACGGCGGGAAGGGCGGCGAAGTGCAGGAAGCCACGGCCGCGGATGGCCGTCCGCTGGGGAGGGCCTCGTGCGGCGGCGCCCCGCCGCCCGGCGCGC
>JAEZES010000099.1 GCA_023432995.1 Pseudomonadota bacterium
TGCGCCGGGATGAAGACGGGTCAAGGTCATGCGCCCGCCTCTCGCAGCTTCTCGAGCAGCACCGCCACGTCGCCGTCGCGGATGTCGCCGATGTGCTGGTAGCGGATCACGCCCCGGCCATCGATCACGAAGGTCTCCGGCACGCCCGACGAGCCGATCGACAATTGCACCGCGCTGATGTCGTCCCGGCCGATACGGCTGAACGGGTTGCCATAAGCGGCGAGGAACCGGGCGACGTCCTCGGGCCGGTCGCGGATGGCGACGGCGACGATGTTCGCCCCGCTCGCCTCGAGCCGCGCCAGGTTGGGCGCTTCGGCGGCGCACGGCACGCACCAGCTCGCGAACACGTTGAGCAGCTTGGGCTGTCCGTCGGCGAGGTCGCGGCTCGACAGGCCCGGCCGGTCGGCCACGGCGGCCGGAAGGTCGAAGGCCGGGATCGGCTTGCCGATCATCGCGCTCTCGACGAACTCGTCCTTCGGTTGCCGCAACTGGTAGGCGAACAGCCCGAAGGCGCCGGCGGCGAGCGCCACCACCAGCCAGAGGAATGTGCGCATGCGGATCATCCGGCCAGCTCCGCACGGCGCAGCGCGGCCCGGGTGCGCGCGGTCCGGCGCCGGACATCCCCGGACACGCGCCCGACCAGCGCGAGCACGCCACCGAGGGCCACCAGCAGGCCACCGTACCAGATCCAGGTGACGAACGGTTTCCACCACAGGCGCAGCTGCCAGCGCCCACCTTCGGCTTCGCCGCCGATCACCGCGTAGAGCTGTCCGTTCCAGCGCGTCAGCAGCGCCGACTCGCTGGTCTGCTGCGGCGGGGTCCAGAACGTGCGCGCCTGTGGCCGGAGCTCGCGCACGGGGCCGTCGGCATAGCGGGTGGCGAGCCGCGCCTCGAGCGCGGTCCAGTTGGGCCCGGCCACCGGGTCGACGGCGGTCAGGGTCACCTGCCAGGGCCCGACCCGCGTCGTCTCACCGACCCGTGCGGCTACGAGCCGTTCGGTGGTGAAGGCGCTGTCGGACGCGATTCCGAACAGCGCGACCGCGATCCCGAGATGCCCGAGGACCATGCCCCAGACCGCCAGCGGCAGCCGCCGCAGTGACCGGCCGCGCAGCGGCAGCACGCTGGCGATTGCCACGGCCGCCGCGAACGTCATGCCGAGCAGCGGCATGAACGCGACGTCGGCGAGCAGCCACACGGCAAGCACGACGGCGAACGCGATGGCCGCGACAAGCAGGACGGGCGCGCGGATCCGCGCGAGGCTGTCGCGCCGCCAGCGCAGCAGCGGGCCAACCGCGAGCACCGCCAGCATCGGCAGGAAGAAGATCGCGCCCACCGGATTGAAGTAGGGTGGGCCGACCGAGACGCGCACGCCGAACGCCTCGGTCAGCAGCGGATAGAGCGTTCCCACGAGCACGATCCCGAGGATCGCCGAGAGCGCGACGTTGTTGACCACCAACGCGCCTTCGCGGCTCAGCGCGGCGAAGCGCTCGCCCTCGCTGATGGTGCCGGCGCGGACCACGAACAGCGCCAGCGCGCCGCCGATGTAGAGCGCCAGCAGCGCGAGGATGAAGGCGCCGCGCTCGGGGTCGACGGCGAACGCGTGCACGCTGGTCAAGATGCCCGAGCGGACGAGGAAAGTCCCGACCATGCTCATCGAGAACGCGACCACGCCGAGCAGGATGGTCCAGGTCCGCAGCGCGTCGCGCGCCGCGAGCACGCTCGCCGAGTGCAGCAGCGCGGTCGCCGCGAGCCACGGCATCAGCGAAGCGTTCTCGACGGGGTCCCAGAACCACCAGCCGCCCCAGCCGAGCTCGTAATAGGCCCAGTAGCTGCCGGCGGTGATGCCGAGGGTCAGGAAAATCCACGCGCCGAGCACCCACGGGCGCATGACCTTGGCAAAGTCGGGCGTCACCTGTCGCGTGAGCAGCGCGCCGACCGCGAAACTGAACGCCACCGAGAGGCCGACGTAGCCGAGGTAGAGTGTCGGCGGGTGGAACGCGAGGCCGATGTCCTGCAGCAGCGGATTGAGCCCCGCGCCCTCGGCCGGAGCCGGGTCGATCCGTTCGAACGGGTTCGAGGACACCAGCAGGAACACGTAGAACCCGAGCCCGACGAACGCCTGCGCGCCGAGCGTCGCCAGCATCGTGCGCTCGGGCAGGCGCCGCTCGATGGCCGCGATCAGGCCGCCCGCCAGCGCCATGACGGTGACCCACAACAGCATCGAGCCTTCGTGCTGGCCCCACGCGCCGGCCAGCTTGAAGATGAACGGCTTGGCCGAATGCGAGGTTCGCGCGACCAGCGCCACCGACAGGTCGGTGCGGATGAACAGCAGGACGAGCGCGGCGAAGGCCAGCGCGCAGAGCAGCGCCTGGATCACCGCCGCCGGTCGGGCAAGCGCGGCCAGCGTTTCGCCGCCGCGCCGCAGCCCGGCGAAACCGGCCAGCAGCTGGAGCCCGGCCAACGCGGCAGCAAGCCACAGCGCGGCCAGGCCGAATTCGGCGATCATTCGGTCGTCTCGGCCACCGCGGCCCGCTTCTGCGCCTCGGTCATGTCCTCGAGCTCGCGCGGCATGTAGTTCTCGTCGTGCTTGGCGAGCAGGTTGCTCGCCGCAAACGTGCCGTCGGCGCGCATCGCCCCCTCGGCGACCACGCCCGAGCCCTCGACGAACAGGTCGGGCACGATCCCGGCGTACGTCACCGGCACGCGTGCCTCGCCGTCGCCGACGACGAAGTCGATCGTCACCCCGTCGGCGCGGGTCCTGAGCGAACCTTGCTCGACCATCCCGCCGAGGCGGATCTCCTGACCGGCCGTAGGCGGATTGGCGACGAGGTCGCTCGGCACGTAGAAGTAGCTCGCCTGGTTGCGCAGCGCCCAGGCGGCGAGCAGCGCGGCGCCGACCAGCGCGGCCAGCGCGACGATCACCAGCACCAGGCGCTGGTGCTTGGGCTTGAGGGCCGCGGTCATTTCCCGCGTCCCTGGTCGCGGCGGCGCTCGGCCGCGCGCATCCCGAGCCAGCTCCACGCGACCAGCGCGAGCGTCGCCCCACCCGTCAGCACGTAGGCGGCGATGACAAAGGTCCAGGGATCGAGCGTCTCGCGCATCAGGCTTCCAGCGCCTTGCGCCGCAGTCGCGCTTCGGTCTGCACGCCGGCGAGGATCGCCCGCATGCGCGCAAGCACGACGCCGCCGAACAGCAGCGAGAAACCGACCGACGCCGCCGCGAGCGGAACGAGGAACTCGCTCGACATGGCCGACGAGCCCATCGACAGGCTCGGCGGCTGGTGCAGCGAATTCCACCAGATCACCGAGTAGTGGATGATCGGGATGTTGATCGCGCCGACGAGCCCGAAGATCGCCGGGATGCGGCTCGATCCGCCTTCCCGGTCGATCGCCCCGGCGAGCGCGACGTAGGCGAAGTAGAGGAACAGCAGCACCAACATCGAGGTCAGGCGGCCGTCCCACACCCACCAGGTGCCCCACGCGGGCCGGCCCCAGAGCGACCCGGTCGCGAGGCAGATCGCCGTGAACACCGCGCCGGGAACGGCGGCCGCCCGCGCGGCAATCGCCGCCAGCGGGTGGCGCCAGACGAGCTCGACCAGGCTGGCGACGGCGATCGCGACCCACCCAGCCATGCCGAGCCAGGCGGTCGGCACGTGGACCAGGATCATGCGCACGCTCTCGCCCTGCAGCCGTTCGGCCGGAAGCCCGGTCAGGCCCCAGGCGAGCGCCCCGGCCGCCAGCATCAGGCCTGACAGCAGCAAAGCCGGAGTCAGCCAGCGGGCGATCCTGAGGAAGCGGGCGGGATTGGCGAAGCCGTGCATGGGTCCTGCGGGCGCGTAGCCGGGCCGCTTTGGCAGGAGCGCGACTTCGGAGCAAGCGTCAAGGACCGATTTTGGACTTTATCAACGAAGAACGGAAGCGCGCGCCGGCTCACCCCCGGCCGATCAGCGCCTGCGCCATCCGGTCGGCGACGACATCGGGGCTCTCGCCGCTCGCGTCGCTTTCGCGCCAGATCGCCTCGAGCCGCTCGGGAACCTGCCCGATCCGCCGGCGCACCTCGGCGACGTCGCACGGCTCGCCGTGCTGGCGGCAGACGTACTCGAGGCTGACGTTGATGATCCCCCCGGCGTTGATCACGTAATCGGGCGCGTAGAGAATGCCCCGCTCGGCCAGCAGCTTGCCGTGGCCGCGCCGCGCCAGCTGGTTGTTGGCCCCGCCGGCGACGATCGCGCAGTCGAGCCGGGCGATGCCGGCATCGTCGAGAATCGCGCCGAGCGCGTTGGGGCTGAACACGTCGCACGCGGTGCCCATCACGACGTCCGCCGCGACGGCCTCGGCGCCGATCTCGGCCGCAAGCGCCCGGGCCTTGGCGGCATCGACGTCGGCCACCGTCAGCCGTGCGCCCTCCCCGGCCAGGAGCCGCGCGACGCCGCCGCCGACGCTGCCGACGCCCTGCAGGGCCACGCGCACGTCGTTCAGCGAGTCCGCGCCGAGCTTGTGGGCCACAGCGGCCTTGATCCCGAGAAAGATGCCATAGGCGGTGAACGGGCCGGGGTCGCCGCCGGCGTCGCCCGCGCCGACCGGCAACCCGCAGACGTGCGGCGTCCGCTCGGCGATCGCGACCATGTCGGCCTCGCTCGCGCCGACATCCTCCGCGGTGACGTAGCGTCCGCCGAGCGCGTCGATCGCGTCGCCGAATGCGGCGAGCATCGCGGGGGTCTTGGTCCGCTGCGCGTCGAGCAGCACGACGGCCTTGCCGCCGCCCATCGGCAGTCCCGCCATCGCGTTCTTGTAGCTCATCCCGCGGCTCAGCCGCAGCGCGTCGCGCATCGCGCCCGCCGCGTCGGCATAATGCCAGAAGCGGGTGCCGCCGGCGCCCGGGCCGAGATGCGTCGAATGCAGCGCGATGATCGCGGTCAGGCCCGAGGCCCTGTCATGCACGAGCTCGACCAGCTCGTGGTCGTCGAAGTCCGCCTCGGTCCAGAACGCCGTCATGTCATATACCCTCAAGAACGGGTCGCAAACGGCAGAATGGAAAGGGAATGGGGCGATTGAGGGGTCTCGAACCCCCGACCTCCGGTACCACAAACCGGCGCTCTAACCAACTGAGCTACAATCGCCACAGACACTGCCGCATCGCGGCAATTAGGCAGCCGCGTCAGCCGGTCAAGCGGCTTCGGCGCGGGCGCGTGCCTGTTGCACAGGCGCGGTTTCAAGCAAAGCAAAAACTGCGCGGCCGCCGCGCGTGCGCAACTTTATTACCGGGCCGTGCAAGGCTATCACGCCGACTCATGACGAGTCCCGGCGACACCACCGCGGCGCAATTGCTCGCCTATCCCGGCGTGCGGCGCGTGCCGACGCCGCGGCTGGAGCTGTTCGACCGCCCGGAGTTCCTGCCGCCGGCCTTGTGCGCCGAGTTGGTGGCGCTGATCGACCGCGGGCGCCGGCCGTCGGAAATCGCCGACGCCAACGGCGACCGCTACTTCCGCACCAGCGAGACCTGCGATCTCGATGCGGCCGAGCCCGCCGTGAAGGACCTCGAAGCGCGGCTTCATGCGCTCAACGGGATCGACCCGGCCCATGGCGAACCGGTCCAGGGCCAGCGCTACGACGTCGGCCAGGAGTTCAAGGCCCATACCGACTACTTCGAGCCCGATGGCCGCGACTTCCACAGGTTCTGCTCGGTCGCCGGCCAGCGCACCTGGACCTTCATGATCTATCTCAACGCGCCCGACGCCGGCGGCGCGACCCGCTTCAAGGTGATCGACAAGACGTTCAAGCCGGAGCCCGGCAAGCTCGTCTGCTGGAACAACCACCGCGCCGACGGCAGCCTCAACCCGGCGACGCTCCATCACGGCATGAAAGTGCGCAAGGGCACCAAGTACGTGATCACCAAGTGGTACCGCGAGAGGCCCTGGGGATGGTGAGGCGATGGTAAGACGCGAGGGCGCCTGTCACTGCGGCGCGGTCCGGTTCACGGTCGAACTGCCCGAAGAGCTCCGCGGGGCGCGCTGCGACTGCTCGATCTGCGCCATGAAAGGGGCGGTCACCGTGGGTACGCCGCTCGAAGGGCTCGAGGTCACCGCGGGCGAGGACCTGCTGACGCTGTACCAGTTCAACACCCACACGGCGAAACACTGGTTCTGCTCGCGCTGCGGCTCGTACACCTTCCACCAGCGGCGCTCGGACCCGAACACCTACGGGGTCAACGTCGCCTGCCTCGGGCTCAACCCGTACCACGACTTTCCCGACGTCGCGGTGGTCGACGGGATCCATCACTCGCGCGACACTGGCACGATGCGCCTCGCCGGGCGGCTCCGGTTCGAGCCCGATCGCGAGTAACGCTTCGCGCCCGCCGGTCCGCGCAGCCCCACCGCCCACTCGGAATCGAAAAGGGCGGCCCACGCGGGACCGCCCTTCGAACCACGTCGGTGCCGCGGCTTACTTGGTCTTGAGCGACAGACCGCCGAACCGCTTGTTGAACTGCGCCACGCGGCCGCCCTGCTCGATCTGGCGCTGGCCGCCGGTCCACGCCGGGTGGCTGGTCGGGTCGATGTCGAGGTGCATCGTGTCGCCTTCCTTGCCCCAGGTGGAGCGGGTCTCGAACACGGTGCCGTCGGTCATCTGCACCTTGATCGTGTGGTAGTCGGGATGGATGTCGGCCTTCATGGCAATCGGTCCTTCGTGCGTGCGGCCGGTTCCGACCGGCCTGGCAATGTCGGGAAAGGCGCGCCCTTACAGAGCCGCGCGGCGAATTACAAGCGGTCAGGTCCTAGTCCGGATCGCGACCAGCGGACCGCAAGGCCGAACGGCCGCCCGCAGGTGCCCCGCACCCCGGTCTTGATCCGGAGGGAGGGAACAACACCGAGGACGCACGCGCGGATGCGGGTGCGCAAATCAAGAAGGCGGATCGGCCACCATCGCGGTGAACTGCACTTCGCAGGTCACCTTGCCCTCGACGCTGGCCTTGCCCCAGAACTTGCACACCCGCGCGCGCTTCTGGACGAAGCCGACGTTGAGTTCGAGCAGGCAGCCGGGCTCGACCGGGGCGCGGAACTTGGCCTCGTCGATCGCCATGAAGTAGACCAGCTTGCCGCTGCCGGCGAGCTCGAGCGTCTCGATCGCGAGGATCGCCGCGGCCTGCGCCAGCGCTTCGATCTGCAGCACCCCGGGCATGATCGGCCGGCCCGGGAAGTGGCCCTGGAAGAACTGCTCGTTGAAGCTGACCGCCTTGAGCGCGACGATCTCCTCGCCGACCGTGAGGCGCTTGACCCGGTCGACGAGGAGCAGCGGGTAGCGGTGCGGCAGCGCACTGAGGACCTGCGCGATGTCGTAGGCGCGCGCCTCGGTCTGCTCCTCGCTCATCCTGCCTCCGCCGGCGTCACCGGCCCGGAGCGGCCGGCTGCGGCGCGGCCGCGCCCTGTTGCTGCTGCGCCGCCGCCTGCTGCGCCGCGGCGGTCAGCAGCATCTGCTGCACCTCCTGGAACAGTGTGACCGACTGGCGCTGCGGCTGCCATCCCGCCGGCACGCTGGTCGAGACGGTCGGAACCAGCGTGTTGAGCTGGGCGACGATCTCGTCGGTCACGTCGACCGCATCGGCCGCGTAGACCACCGAACTCGGCGTCAGGATCAGCGAGACGTTGTTCGCGGTGACGACGTTCTGCACCGCGGCGGCGTACTGCATCGCGATCTGCTCGATCGCGTAGATCCGGGCGAGCTGGATCGGCGCCTGCGTCTGCTGGATCGTCTGGTCGAGCGTCTGCAGCTGCTGCACCGCGGTGGTATTGGCCTGGGCCGCCTGCTGCTCGGCCTCGCTCATCTGCCCGTCGCCGTTGGTGTCGAACTGGCGCACGAGGGCGTCGCGCTGGCCCTGCAGCTGCTCGAGCTGCGTGCGCTGTGCGGCGTACGTCGTGCCGATCTGCTGGTAGGCGGTCTGCAGCGCCTGCGAGCTGGCGATGGCGATGGCCGGGTCGGTCACGCCGACGCCGTTGACCTGGGCCGCGGCCGGCGCGGCTAGCGTGGCCGCGAGCGCAAGCGCCGTGAAGGAAAGAAGGTGCGGTCTCATCAGAATTGGGTTCCTACGTTGAACGAGAAAGTCTTGGTGTCGTCGCCCTCGTACGAGACGAGGGGATAGGCGAAGTTGATGCGGAACGGCCCGAACGGCGAGTTCCAGTTGACGCCGATGCCGATCGCCACGCGCGGCTTCCAGGTATCGCCATAGAACTCTTCGACGAACGGCGGAAGCGAGCTGCCGATCGCCGAGTTGTTGGACGTCGGCAAACACGCCGGCGGATTGGGATTGATCGGATTGGTGACGATCGAGGTCGCGGTCGGAGTGCAAACCGTGTTGACGACGTTGGCGGCGTCGATCTGGGTGTAGAGCGCGTTCCCGTTCGCGTCGCGGGTCGGAATGAAGATGCCCTCCGGATAAGGGCTGCTGGTCAGGCTCGGATCGGTGATGCCGAAGACGGAACCGACGTCGAAGAACACCGACGGCCGGATGCCCATCTCGCGGATGCCGGAGCTGACCGGAATCTCGAGCTCGGCCCGCGCGACGTACATCGCGGTCCCGCCGAGCGCGTCGTCCTGCGTCGAATCGTGATCGATCGGGAACAGCACCGGATTGTCGGGATCGCTCGTGTCGTAGAACCGCCGAACCACGCGCGGCCCGAGGCCGCGGATGTCGAAGCCGCGAATGTCGTTCTCGCTCAGGAAGAAGCGGTCCGTCAGCTGCACCGCATCCGAGCCCGGCTCGGCATCCTCGAGGCCGTAGATGAATCCGCTTTGCCCGGTCACCGAGAAGATGAAGCCGCGGCCGATCGGCCAGAACTTCGCCGCCCGGGCGACCGTGCGAATGTACCGGGTGTCGCCACCGACCCCGGCGAAATCGAGGCTGACGGTGGCGGTTTCGCCGCGCGTCGGACGGACCCGGTTGTCGAGCGTGTCGAAGATCAGCGAGGCGCCGATCAGCGACGTCGTGCGCTTGCCGACCGCCTCGCACAGATACCGGCCGGCGAGCAGCGGCTCGCACTCGCGAATGCCGTCGCCGTCGAAATCCGAGTAGAACCGGTTCTCGTCGATCGTGACGTTGTCGTGGTTGAACGTGTAGCGGAACAACGCCGACATGGTTTCGGTCAGCGGCACGCCGGCGCGCAGGGCGAAACCGGTCGTCGCCTGTTCGTAGGTCGCCGTCGCGCGATCGTAGTAGCCGTTGTTGTAGTCGCGCCGGTAGAGGTCGGCCCCGCCCGAGATGTTGCGGTCGAACAGGTAAGGCTCGGTGAAGCTGAGGTTGAACGCCTTCGAGTAGCTCGAATAGTTGACCCCGAGGCCGACCGACTGGCCGCGGCCGCGGAAGTTGTTCTGGCGGATCGAGCCCTGGAACACGAACCGCTCGAGGCTCGAGAAGCCGGCCGACAGCGACAGCTCGCCGGTCGCCTGTTCCTGCACGTTAGCCTCGAGCACGATGCGGTCGGGCGCGCTGCCGTCGACCTGGTCGATCTCGAAGTTTTCCTGGAAATAGCCGAGCGAGTTGATCCGCGCGGTCGAGCGCTTGACCTGCAGCGAGTTGAACGCATCGCCCTCGTGGATGCGGAACTCGCGGCGCACGACCTTGTCCTGCGTCAGCGTGTTGCCGTTGACGTCGATCCGCTCGACGTAGACGCGCGGCGCCTCGTTGATGAGGAACTTGACGTCCATCGTCAGCGTCTCGCGGTTGCGCTCGAAGTCGGGGCGCACGTCCGCGAAGGCGTAGCCGAAGGTGCCGGCGGTTTCGGTCAGCTGCTCGATCGTGTCTTCGACCAGCTTGGCGTCGTACCAGTCGCCGGTCTGCATCGGCAGCGCGCGGGTCATCGCGCCGCTGTCGAAGTCGCGCAGCTGGCTCTCGACGGCCACTTCGCCGAACTTGTAGCGCTGGCCTTCCTCGACCACGAAAGTGATGATGAAGTCGCGCTTATCCGGCGTCAGCTCGGCGACCGCCGAGACGATGCGGAAGTCGGCGTAGCCGTTCTCGAGGTAGAACGCGCGCAGCTGCTGCTGGTCGTAGGCCAGCCGGTCCGGGTCGTAGCTGGTCGTCGAACTGAGAATCTTGGTCAGGCTGGCGACCTTGGTGACCATCTCGCCGCGCAGCTCGCCGTCGGAAAACTGCTCGTTGCCGATGATGTTAATCGCCCGGACCTTGGACTTCGGACCCTCGTTGATCTCGAACACCACGTCGACACGGTTCTGGTCGAGCTGCACCATCTGCGGCTCGACGGTCGCGGCGAAGCGGCCCTGCCGCTTGTACAGCTCGATGATGCGGGCGACGTCGGCGCGGACTTTGGAGCGGGTGAAGATCTGCCGCGGAGCGAGTTTGATCTCGGGCAGGATCTTGTCGTCCTTGAGCCGCCGGTTGCCCTCGAGCACGATGCGGTTGATCACCGGGTTCTCGACCACCGTGATGACCACATTGCCGTCGTTGTTCTGGATCCGGAAATCGGAGAACAGCTCGGTCGCGGCGAGGTCCTTGAGCGCCTGGTCGGCGGCCGCCGCGGTATAGGGCTGCCCGGGACGCAGCTGGATGTAGCTGACGATCGTCGCCGGCTCGAGGCGCTGCGCCCCGGCGACCGCGATCGAACGGACGATGTCGGGCTGCGACGCCGGCGCCTCGGCGGGCGGCGGAGCGGGCGCGGGAGAAGGTTCGGCCGGCTGCTGGTCCTGCGCGAACGCGATCGCGGGCATTCCGCCAAGGAAGGTGCAGCCGAGCAGGGCAGCCGCAAAATGCGAGGCTTGAAACGTCTTGGCCCTGGCGCTCATGTCCCGTCCATTCTTGCGACACTCGCGTGTCCCGGTTGCCGCGCGATACGAACCGGCCCCACCGGAGCGGTCATCGCGGTTGCGCCCCCGAACGCCACGCGAGGTGCGCCCTTGCCCCAAGCAGCACAAGCGATCAAGCGAACAAGCCGGGAAATGCGCTGCGGGTGCCTTCCTTATCCCCGCCCCGGCAACCGGGACGGCGTCCACTACCCAGCCTAGCTGTCGAACAGCGAGGCGACATCGTTGATGGTGACGAACAGCATCAGCGCGAGCACGAAGGCTATGCCGGTACGGAACGCCCATTCCTGACTGCGCGGACCCAGCGGCTTCCGGCGAACCGCTTCGGCCGCATAGAAAGCCAGGTGCCCGCCGTCGAGGGCCGGGATTGGCAGCAGGTTAATGAATGCCAAGTTAATCGAGACGAACGCCACGAACTCGATGAAATTCAGCGGCCCGAGCGAGAGTTTTTCGCCCGAGAACTTGGCCATCTTGACCGGGCCGCCGAGTTCCCTGACCGACCGTTCGCCGGTCAGGATCTGGCGCAGTCCGGTGATCGTCAGCTTGACCAGCGAAACGCTGCTCTCGACGGCGAACGCGCTCGCGCCGAGCAGGCCGACGCTTTCGAACCGGCGAGCGTTGGAGCCGACGCCGATCAGCCCGATTTCGGCGCGGTTGCCGAACCGGTCGACCATCTCGTGCGACGCGATCCGCACGGGCGCCACGGCAACCGCGCCGTCGCGCTCGTAGCTGATCTCGATCACCCGCCCGGGGAACGGCAGCACGTACTGGCTGACGTCCTCGAAATCCTCGATTTCGGTCCCGTCGATGGCGACGATCCGGTCGCCGATCTCGAGCCCCGCCGCCTGCGCTGCCGAGTTCTCGGCGAAAACCTCGATCACCGGCGGCGTGATCGGCCGGCCGAAGGCCAGCGCGAACGCGGCGAAGATCACCAGCGCGACGAGAAGGTTGGTCATCGGCCCGGCCGCGACGATCAGCGCGCGCTGCCACAGCGGCTTGGCCTGGAAGGTCTGGGCGCGCACGGCCTCGGGCAAGGCGAGCCATTCCTCGCTCGGCTGGCTCGCCGGGTTCATGTCGCCGGCGAACTGGACATAGCCGCCGAGCGGCAGCACCGAGAGCTTCCAGCGCGTCCCGCGGCGGTCGGTGAAGCCCGCGAGCTCCTTGCCGAACCCGACCGAGAACACGTCGGCTTTCACGCCGAACCAGCGCCCGACGAGGTAGTGGCCCAGCTCGTGGACGGTCACCAGCGGCCCGAGCAGCAGCAGGAAGCCGAGGGCGTACATCCACCAGGGTACAGCAGCGAACACTCAGACTAGCTCCAGCATGGCCGCGGCCCGCGCCCGCGCCTCGCCATCGACGGCGAAGACGTCGTCGAGCGATTCGGGCGCGGGCGGCAGGTCGCGATCGAGGGTTTGCGCGACCAATGCCGAAATATCGGTGAACGCGATCTGACCGGCGAGGAAGGCCGCTACGGCAACCTCGTTCGCGGCGTTGAGCACCGCCGGCGCCGCGCCCCCCGCCGCCGCCGCCTCGCGGGCCAGCCGGGTCGCCGGGAACCGCTCCTCGTCCGGCGCGCGGAAGGTCAGCTGCCCAAGCGCCGCGAGATCGAGCGGATCGCACGGCGTGTCCATTCGCCGCGGCCAGGCGAGGCACGAGGCGATCGCCACGCGCATGTCCGACGGGCCGAGCTGGGCCAGCGTCGAGCCGTCGCGGTACTCGACCATCGAATGGATCACGCTTTGCGGATGGACGAGGATCTGTAGCCGTTCGAGCCCGACCTGGAACAGGTGGTGCGCCTCGATGAACTCGAGCCCCTTGTTCATCATCGTCGCGGAGTCGACGCTGATCTTGGCCCCCATGCGCCAGTTGGGATGGGCCACCGCCTGCGCCGGCGTGGCCGCGCGCAGGCGTTCGGCCGGCCAGTCGCGCAGCGGGCCGCCGCTGGCCGTGAGCGTGATCCGCCGGACGTCGCCGCGATCGTTGCCGGCAAGGCACTGAAAGATCGCGTTGTGCTCGGAATCGACCGGCAGCAGCGTCGCCCCGTGGCGGGCCACCGCGGCGGTCATCACGTCGCCGGCGGAGACCAGAGCCTCCTTGTTCGCCAAGGCGACGATGCCGCCCTGCTCGATCGCCGCCATCGTCGGCGCGAGGCCGGCGCAGCCGACGATCGCCGCCAGGGTCACCTCGGCGCCCCGCGCGGCGGCCTCGATCAGCCCGGCCTCCCCTCCGGCCGCTTCGATCCCGCTGCCGGCGAGCGCCTCACGCAGTTCGGGCAAGCGGCTCTCGTCGGAGATCGCCGCCATCTCGGCGTCGAATTCGCGCGCCAGCTCGGCGAGCTCGCGCGCCTGACTCCGCGCGGTCAGGGCGATCACCCGCCAGTCGGCCCGGTTGCGCCGGATAAGGTCGAGTGCCGAAGCCCCGATCGAGCCGGTCGAGCCGAGGATGGTGATGCTGCGCATCGCGCTACGGAACCATCCAGGTCGCGACCGCGCCGGCGACCAGCACGACCGGGACCAGCCCGTCGATGCGGTCGAACACACCGCCATGGCCCGGAATCAGCCGCGAGCTGTCCTTCACGCCGGCGCGGCGCTTGAGCCAGGATTCGGCGAAATCCCCCACCTGCGCGACGACCGCGAGCAGTGCGCCGAGCGCGATGCCGCCGGCGGTGTTCTCGAGCGACAGGTTGAGCCCGACGTCGAAGCGCGGCCACAGCGCCTGCGCGTCGATCGCAAACATCCACGCAAACACCCACGCGGCAGAGGCGATCATCCCGCCGACGAGCCCGGCCCAGGTCTTCGAGGGGCTGATCTTCGGCGCAATCTTCGGCCCGCCGATCGCACGGCCGGCAAAGTACGCGCCGGTGTCGGTGAAGACCGCAATCCCGATCACCATCACCAGCAGGAACTTGGCCGCCCCCATCAGGATCGCCGCCGCGGCGCCGAAATAGACCGCGCCGGCGAGCACGGCGACCACCCGCAGCGGCCAGTTTCCGGTTGCCTGGAACACCAGCCGCACGAACTCCGCGAACGCCGCCAGCGCCACCAGCGCGATGAACGCGTCGAGCACCACACCGCCGGCCGCCAGGGCGGCGATCGCCAGCGCCAGCAGCACGGCGGCCGAAATCAAGCGCGTCCGCAGATCGCCCACCCGGCCGGGCGCCGCCGCCTCAGCGCCCGCCATACCGCCGCTCCCGGCCGGCAAAGCTCGCCAGCGCCTGCTCGAGGTGGGCCGGCGTGAAGTCGGGCCACAGCACGTCGGTGAACCACATTTCGGCGTAGGCCGCCTGCCACAGCAGGAAGTTCGACAGGCGGATCTCGCCCGAAGTTCGGATCAGCAGGTCGAGCGGCGGCAGGTCGGCGGTGTAGAGATTGGCGGCGATGGTCTCGACGGTTACCTCGCCCTGCGCCGCGGCCCGCGCGGCCGCCCGGGCGATCTCCTGCTGGGACCCGTAGTTGAGCGCCACCGCGATCGTCCGGCTGCCGTGCGCGGTGCGCGCCAGAGCATCATCGAGCATTTCGACAATGTCGGGCGCCATGGCGCTGTAATCGCCCAGGATCTTGAGCCGCACGCCGTTAGCGATGAACTCCGGCAAGTCGCTCCGGATGAACCGCCGCATCAGCCCCATCAGGTCGGCGATCTCGTCCTCCGGGCGCTTCCAGTTCTCGGATGAGAACGCGTAGAGCGTCAGGCACTCGACGCCGAGCGGTTCGAGCCCGCGCACCAGCCGCCGCACCGCCTCGACGCCGCGCTGGTGGCCCATTGTACGCGGCAGGTGATGCCGCTTGGCCCACCGCCCGTTGCCGTCCATGATGATCGCCACGTGGCGCGCGCCGTGCGCGCCGCCGTCGGCGAATTCGTCGGCCGGACGAGCGGAGCTCTTCACCATTTTGCAACCCTAGCAGAAAACGCGACCGTCACTGGGTCAGGATTTCCTTTTCCTTGTGTTCGGCCGCGGCGTCGACTTCGGCGATGAAGCGGTCGGTCAGCTTCTGGACCTCGTCTTCCCGGCGCTTGCGCTCGTCCTCCGAGATCTCCTTCTTCTTTTCGTCTTCCTTGAGCGATTCCATCCCGTCGCGGCGGACGTTGCGGATCGCCACCTTGGCCTTCTCGGCATATTGCCCGGCGAGCTTGGCCAGTTCCTTGCGCCGCTCCTCGGTCAGATCGGGAATCGGCAGGCGCAGCGTCTGGCCGTCGATCATCGGGTTGAGCCCGAGATTGGCGTGGGCGATGCCCTTCTCGACCGCGATCACGTTGGCCCGGTCCCACACCTGCACGCTGAGCATGCGCGGCTCGGGCGCCGAGACCGTGGCGACCTGGTTGAGCGGCATCATCGAGCCGTAGACCTCGACCACGACCGGATCGAGCAAGTGCACGTTGGCCCTCCCGGTGCGCAACCCGGCGAGATCGCCCTTGAGACTCTCGACCGCGCCATGCATCCGGCGCTCGATGTCGGCCTTGTCGTACTTGGGCATGGTCAGGCTTCCTCTCGCACTATCGTCTGGACGCCCTCGCCGGCGAGAACGCGCGCGAGGTTCCCCTTCTCGCGTATCGAGAATACCACGATGGGGATGCGGTTGTCGCGGCACAGCGCCACCGCCGAAGCATCCATCACTTTCAGGTTGTCCGCCAAGACTCGATCGTAACTCACGGTTTCGAAACGCTTGGCCCCGGGATTCCTCTTCGGATCGGCATCGTAGACCCCATCGACGCTTGTGCCCTTGAGCAACGCGTCGCAATTCATCTCGGCCGCGCGCAGCGCGGCGCCGCTGTCGGTGGTGAAATAGGGACTGCCGACGCCGGCGGCGAAAATCACCACGCGGCCCTTCTCGAGGTGCCGCTCGGCGCGGCGGCGGATCACCGGCTCGCACACCTGGTCCATCTGCACCGCCGACTGCACGCGCGTATGCACGCCGAGCTGCTCGAGCGCGTTCTGCATCGCCAAGGCGTTCATCACCGTCGCCAGCATGCCCATGTAATCGGCCTGGGCGCGGTCCATTCCGGCCGCGGCGCCGGCCATGCCGCGAAAGATGTTGCCGCCGCCGATCACGAGGCAGATCTCGAGCCCGGTGTCCTTCGCCGCCTTCACTTCCTGCGCCAGGCCCGCGACCGTCCCCGGGTCGATCCCGAACTGCTGCTCGCCCATCAGCACCTCGCCCGACAGCTTGAGCAGCACGCGCTTGACGGGAGGCATGGTCATGGGGGCTAAGTCTCTCCGGAAAGGCCGTGATTGGCGGCCCTTATAGAGCGCGGTCGGGCAGTGCCAAGTGCCAAGGCAAGCGCCGCCGCGCGGGGGCTTTCGGCCTGTCGCTTTCCCGTGTTACGGCAAGCCTTGACGGGTCGCACCGCGAATTGGGGGACGCATGCGGACGCAATCGATCTTCATGGCAGCCGCCGGCCTGGCGCTGTTCGCCGCCGGTGCCGCGACCGGGCAGTCGGCAGCACCACAGCCGGCCCTGACGGCCGAGCAAGCCATTCAGCTATTCGCCGAGGCGGGCTTCCCGCTGGTCGACGGCCGCCCGGTCAACCGCTGCGGCAGGGCCTCGAACCCGCGCGTCGCGTTCATCGATCTCGACGCCGACGGCCGGGCGGAAGCGCACATCGCCGACGTCGACCCCAACTGCTACGGCAAGCCCGGCGCCTATTTCGCCATCCTCGCGCAGGAGGCGGGCGGCACCTGGCGGCGGCTGATTGCCGAGGACGGCATCGTCGGCTTCGAGCGGGCGCGGAATTCAGGCTGGAACAACCTGTCGCTCGAGGCGCGGGATTCGGCCTGCCCCGGCGTGCGCCGGTTCAACGGCACCGATTACGGCGCGCCGACGGCATGCGCCCCCGCCCCCACGCCCGCGCTCGCGGCGGACCAGCCTGCTGCTGCCTCGACCACCCCGGCCGCGGCGCCAACCACGGCGGAGAGCCCGCCCGTGCGTGCGCTCGACGGGTCGCGGACCGCGCAGATGGCGCAGCTGTTCCGCAACCTCGTCTGGGCGACCCGCTCGCGCGAGTGGGAAGCGACGCTCGCCGCCTTTCCGGGCGCCCGATGGGACAAGCGTACCACGCATGCGCCCAACTGGATGGGCTCGACGCTCACGCAGAGCGGGACGATCGCGATCGGCGGGGCGCGCTACGGCATCGGCATTTCCGGGACCGCGGCGCGGGTCAACGAGATCGTGTTCGATTCCCCCGGCGACGACCTGATGGAGTGGGAGCCGATCGCGGCCGCGATCCGCGCGCTCGGCATGGAAGCGCGCAACGTCGGTTGCCACAGCCCGACGGGCTTCGGCTGGGTCCGCCTGAGCGCCGACGGCCACACCGCGATTCTGCACAAGTCCGTCAACTACGGGACGGCAGTGGCGAGCACCGACATCTATGCGTTCATCCTCGACGATCCGTTCGACGGCCGCACCGAAGCGCAAGTCGCGGCCGACCGGAGCCTGTGCTGAGGGCGTTGCCTTCAACGAATTAACCGGCAGTTCAGCAGGCCCGACCGAACTTCCGGCAACGGGCGCGTCTTCGGGGAGAACGTGATGCGATCGCTTGCCGTGGCCATGCTGGTCCTCGCCCTGCCTGCCTCCGCCCAGGCCGGTTTCACCCGCCAGGGCCCGCCGCCGCGGGCCGGCGTCCCCGGAATCGCCGACGTCCGGACCGTTGTCGTGCCTGGCGGCGGCGGGCGCGAACTGGACGAGGCGCGAGAAGCCATCGAGCGCCGGCGCGACAGCGGCGAGCTCAGCAGGCGCGAGGCGCGGGCCCTGCGCCGCGAGGCCCACCGCATCGCCCGCGCGCAGGAATGGTACGCGCGCGACGGGCTCGACGAGGCGGAAGCTCGCGCTCTACGACTTAGTGCAGAGACCCTGCGCCACCGCGCCCAGACGCCGGGCCCCGCGCCGGCGTCCTGACGGCCGCACGAAAACGGCCGCCCGACCGAGGTACGGCCGCCGCAA
>JAEZES010000096.1 GCA_023432995.1 Pseudomonadota bacterium
CCTTTTTGTTGCGCGCGATTGCGCTGCGGCGAGGCAGGTCTAGAGTGCGCGGCGATGTTCGCCCGCCTGCTGCTGGTCCTGGCCCTGTCCCTCTCGGCGCCGCTCGCCGCGCAGGCGCCGGCCGCCGCCCCGACTTCCGACGCCCGTCCGGTGACGTTCGCCGGCCAGATGCTCGCCGGCTCATGGGCGCTGCGGGTCGAAGGGACGATCCTGTTCCGGTTCGACCTCGCGCGCGACGGCGACGGGTGGAGCGGGCGCTGGGTCAAGCCGCGCGCGTTCGCCACCGATGGCGCGCAGTTCGCCAACCTGACCGGGCCGCCGGTCGAGCAGGTTGCGCTGCGCGGGCGCGCGCTCGGCGACTGGGCCGAGCTGACGTTCGGCGACGCGCGGCCCGGCGCGGTGCCCGACGTGTTCCGTTTCCGCCTGGTCGCGCCCGACCGGGCCGAGATGATCTACGCCGAGACCGGGCTCGCGCCGTTCGTCCTCGAGCGGGTCGAGCCGGGCAGCGTGCCCGGCCCGTGGGCGGCCGGACGCGTCTACCGCCGCGAGGGGGTGAGGCCCGGTCCGACGGTGAGCTTCTCGCTGCCGCAGACGCCGATCGCTCCGCGCGCCGAGCCGGCCGAAAGGCCGGCCGACCCGCCGCCCGCGGTGATCGGCCGCTAGGCGCTCTCGAGCAGGCCCGCGGTCCGCTCGAGCAGGTCCATCGCTCGGCGCTTGGTCTCCTCGTCGAAGCGCGCCTTGGGGATCGCCACCGAGAGCGCGCCGACCGGTTCGCCGCCCATCGTCACCGCGCGGCCGATGCCGACGATGCCGAGGCTGAATTCCTCGTCGGTGAAGGCGAAGCCGTCCGCGCGAA
Organism: Pseudomonadota bacterium; assembly: GCA_023432995.1. Taxonomy (GTDB): domain Bacteria; phylum Pseudomonadota; class Alphaproteobacteria; order Sphingomonadales; family Sphingomonadaceae; genus Croceibacterium_A. The sequence goes on from JAEZES010000096.1 coordinate 857, forward strand.
CCTGGGCGATCTCCTTGCGCAGCGCCTTCTCCGCGGTCACCGTCAACGGCGTGAAGCGCTGCCGCTCGGTCTCGGCGAAGTAGCGCTCGAGCTCGTCGTCGGGCAGCGCCGCGAGCAGCGCCTTGCCCGAGGCGAGCGCGTGCAGCGGTAGCCGGTTGCCGGTCGGCACCGCGTAGCGCAGCGCCTGCTCGCTCGATTCGGTCACCAGCGCCTCGACCTCCCAGCCGTGGCGGACGAAGAAGCTGGTCGTCTCGTTGAGCTGCACGCGCAGCGTGCGCACCAGCGGGGCGGCGCGCTCGGCGAGGCTGAAGCCGCCGCTGCGCGCCTGCAGCCGCTGCAGCCCCGGCCCGGCCGAATAGCGCCGTCCGTCGCGCGCCAGGTAGCCGCGCTCGACCAGCGTGCCGAGCAGGTACGACAGGCTCGACACCGGGATGCCGAGCGCGACCGCGATCTCCTGCGCCACCATCGGCCGCTCGTGCGCGACGACGTACTCGATGATGTCGAGCGTGCGGGTGGCCGACTTGACCTGGCTGGAAGCGATTTCGGCCATCGTCAGGCGATCCTTCTGTCGGCGATGTCGGCGCCCTCGCGCAGCGCGGCGAGTTTCTTCCACGCGACCGCCGGGTCGATCTTGCCGTAGCCGGCGAACGTGCCGAACCCGCAATCGGTGCTGGCGATCACCCGCTCCTTGCCGACGATGCCGGCGAAGCGCTCGATGCGCTGGGCGATGAGCTCGGGGGTCTCGAGGTAGTTCGAGCAGGTGTCGACGAGGCCCGGGGCGAGCACCTTGCCCGCGGTGTCGGCCGCCCGCCACACGATCCATTCGTGCTCGTGGCGCGGATTGGCCGCCTCGAACAGGATCGTCGCCGGGCGCGCGGCGAGCACGATGTCGACGATCTTTTCGAGCGGGATGTCGAAGTCGTGCGGGCCCTCGTAGTTGCCCCAGCAGACGTGCATCCGCATCGCCTCGGGCGCGATGCCGGCGGTCGCCGCGTTGAGCGCCTCGACGTTGGCGGCGATCGTGCGCAGGAACTCGGCCTCGCTCAGGTCCTGGTAGCCGGTGTGCCGGCTCATCGCGAGGTCGGGGCAGTCGAGCTGGAGCTGGAAGCCGGCCTCGACGATCGCCTCGTACTCGGGCCGCATCGCTTCGACCAGGTCGGCGAGGTAGGCCTCGTGGCTCGGGTAGAACTGGTTGGGCTGGAACGCGGTGATCAGGCCCGGGCTGGCCGAGTTCATGAACCCCGCCGCGCCCGCGCCGTGCCGCTCGAGCGCCGCGCGAAAGCGGCGGATGTCGTCGTGCAGCGGCTGCAGGTTGACCAGCTCGACCTTGGCGATGGCCGAGGCGCGGGTGAATTCCTGCGTGCCCATGATGTGGCTCAGCTTCTTCGCCAGCTCGGGCACCTCGGCGAGGTCGAGCGCAGGCTTGCGCGGGCTGTGGCCACCGAAGCCGGACAGCCGCTCGATCACGTAAGTCGAATAGCCGACCTTGCCGAGCTCGCCGTCGCTGACCACGCTGACGCCGGCCTCGACCTGCTTGCGCACCGCCTCGTCGACCGCGGCCTGGACCAGCCGGTCGAACTCGGCCGCGTCGTAAGGTTCGCCCTTGTCGCGCGCCAGCAACAGCGGCACCAGCTCGGGGCCGCGCGGCAGGCTGCCGACATGAGTGGTGCGGATCATGCCGCGCGTTATTTCAGATATGCGAAATTACCGCAAGCGCGAAAAAAATTGGCCGAGCCACGGCCCGCAGGCGCCCCTCCCGGCTAACCGGCCAGCGCGCAGCCGACGCTGGTGATCTTATCATCCCTGAGGTGGTAGTGAATATACTGCCGCATCTCCTGCACCGCGCCTTTGGCGATGGGAAAGAACTGCTCCATGCCGCGCGCGTCGAGCGCCTCGCGGGTGAGGTCGGCGAAAGCCTCGATGCGCACCAGCGCCTCGACCGCGGCGAGCTCCTCGCTCGCGGCGAAGCGCTCGACGGTGACTGTCTCGCGCACGTGGGCGTGGAGGAAGGTATAGAACTCGCGCAGCTGCTCGCGGGTGGTGATTTCGATGCCGAAGAACGCCATGCGCGGGTTCTCGGCGTAGAAATCGAACACCGCGTCGTAGTCGCGAGCGTTGAACGCGGCGACGTAGCGGTCGTAGTCCTCGCGGGTCATCCGGCCGAGGCTCCTTCGCGCGCCTATTCCCACCCGGTCGGCGAGTTGAGCGGCGCCTGGAACCCCATCGCCTCGATCTCGTGCACCTTGCCGTCGGCGCCGACCTTGAAGATGTGCGCGGCGGGAAGGTCGAACGGGTCGAACTGCATCTCCTCGTCGCGGTCGTAGCTCAGCTTGGTGCCGTCCTGCGCGGTGACCTCGTACGCGGTGAAGTCCATCGGGTGGCGGAAGTGCGACAGGCCCATGACCAGCCCCGTCACCGGGTCGGCGGCGAACACGCGGCGGTTCTCGATCCGGTCGATGTACTGGAACACGCCGCTGGTCAGCTGCCCGGCGCAGTCGCGCGCGACCGGGTGCGGTTGCGGGCCGTTGGGTCCGGGGCCGGCGTTGGCGCCGGCGGTGACCATGCCGTTCTCGTGCCGCTCGCAGTCGGCGGCGAACGGCATCAGCGTCCCGTCGTTGTCGTCGAGCGCGTCGTAGTAGCTCGCCCCGAGCGCGATCAGCGCGTCATGCGCCATGCGGCTGGCCTCGGGGACTTCGGCCAGCAGGCCGGGTCGCACGGTCTGCAGGTTGGCCAGCTGGCGCTCGCCGAGCGGGGTCTCGGTGTTGATCGCCGCGTAAAGGTGCTCGGCCTCGACGATGCTGCCGCGCGGGTCGAGCTTGAGCCGGAGCGCGACCACGGTCGGCTGGCCGTCGCGTTCGACCATGCCGATCCACCCGGCGGTCTGGTTGGCCTCGTCGGGCACGATCACGCTGAAATCGCTGCCGGCGCCGGTGATGTCGGCCCACAACCCCTCGCCGGCGCGGATGCGCTTGAGGTTCTCGACGATCACCGCCTCGTCGGAGAACGGGATGCCTTCGGTCGACTTGCCCTCGAGGCCGGCGACGTACTGGCCGGTCAGGTCGATCAGGCACGCGCGGTCGCACGCCGGCGCGGCGTCGTCACCGCCCGCGGCACAGGCCGTAAGCGCGCTCGCGAGCAGCAGGGCGGTCACCGTCTTCATCGCGTCCTCTCCTCCGGTAGCGGCGAGTCCGCGCTCGCCTTGCCAGCCATCCTAACGACCGTTAGCAATGCCGCAAGGAGAGGCGGATGTCCGGCGAGATTTTCGACTACATCGTCGTCGGCGGGGGCAGCAGCGGCTGCGTCGTCGCGGCGCGGCTGAGCGAGGACCCGGGCAGCCAGGTGCTGCTGCTCGAGGCCGGCGGGCCCGACAACCATCTCTATCTCAAGATGCCGCTCGCCTTCCTCAAGGCGATGCCGCACCCGGCGTTCAACTGGCCGTACTGGACCGAGCCCGAGCCGCACCTCGACGGGCGGCGCATGCCGCTGCCGCGCGGCAAGGTGATCGGCGGCTCGGGCTCGATCAACGGCATGTTCGCGATGCGCGGGCACCCGCTCGACTACGACCAGTGGGCGCAGATGGGCGCCGCCGGCTGGTCGTTCGCCGACGTCCTGCCGTATTTCCGCAAGTCGGAGAATTCGTGGCGCGGCGAGGGGCCGTACCACGGCGCCGGCGGCCCGGTCGACGTGCGGCCGATCGATTCGCCGTACCTGCTGCACGAGGAGATGATGGCGACCGCCGCGGCCGCCGGCTTCGCCACGACCGACGACCTTGCCGGCGGGCGGCCCGAGGGCTTCGCC
>JAEZES010000297.1 GCA_023432995.1 Pseudomonadota bacterium
GGCGAGCCTCGCGCGGTCGACGCCCGGATCCTCCGCGACCGCGGCGAGCGCGGCCGGCGCGAGCGGCGCCTCCGGTTGCGGCGGGGGTTCGCTGCAGGCGGCGAGCAGCAGGGCTGGCAGCAGCGCGGCGGGGAAGCTAGGGAAGGCAGGGCGCAGCATCGGCGCAGCTTCTTCGTCCAGGCACCGGGTGATGGCAACCGCTAAGCGAAACACGACTCCCAGACGCCGGGTCTGGCCGCGCGCGGCGCTTGCGCTGGCGGCGCTGGCCGCCGGTGGCGGGTGGTATTTCCGCGAGCCGATCGCCGGGCTCACAACCACCGGGGCCGCGTTCGGTGCGCGCACGGCGTGCTCGTGCCGCTACGTCGCCGGTCGCAGCCTCGGCGATTGCGAGAAGGACTTCGAGCCCGGGATGGAGGTGGTCTTCCTCAGCGACGATCCCGAAAGCAAGAGCGTCACCGCGCGCGTGCCGCTGCTGGCAAGCTCGACCGCGCAGTACCGCGAGGGGTTCGGCTGCGTGTTGGAGGCGTGGGACGGCTAGGCCGGCTCGGTCGCTTCGATCCATCCGCCGCCGATGACTCGCTCGCCGGCGTAGAGCACCGCCGCTTGGCCCGGCGCGACACCGTATTCGGGCGCAGCGAATCGGATCATCGCCGGTGCGCCGCCGCCCAGCGTCCCCTCGAGGACGACCGGCACCGGCCTCGCCATCGAGCGGACCTTGGCCGTCAACGGCAGGTCGGGCAGCGGACCGATGCGATTGGTTTCGGCGATCGCCGCCGCGCCGACCGCAAGCAGGCGGCGCGGCCCAACCTTGACCTCGGCTGCCGCGGCGTCGATCCCGACCACGTAGAGCGGTTCGGGCTGGCCGCCGATCTCGAGGCCCCGCCGCTGGCCGACGGTGAAGTGAATCACCCCGGAATGTTGGCCGAGCGTCTCGCCGGTCTCGGCATGAACGACCCGCCCTGTCCGCACGCCATCGGGCCGCACCGAGCGGACGATCCGTGCGTAATCGCCGTCGGGCACGAAGCAGATGTCCTGGCTGTCGGGCTTGGCGGCGACGCCGAGGCCGAAGCGCTCGGCGATCCGCCGCACTTCGGCCTTCGGCAGCCCGCCGAGCGGGAAGCGCAGGAATTCGAGCTGCTGCTCGGTCGTGCCGTAGAGGAAGTACGACTGGTCGCGCGCCGGATCGATCGCCCGGTGCAGTTCGGGCCCGGCCGATCCGGCGACCCGCCTCACGTAGTGCCCGGTGGCGAGGCAGTCGGCGCCGAGCTCGTGCGCCATGCGTAGCAGGTCGGTGAACTTGGGCCCCATGTTGCAGCGGATGCACGGGATCGGCGTGCGCCCGGCGAGATAGTCATCGGCGAAGCGCTCGATGACCGCATCGCGGAACGCGCTCTCGTGATCGAACACGTAGTGCGCGAAACCGAGCCGGTCGGCGACCGCGCGCGCGTCGCGAATGTCGTCGCCGGCACAGCAGGCCCCCTTGCGCCCGGTGGCGGCGCCGTAGTCGTAGAGCTGCAGGGTCACGCCGACGACTTCCGCGCCGCTCGCCGCGGCGAGCGCGGCAACGACCGAGCTGTCGACCCCGCCGGACATCGCCACGACGATGCGGCACTGCGCCGCCGGGCGCGGCAGATCGAACAGCGCGGCGGCCTCTTCGGCGCTGGGCAGGGCATGGCGCAGGTCGGGATCCATCGCCGGCGCCTTACACCGCACCGCCCGGCGCGCCAATTAACCCGCGCTAACGCGAGGTAAACCGTCGATTTACCTGATCTTGACCGTTGCCGGTCTAGACCGGCGCCATGTTCGAGGGAAAACCGCCGCGCCCCCGCGATGCCCGCGCGCTCGATGGCGAGCCGCTGGATTTCGGCAGATTGCGCCCGCTGAGCTGGGGCGATCTGGTGGCGCGGTTCTCCGCTGCACGCGAGCAGCGCTCGACCTGCGACGAGACCACCGAGCCCGGCGAGGCCAGCTTCGACGCCGGCTCCGCCCGCAGGATAGCCGCGCATCACAATGGTAAGCACGACGTTAACCCTGATATTTCAGGCAATGGCAAAAGCCCCGCGGGCAGAGCAACGCGGGCTGCGCTCGGCGCAGAACCGCGCGCCATGAGGAAGTAGATGATCGAAAATCAGAAGATCCGTCCGGCGCAGGTGATCGGCCCGCTCGGCGAGCCCCTGACGCTCGCCGACCTGCCGTCGCCCGCCACCAAGCGTTGGGTCGTGCGCCGCAAGGCCGAGGTCGTTGCCGCGGTCAACGGCGGCCTGCTGACGATCGACGAAGTGCTCGAACGGTACAACCTCACGCTCGAGGAATTCGCCGGGTGGCAGCGCGCGGTCGACCGCTCGGGCATGCAGGGCCTGCGCGTGACGCGGATCCAGCACTACCGCGATCTCTACGAACGGCAGCTCAAGTACTGATCGCGCCGGCGCCGACCGGCCACATTTCCTCCCGAATCACCTCCTAAGCCTCACAGCGGGTCGGGGGAACGCATCCGCGCACGTCCCGTTTGAAGGGGGTGCGCACGCGGGGTGCGAGAAAGCAGGAGGACCTGGGTATGGGCTGGATTGCAACGATCATCCTCGGCGGCATTGCCGGCTGGCTGGCCAGCATGGTGATGAACCGCGACGCCTCGATGGGCATCTTCTGGAACATCGTCGTCGGCGTGATCGGCGGCCTCATCGGCAGCGCGATCGGCAACGTGACAGGCTTCCTCACCGACGACGCCGGCTGGGTCATGTACCTGATCACCGCCTTCGTCGGCGCGATCGTGCTGCTCGCTGTCGCAAACATGGTTCAGCGCGGACGCGTTCGCTGAGGCGAGTGCTTGCCGGGTCGCGAACCCGGAGCGCTGTTACAAAAAAGTACACGGGGGCGGGTCGCACGGCGATCCGCCCCATTCTATGCCGCGGCTGCCGCTCTCCGTCGGCTCGCAAGCCACGTTCATGGAGTGTTGTATTGCGATAAGACACTTGCGCGTCTATGCGGCGGCGGTGGAACGCTGCGCCCGGATGCGTAGCGGCGACAAACATGGTATGGCCTCGCGGCTGCGAGGCTATGGGGCTGACGCGGAATGAACTACGAAGCGAAAGTGGCGGACCTCAGCGGCGCTCCGGAAGTGATGATCGGCGAGGTCGAGTTCGAGCGCAGCCGCCAGCGGCGGCGGCGGATCATCATCGCCGCGGCGATCGTGCTCGTGCTGCTCGCCGGCGGCGCATTGCTGTTCACCGGCGGCGGCGAGGAGCAGCCCTTCGCGGCGCAGCAGGGTGAGCAGATCCCGACGGTTTCAGTGGTCGCGCCCGGCCGGGCCACGGTCCAGGGCACGATCAGCGCCACCGGCACGCTTGCCGCGCGCCGCGAGATGCCCGTCGGGGTGGTCGGCGAAGGCGGTCGCGTCGTCGCCATCAACGTCGAGCCCGGCGACTGGGTCCGCGCGGGCCAGGTGCTCGCGGTGATCGACCGCTCGGTGCAGACCCAGCAGGCAGAGAGCTCGGCCGCGCAGATCGAGGTCGCGCGCGCCGACGCCGAACTCGCCCAGGCCAACCTCGATCGCGCGCTCCAGCTGGTCGACCGCGGCTTCATCAGCAAGGCGGATGTCGATCGGCTGACCGCCACCCGCGATGCAGCACGGGCGCGCGTCCGCGTCGCCGAGGCGCAATATCGCGAGCTTCTCGCCCGCAACGCGCGGCTCAACATAGTCGCGCCCGCCGCGGGGCTGGTGCTCGACCGCAACGTCGAGATGGGCCAGGTCGTCGGCGCCGGGGGCACGCCGCTGTTCACGATCGCGCGCGGCGGCGAGATGGAGCTGCTGGCCGACGTCAACGAGGACGACCTCGCGGTCCTCTCGGTCGGTGCCACCGCAGAGGTTGCGCCGGTCGGCAGCGGCAAGACCTTCATCGGGCGGATCTGGCAGCTTTCGCCGATCATCGATCCGCAGGACCGCCAGGGCATCGCCCGCATCGCGTTACCGTACGATCCGGCGATCCGTCCCGGCGGTTTCGCCTCGGCCTCGATCGCCCGCGGCGCGATCGTCGCGCCGCGCCTGCCCGAGAGCGCGATCCAGTCCGACGAGAAGGGCAGTTACGTGCTGATCGCCGACCGCGACAATAAGGTGGTACGGCGCAATGTACGCACGGGCGTCGTGACCGACCAGGGGATCGCGATCGTCGCGGGGCTCGATGGCAGCGAGCGCGTGATCCTGCGCGCCGGCGGCTTCGTCAACGAGGGTGACCAGGTTAACCCGGTCACCGACAACGGAGGCCGCCAGGCTTCGGGCCAATGAACCTACGGTACATTTCCGCATGGTCGATCCGTAACCCGATCGTCCCGATAGTCCTGTTCATCGGCCTGACGCTGGCCGGGCTGGTCTCGTTCAACCAGATGGACGTCAACAACAGCCCGGACATCGATTTCCCGGCGGTCAACGTCTCGATCAACCAGCCGGGCGCGGCGCCCCCCGCGATCGAAACGCAGATCACGCAAAAGGTCGAAGCGGCCGTTCGCTCCGTCAACGGAGTCGACGAAATCCAGTCGACCGCGCGCGAAGGTGGCAGCAGCACTTTCGTCCAGTTCCAGATCGGCGTCGACTCGGATCAGGCGGTCAACGACGTCAAGAACGCCGTCGACCAGATCCGCAGCGACCTGCCCGACGGGATCCTCGAGCCGCGCGTGACCAAGCAGGAAGTCGCCGGTGGACCGATCGGCTACTTCGCGGTCCAAGCCGACGACATGACGATGGAGCAGCTCAGCTGGTTCATCGACGACACCATCGCGCGCCGCCTGCTGTCGATCCCCGGGATGGCGGCCGTCAGCCGGGCAGGCGGGGTCGATCGCGAGATTCGCGTCGTCCTGGATCCGGCAAAGATGCAAGCGCTCGGCGTCACGGCGAGCGCGCTCAACCAGGCGCTCAGGCAGGTCAACGTCGACGCCGCGGGCGGCGTCGCGGAGATCGCCGGCTCGCGCCAGTCCGTTCGCGTGCTCGGCAACGCCGACAGTGCGCGCCAGCTGGCCGACACGCGGATCAGCCTCAGCGGGGGGCGCACGATCCGGCTCGACCAGGTCGCCCGGGTCTACGACGGCTTCTCTGAGCAGACCTCGATCGCCAAGATCAACGACCGGCAGGTAGTTACCTTCAGCATCGAGCGGGCCAAGGGCGCCTCCGACGTCACCGTATACGATGCTGCGATCGAGGAAATGAAGCAGATCGAGGCCGACAATCCGGGGATCAGCTTCACGCAGCTCTACACCAGCGTAGAATACACCAAGGGGCAGTACGAGAGCTCGATTGCCGCGCTCGTCGAGGGCTCGGTCCTCGCGGTTATCGTGGTGTTCCTGTTCCTGCGCGACTGGCGCGCGACGCTGATTTCGGCGCTGGCGATTCCGCTGTCGGCGATCCCGACGTTCTGGTTCATGGACTTGCTCGGGTTCACGCTGAACGAGATGACGCTGCTCGCGCTGAGCCTCGTTGCGGGCGTGCTGGTCGACGACGCGATCGTCGAGATCGAGAACATCGTCAGGCACATGCGAATGGGCAAGAGCGCGTACCAAGCGTCGATCGACGCCGCGGACGAGATCGGCTTGGCGGTGGTCGCGACCAGCCTGTGCATCGTCGCGGTGTTCCTGCCGGTCGGCCTGATGCCGGGCATTTCAGGCC
>JAEZES010000303.1 GCA_023432995.1 Pseudomonadota bacterium
CGTCCTCGCCGCGCTCGATGGCGAACACGCTGAGCACGGTGATCGCGGCGATCAGCAGGAAGATCGCCACCGGCATGCCGCGAGGGAAGCGGACAAGCCATCGCTTGGTCTTGCTGCGGGCGCCCGATCCCTGGTCCAACGTCCACTCCCCGTGAAGCGCCCCGAGGCCGCTCGTCCCCATCTGCAAGGGCGGAATGCCCTGCCGTTCCACCGCTCCAAGCGCGGCCTGACGTCTAGCGGGGAACCGGACGACGCGCGTTTCGTTCCACTCCTGCGCCACAAATGCGCATCGACGATGCATGAATGCAACGTCCATGTCGTGACAAAGGCGATCGATCGGGCTTAACAACCGGGTTCAACAAGGGGTGGGCGGACGCGTCACGAATGGCCGGTGCTGACAGGAAGACGAAGCCCGTGAAGGGCACGACCAACATCAAACCGAAGCGCGGGGCGGAATGGGCGTCCGGGTTGAAGCAACTTTACGACTCGGTCGTGGAGGAGCCGCTCCCCGACTCGTTCAAGGACTTGCTCTCGAGGCTCGACGACACCCGGCCATGAGCAAGGACGATCGGGAACGCCCCCGCCGAAGCGCCGGGGACAGGCTTGCCTTCAAGCGCGAGCTCACTGGGGTGATCCCGCACCTGCGCGCGTTCGCCCGCGGCCTGTGCGGCCGGCCCGACATGGCCGACGACCTGGTCCAGGAGACGCTGCTCAAGGCGTGGGCCGCGCAGGACCGGTTCGAGCCCGGCACGAGCATGCGCGCGTGGACTTTCGTCATCCTGCGCAACGCCTACCTGACCGACATGCGCCGCAACCGCTTCCGCGGCGAGTACGACGAGACCGCCGCCGAGCGCATCCTCACCGCCCCCGCGGGGCAGGAGGAGCCGATCCACCTGAGCGACATGCACCGCGCGCTGCTGACGCTGCCGCCGGAGCGGCGCGAAGCGCTGCTGCTGGTCGGTGCGGGCGGGTTTTCCTACGAGGAGGCCGCGCAGATCTGCGGCTGCGCGGTCGGCACGATCAAGAGCCGCGTCGGCCGCGCGCGCGCGGCGTTGACGACGATGATCGAAGAAGGCACGATCCCCGAGCGTTCGATCGCCGACCCGACGGCGCACGGCGCAATCCTTGAGGAACTGGACGACGTCGCCGCGGGAAGGGGCCAGGCCGTCCCGACCAAGTAGACGTCGCAAGGGGGGAATGCACGGCCATGAGCACGCCGCCCGAGCCTGCCGGGTCCCCTCCCCCGACCCCGCGCACGCGGACGCTGTCGTTCGCCGCCGAGGAACTGCGCCTGATCTCGGCGCTGGTCGTGCTGATGGCGATCGGGCTGTTCCTTGCGCTGCCGTTCGTGCTGTCGATCGGCTCGGTGGTGTTCCTGCCGCTGGTCACCGCGATCATCCTCACGATCGTGCTCTCGCCGCTGGCCGACCGGCTGGCGCAGATCGGCCTGCCCAACTTCCTCGCCTCGTTCCTGGCGCTGGCGGTGCTGCTGGGGGTGATCGCGCTGGCGCTGAGCGCGGTGCTGCGCCCGGCGCTGACGCTGTTCGCGGACGTGCCGGCGATGATCGATCGCATCGGGATGCATTTCAACGAGCTCGAAGGCGCGCTGGCGTGGTTCGCGCAGATCAACCAGAAGGTGGCCGAGATCATCGGCTCGAGCGACGACCAACAGGTCGTGCTGGCCGGCCCGACGATGCTCGAGCAGCTCGCCTTCGCGACGCCGACGGTGCTGCTCGAGGTCCTGCTGACGTTCCTGATGGCGTTCTTCATGATCGAGGCGCGCGTGCGCATGCGCCGGCGGCTGCTGCTCGAGCGGCAGCACTTCGGCGCATCGCTCAAGGCGGCGCGGGTCATGCGCGACGTGCAGGACCGGGTCGCCTCGTACATCTTCACGGTCGGCCTGATAAACCTCGCGGTCGGAGTGGTGGTGACGTTCGGCGCGTGGGCGCTCGGGATGGCGTACCCGGTCATGTGGGGCGGGCTCGCCGCGCTGCTCAATTTCCTGCCCTACATCGGCCCGCTGGCGATGATCGCGCTGCTGACGCTGTTCGGGCTCGGCACGGCCGAGACCGCGCTCGTCGGCCTGATCCCGGCCGCGGCCTATCTCGGCCTGCACACCGTGGAATCGAACATCGTCACCCCGGCGATCCTCGGCGCGCGCTTCACCATGAACCCGGTGCTGATCCTGTTCGCGCTGAGCTATTTCAGCTGGATCTGGGGCATGACCGGCGCGCTGCTGTCGGTCCCGCTGCTGCTGACGATCACCGCGCTGGTCGAACACCTCGGGCGGCCCAACATCATCGGCTTCATCTTCGGCGAGCCGCTGTTCGCGACCAACGTGTTCGACATGGCCGAGGACGCCTGACCGGCGTCACTCGTGGCGCAGGGCCTCGATCGGGTCGAGCTTGGAGGCCCGACGTGCCGGGAAGTAGCCGAAGACGATCCCGATCACCGCCGAGATCACGAAGCTCAGCACATTGATGAAAGGATCGAACACGAACGGCAGTTGGGCCGCGTTCGAGATCATGATTGACAGGCCAAGCGCGAGGATGATTCCGACGAGTCCGCCGAAGCAGCACAGCACGACCGCTTCGGTCAGGAACTGCAACTGCACCTCGCGCGCCAGCGCCCCGATCGCGAGGCGGATGCCGATCTCGCGCGTGCGTTCGGTCACCGACACGAGCATGATGTTCATGATCCCGACACCGCCGACCACAAGGCTGATCGCCGCGATCAGCGCGACCGCAACGGTCAGCGTGCCGATCGTGCTCTGGACCGTTTCGTTGATCGCCGCGGTGTCGATGATGTCGAAGTCGTTGGCCTGGCCTTCGAGCAGCACGCGACGCTCGCGCATCAGGCTGACCAGCGCATTGGTCATCGAATCGCTCGAATAGGCCGGGTCGTAGGCGACCGCGATGTAGCCGATGTCGTCGTTGCCGGTGAAGCGGCGCTGGACATTGGTCAGCGGCATGAGCGCCGAATTGTCGTCGTCGCCGCCGCCCCCGGCGGTGCCGCGGGTGGCGAACACCCCGATCACCTGGCACGACACGTCGTTGAGCCGCATGCGCTTGCCGACCGGGCTTTCGCTGCTGGGAAAGATCTCCTCGACGATTGTCGGGCCGATGATGCACACGTTCGCGCCGGCCCGCTGCTCGCGCTCGGTGAAGCGCCGGCCTTCCTCGATCTCGATCCCGCGCGCGTCGAGGAACTCGTTGTTGACCCCTTCGACCTTGCTCTGCCAGTCCTGCCCGTTGTGGATCGCGGTGACGTTGCGCTCGACCTGGCCGGCGACGAACTTGACCCCGGCGATCTGCTCGCGCACCGCCTCGACGTCACGTTCGTCGAACGGGCGGAACTGCCCGCGATCCGTCTGGATCGGGAACACGAAGAACACGTTCGAGCCGAGCGAGCTGATCTGCTCCTCGATGTTGGCGGTGACGCCGCGCCCGAGCGTCACCATGGTGATGACCGCGGCGACACCGATGATGATCCCGAGCGTCGTCAGGAAGCTGCGCAGGATGTGCCGCCGCATCTCGCGAAAGGCGAGCAGGAGAGTGGTCCCGAACATCAGCCCGCGCTCACCGGCGTGCCCTGGCGATGGCCGGTCTCGACGCGTTCGACCAGTCCGTCCTTGAAGTGGACGATCGTCTTGGCGAACCGCGCCATGTCGGCTTCGTGCGTCACCATCAGGATGGTGATGCCGGTCTCGTTGAGATCCGCGAGGAACTGCATGATCTCGAGCGAGCGCTCGGAATCGAGATTTCCGGTCGGCTCGTCGGCGAGCAGGACCTCGGGATCGGTGACCAGCGCGCGGGCGATCGCCACCCGCTGTTGCTGCCCGCCCGAGAGCTCGGCCGGGGTGTGGTCGGCCCACGGGACCAGCCCCACCTTGTCGAGCGCCCGCAGCGCCGCCTCGCGCCGCGCGTCCTTGGTCTCGCCGCGATAGAGCAACGGCAGCTCGACGTTCTCGACCGCGCTCGTGCGAGCGAGCAGGTTGAAGCCCTGGAACACGAAGCCCAGATACTTGCGCCGCAGCAGCGAACGCTGGTCGCGGGTCAGCGACTGCACCTCGGTGCCGAGAAAGCGGTAGGTCCCGGACGTCGGCACGTCGAGACAGCCGAGAATGTTCATCGTCGTCGACTTGCCCGATCCCGACGCCCCCATCACGGCGACGAAATCGCCGCGCTCGATGGTCAGGTCGACTCCCCTCAGCGCCTGGAACGCGGCGCTGCCTTCACCGAAGGTCTTGGTGATCCCCCTGAGCTCGATGATCGGCGCCCCGCTCACTCGTCGGCCGCCTTGTAGGACGTCACGACTCTCATCCCGGTCTTGAGCTCTTTCGACGTGACCACCGTGAAGCGCCCATCCGTCTGACCGGTGACGACCTCGACCGGCTCGATCTCGCCGTCGTCCTGCAGCACGTAGACCGTCTGGCGGCTGCCGCTGCCGATCGTCGCCCGGGCTTCCTCCCGTTCGAGGCCGAAGCCCTCGTTGAACATCTGCCCACCGCCTTCGGTAGGCAGGTCTTCGGGATCGAAACGCAGGGCGCCGTTGGGGACCAGCATGCGGTTGCCGGTGCTCTGGGTGGCGATGTTGGCGGTCGCGGTCATGCCCGGGCGCAGCAGGCCGTTGCGGTTGTCGACCAGCAGGCGACCCTCGTAGTTGATCACGGCATTGCCCTGCTGCCCCGCCTGCTGCTGCTGGGTCGAGGTCGCAGTATTGTTCGAAGCGAGCGCGATCCGCTCGACCGTGGCCGGGAACTGGCGGCCGGGATAGGCGTCGACGGTGAAGCTCGCCTTCTGTCCCGCCCTGACCTGGCCGACGTCGGCCTCGTCGATCGATACCCTGAGCTGCATCTGCGAGAGATCCTCGGCGATCACGAAGAGCGTCGGTGTGTTGAAGCTCGCTGCGACCGTCTGGCCCGGCTCGACCTGGCGCGCGAGCACGACACCCGAAACCGGCGAGCGGATCACCGCACGATCCCGATTGGTCATGGCGGAGGAAAGCTGCGCCTGGGCAGAGACGACATTGGCCTGGGCGGAATTCATTGCCGCCCGGTCGCGTGCGACGTTGGCCTCGGCCGCTTCGAGCTCGGTCTGCGACGGCACCTTGCCGTCGGACAGGCGATAGACTTCGCGCAAGCGCGCGAGCTGCGCCGTATCGACCTCCAGCGTCGCGCGCGCCTGGGCCACCTGCGCCCGAGCGGCGTCGCGGTTCGCCTGCGCCTGGCGGATCTGGTCGTCGATCACGTCGGTGTTGATCTGTGCCAGCACCTGCCCGCGCACGACGCGGTCGTTGACGTCGACCAGCACCCGGTCGATCCGGCCGGAGACTTCCGAGCCGACGTCAACCTGGTTGGTCGGGCGCAGGTTGCCGGTCGCCGTCACCTCGATGTCGAGTGAGCGCTCGGTCACCGGCTCGGTGATGTACTCGGGCTTGTCGCCGCCGCCACGGGTCGCGAAGTACAGCGCCACCAGGACGATCAGCACCCCGGGAATCCAGTACTTGGCCCAACGGCGCCAGCGCGGCTGTTCAGCCACGCCGAGGAACTCGTTGACCGACATCGGCGAACGGTCGGAAGCGAGGGTCATGGAGCTGTCGTTCATGAGTCGGTCCTGTCACTGACGGGCAGCGGGAAATCCGTCGGAGCCCAGCCGCCGCCGAGCGCCTGGGTCAGGCGGACGAAGGCGCTGGCGCGTTCGGCTTGCGCGGCGACGACCGCGTTGCGCGCCTGGAGCAGCGCGTTTTCCGAGGTCAGCAGGTTGCGGAAGTCGGTCAGCCCGGCCTGGTACTGGCTGCGCGCGAGCAGCGCCGAATTGCCTGCCGCCTCGAGCGCCTCGTCGTAGATGACGACGCGTTCGCCGGCCTTGTCGAGGTCGACCGCCGCGGTCTCGACTTCCTCGAGCGCCCCGATGATCGACAGCCGCCAGGCTGCGAGCGCGCCTTCGGCGGCGGCCTCGGCGCTGTCGATCCGGGCGCGCGTCCGGCCGCCATCGAAGATCAGCTGGCTGACCGAACCGAACAGGCTGCCGGTGACGACTTCGAACAGGTTGCCGAGGCCGCTCGACGGAATGCCGATCACCCCGCCGAGCTGGATCAGCGGCAGCAGTTGCGCCCGCGCGCCCCCGATCCGGGCCGTGCTCGCCAGCAGCGACGCCTCGGCCGCGCGCACGTCGGGCCGCCGGCGCAGGACTTCGCCCGGCGCCTCGAAGCCGGCGAGTTGCGGGGGCGTCGGCACCATCGCAGCCGACGCTTCGAGCAACTGGTACACCCGCCCCGGCGGTTCGCCGATCAGCGTCGAGATCGCATTCGCGGTCGCGACCAGGTTCGCCTCGAGCTGCGGGATTGTCGCTGCGGTGGCGGCGCGCTGGGTCCGCGCCTGCTCGACATCGAGGCTCGAGACGAGCCCGGCCTGGACGCGCCAGCGGGTGATCTGCAGGTTCTCGTCCTGGTAGGCGAGCGTGTCCCGCGCGATGGCAAGCTGGAGCGCCGTCGCGCGGGCCGAAATCGTCGCCAGCGCCACCTGGCCGGTGACCAGGCGCTGCAAGTCAGCCAGCGAGTAGCCGGCCGTGGCCAGATCGGCCTCGGAGGCCGCGACCTCGGAGCCGATGCGCCCGAACAGGTCGACTTCCCAGCTGGCATCGGCGCCGAGGTTGTACTGCGTGGCGTCGGCGGCGAAATCGCCGACCTCGCGCGTTGCCCGCCCGCTGGCCGAGACTTGCGGGAGCCAGCCCGCCCGCGCGCCCGCGAGCTGCGCCCGGGCCTGCTCGAGCCGGGCGGCGCTCTGCGCGAGATCGAGGTTGTTGGCGACCGACGCCTCGACGAACTCCGTCAGCAGCGGATCGTCGAGCAGGCGCCAGTAGCTCGCGAGATCGAGCGAAGCGCGGTCCGCGCGTGCCAGCTGCCATTGCTCGGGGACGCCGATGCCGGACTCGGGCGGAGCGATTTGCGGCGCTGCGCAGCCGGCCAGAGCCGTCGCAGCCAACAGCACGGCCGCACCCGGCGCCAGCACCGGCTTCACGGATTCGCGAATGCGCTTCGTCCCCCGCACGTCGTCCCCCGTCCCTCGGGCTGCTTGCCCAGTGCCGGCAAGGCAGCCCTTTCTCCGCGTTAGCGTATTATGTAGATACTACACCTGCAGTGTCCAGTCCCCCAACCTGCGGGACGACACTTTGCGACACTTTTCTCGCGGCGGAGGACTTCGGGGCGTTACTTGGCGAAGCTCAGAGCCGGATAGTGCCAGGTCGAACCGCGGGCGAGATTGTCGGCTGCGAACTCCCAGTTGAGGCGTTCGGCAATCACCGCCTTCAGGTACGCCGGCCGCTGATTCTGGTGGTCGAGGTAATAGGCGTGCTCCCACACGTCGATCGTCAGCAGCGGATTGAAGTCCGAGTCCGCCAGGGTGTCGCCGTCGTGGGTCTCTTCGATCGACAGGGCACCGCCCTTCTCCGCGAGCCACACCCAGCCGCTCGCAAAGTGCCCGGCGCCGCGTTCGCCGAGCTGGTCCTTGAGCGCATCGAGCGAGCCGAACGCCTGGTCGATCTTCGCCGCGAGGTCGCCGGTCGGCTGCTTCGATTCCGGGGTCAGCGAATGCCAGTAGAACCCGTGGTTCCAGCTCTGCGCGGCGTTGTTGAACAGGCCCTGGTTACTTCCCCGAGCCCGCGCGATCACGGTTTCGAGATCGGCGCCATCGAGATCGGTGCCGGCGATGGCGGCGTTGGTCTTGTCGAGATAGGCCCGGTGGTGCTTGCCGTGATGGAAGCTCAGCGTCTCGGCGGAGATCGCCGGTGCCAGCGCGTCGCGGTCGTAAGGCAGGGGAATGAGTTCGAAAGCCACGATGGAGCTCCTTCCTGTGGATTGGGGGTCGGCGCTTCGCGCCTACCCCCGGTCAACGATCGGGGACAGGCTCGGTTGCGACAGGAATTCTCGCTCAGCCTGAAGCTGAGGTAGTCCGGTCGACGGTCGCGGTGACCGCCACGTCCATGGTCACGTTGCCGAGCGTGCGCATGATGTCGGGCAGCATCTCGACCGCCACCAGCAGGGCGAGCGGGGCGACAGGCACGCCCATAGCGATCGCGATCGGCCCGATCGAGGTAACGAAGCTGATTGCCCCGGGCAGGCTGACCGAGGCGATCGTCGTCAGCAGCGCGACGGCGATGCCGGCCGCCAAAGTCGCGGGCGTCAGTTCGACGCCGGTCAGCCGGGCGACGTAGATCGCCACGCCGAGGTTCATTACCGGACCGGTCGCGCGGAACAGCGCAACCGCGAGCGGCAGCACGAAATCGGCGGTCGTCTCCCGCACGCCGAGCAGGCGGCACGACTGCAGCATGGCCGGCAGGCTGGCGAGCGAGCTCTGGGTGGAGATGGCCACCGCCTGCGCCGGCAGCATCGCCCGGGCGAACCGCACCGGCCCATGACGCCCGCCGAGCGTGCCGAGCGCGTAGCCGGCCAGCAGCACGACGAACCCCAGCCCGGCGACGAGCAGGATGTAGTGCCCGAGCGCGGCGAAGGCCCCGCCGCGGCTGGCGAGCCCGACGCTCAGGGCCAGTGCGAAGACCCCGGCCGGGGCCAGCCACAGCACCCAGCCGATGATCGTCAGCATCGCGTTGCCGAGCGCTTCGAACAGACGCAGGAGCAGCCCACGCTGTGCCTCGGGCAGCCGGGTCACGGCCACGCCGAGGGCGACGAAGAACACCACCAGCGGCAGCATCGCCGTCTCCGCGGCCGCCGCGATCACGTTGTCGGCGACCAGCGATTCGATGAACGCGCCGAGACCGGGCACGGGCTGCGCCGCCGCGCCTTCGGCCGAGAGCGCTGCCGCGGCGCGCCCGGGAATCGGCAAGGCCTCGAGCAACGCGGGCATCGCGAAAGCCGCGAACAGCGTGCCCGCGGCGAGGATGAGGAAGAACGTCAGCAGGGTCCGCCGGGCGACCGGGCCGGCGCTGGCGGTGGCGATCATCTGCGCGATCCCGGTCACCAGCAGCGCCGCGACGAGCGGCACGATCGACATCTGCAGGCCGCGCAGCCAGACCGAGCCGACCGGGCCCGCCACGGCCCCGAGCGCCGCGCTCGCCGGACTGTCGGACAGCGCCCAGCCGAGCGCCAGCCCCGCCAGCAGGGCGGCGAAAGTCCAGCCGGCGGGCAGGCGAATGTCCGTCACTGCCGCGTGACATTGCAGGCGCAAAGCGTAATGGCAATTGCGCACCAACGAGGGACCGCATGGAACGCAAGTATTTCGGCACCGACGGCATCCGCGGCCGGGCCAACGGAGGCCTGCTCGACGCGGCGACGGCGATGAAGGTCGGCCAGGCTGCCGGCCGCCACTTCCTGCGCGGCGATCACAAGCATCGCGTGGTCATCGGCAAGGACACCCGGCTGTCGGGCTACATGATGGAAACGGCGCTGGTCGCCGGGTTCACCAGCGTCGGCATGGACGTGATCATGACCGGGCCGCTGCCGACCCCGGCGATCGCGCTGCTGACCCGCGAGATGCGCGCCGACCTCGGGGTGATGATCTCGGCCAGCCACAATCCCTACCACGACAACGGGATCAAGCTGTTCGGCCCCGACGGCTTCAAGCTCAGCGACGACGACGAACGGGCGATCGAACGGCTGATGGACGGGACGGTCGAACTGGCCCGCGATCGCGACGTCGGGCGGGCCCGCCGGATCGAGGACGCGCGTGGGCGCTACATCCACGCGATCAAGCAGTCGCTGCCGCACGACATCCGCTTCGACTCGCTCAAGGTGGTAATCGATTGCGCCAACGGGGCGGCCTACGAAGTGGCTCCGACCGCGATCTGGGAACTCGGCGCGAAGGTCATCACCGTCGGCGTGAACCCCAACGGGCTCAACATCAACGACGGGGTCGGCTCGACCTCGCTCGAGACGATCAAGGCGCGGGTCATCGCCGAGGGCGCCGACATCGGCCTCGCGCTCGACGGCGACGCCGACCGGCTGATCGTGATCGACGAGAAAGGCCAGGAGGTCGACGGCGACCAGATCATGGCCCTGATCGCCTCGCGCATGGCGGCGCAGGGCGAGTTGCGCGGCGGCGGCGTGGTCGCGACGGTGATGTCGAACCTGGGGCTCGAACGGTTCCTCAACGACCTCGGCTTCGGCCTCGTGCGGACCAAGGTCGGCGACCGTTACGTGCTCGAGGCGATGCGCGCGGGCGGCTACAACCTCGGCGGCGAGCAGTCGGGTCACATGATCCTGCTCGACCACGCGACGACCGGGGACGGGTCGATCGCGGCCCTGCAGGTGCTGGCCGCCTTGGTCCGCTCCGGCAAGCGCGCCAGCGAGCTGCTGCATGTGTTCGACCCGGTGCCGCAGTTGCTCAAGAACGTGGTCTACGCGGGCGGCGACCCGCTGGCCGACCCGAACGTCAAGGCGGCCATCGCCGCGGGCGAGGCCGAGCTCGACGGGCGCGGCCGGCTGGTGATCCGCAAGTCGGGCACCGAGCCGAAGATCCGCGTGATGGCCGAAGGCGACGACGCCGGCCAGGTCGAGAAGATCGTCGACGCGATCTGCGATGCGGTGCGGGCGGCCGCATGAGCCTGGAGATGCGGCCCGATTGCGAGCGCTGCGGCGCCGACCTGCCGGCCGAGGCCCCGGGCGCTCTGATCTGCAGCTTCGAATGCACGTTCTGCGCCCGCTGCGGCGAGGCGCTCGGCGGCCGCTGCCCGAACTGCGGCGGCGAGCTGGCCCCGCGGCCGACTCGGGCCAGGGCGCTGCACGCGCGGCACCCGCCGTCGACCGAGCGGCGGTACGCCGGAGCATGACCGCTCCGCCACGCATCCTGGCCATCGCCGGTTCGGACAGCTCGGGCGGGGCCGGCATCCAGGCGGACATCAAGACCATCACCATGCTCGGCGGCTACGCGATGACCGCGGTGACCGCGATCACCGCGCAGAACTCGCTCGGGGTGAGCGCGGTCGAGGCGCTTTCGCCGGCTCTCGTCGGGGCGCAGATCGACGCCTGCCTGTCCGACATCGGCGCCGACGCGGTCAAGATCGGCATGCTCGGTTCGCCGGACGTGGCCCATGCGGTGGCCGACCGTCTCGAGGCGGCCGCGCTGCCGGTGGTGTTCGATCCGGTGATGGTGGCGACCAGCGGGGCCGTGCTCGCCGACGAGGCGACCGTCGCCGCGTTCGGCCGGCTGATGGCGCTGGCCGCGCTGACCACGCCCAACCTGCCCGAGCTCGCCGCGCTGGGCGGGCGCGAGGCGCTCAGCCAGCGGCAGGTCGCCTTTCTCGCCAAGGGCGGCGACGCCGAAGGGCCGGATGTCGTCGACGTGCTGGTGCGGCCGGGCGCGCCGGACCGGGCCTGGCGGTCGCCGCGAATCCCGACGCGCCACGCCCACGGGACCGGCTGCACGCTGTCGAGCGCGATCGCCACCCTGCTCGGGGCCGGGCGGCCGCTCGAGGACGCGATCGGCGAGGCGCGCGAGTTCGTCCGCAAGGCGCTGCTTGCCGCGCCCGGCTTCGGCGCCGGGCACGGGCCGATGGGGCATCAGGCGGTTCGCTGATTCGCCGGGCTCGCCCGAACCGGCGATGCCGGTCTCAGATCACCCGCGAGGGGGTCTCGTCGATCTTGTAGAATTCGGCGATGCACTTCCACGCGTCCTCGGCGGTCTCGCACCAGGTGATCAGCTCGAGGTCGCGGGGCGAGATCACCCCTTCCCGCGCGAGCGCGCCGAAGTCGATCACGCGGGTCCAGAACTCCTTGCCGAACAGCAGCACGGGGATCCGCTTCATCTTGCCGGTCTGGATCAGCGTCAGCAACTCGAACATCTCGTCGAACGTGCCGAAGCCGCCGGGAAACACCGCCACCGCGCGGGCGCGCATCAGGAAGTGCATCTTCCTGAGCGCGAAGTAGTGGAACTGGAACGAGAGGTACGGCGTCACGTACGGATTGGGCGCCTGCTCGTGCGGCAGGACGATGTTGAGCCCGATCGATTCGGCCCCGGCGTCGGACGCGCCGCGGTTGGCGGCTTCCATGATCGACGGGCCGCCGCCCGAGCAGACCACGAACTGGCGCATGCCGTTCTCGATGATCGCCATCTCGCTGACCAGCCGGGCGAGCTTGTAGGCCTCGGCGTAATACTTGGCCTTCTCCGCCAGCCGCTCGACCACCAGACGTTCCTCGACCGGCAGGTCCTTGGCCCCTGCGAGTGCGGTCTCGACCGCTTCCGGCGGCGGGATTCGCGCCGAGCCGTACATCACCAGCATCGAGCCGACGCGCGCCTCGTCGAGCAGCATTTCCGGCTTGAGCAGCTCGAGCTGGAAGCGCACGGGCCTGAGCTCGTCGCGGAGCAGGAACTCGGTGTCGCGGAACGCCAGCCGGTAGGCCGGGTGGCGCGTCTGCGGCGTGTCGGTCGGCGCGGACTCGGCAAAGCCGGCTTCCTGCTCGGCCCGGTAGAACTTGCGGCTCTCGAGGTCGCCATCGCCCTCTTCGGGCGGCTCGGTGTCGTTCACTCCAATCTCCCGATCTTACCGCAATTCCCTAGGGATTCGCGGAGCCGATGGGAAGCGCGGGCCGACCGGCGGCCTCAGGCGATGCCGTCGCCCGACAGCGCCAGCACCGGCACGGGCCCGGTCAGGTCCTCGCCGCGCAGGGTCACCCTGAGCGCCGCATCGC
>JAEZES010000001.1 GCA_023432995.1 Pseudomonadota bacterium
CCGCTTGCGCGCGACCAGCGCCGGCATCGTGCCGAGCGAGGCGGCGGCGAACACGGCCGCCTCGAGCAGCCCGGCCGCGTTGAGCCGCGCAAGCGCGGCGCCGTCGAGCGCGGCGATCTTTTCGGGCACGACCGCCAGGTAGCCGTCGAAGTCGACCCCGCTGTGCTCGTCCAACTGCACCTGCAGCCGGACTGGCTCGACCAGCTCCAGTTCGTCGAACAGCGCGGTCAGCGTGCCGGCGGCCGCGGCGCCGGCCTGCAGCACGCGCAGCGCGTCGAGCGCGGCCTCGAGCGCAGGGGCGTTGCCGCCGTGGGGCTTGAACACCGGCTCGCCGTCTTCGCCCTCGGGTGCGACGCGCGGATCGGCGAGGTCGACGCAGACCACCGGATCGCCCTCCGCGGCGGCGAGGCTGAACGGCCGGCGGCGGAGGAGCGCGGGGATATAGCCAGCGGTCCACCGGTCGCCGTCGAGAAACAGGTTTTCGTCGCGCGCGAAGCCGAGGATCGCCACGCCTTGCAGCGCTCCATCGGGCGTGCGCGCGAACAGGATCGGGTACTCGCGCTGGACCTGCGCGAACTCGCTGGCGAACACCGCCACCTGGTTGACGCTCTCGCCGAAGCGCGCGCCGTGCCCGCGGCGCAGCCGGAGCGCTGCGTGCTGGACGTTGTCGAGGCGAACCACCGTGGTCATGCGGATATCGCTGTGTTGCAGAAATCCCAACGGCGGCAAAGGGAAAGGCCGCGCCTCGTCGACACGGCCTTCCCCCTCATAATCTGACGAAGGAGCGTCGTCAGAACCGGTACCGCGCCCCAAGGTAGAAGCGGCGGTCGCCCTCGACGATGAACCACGGCTGGTTCGGCGTGCGGGCATAAGTCTTCACGTTCGATTTGGTCAGGTTGATGCCCTCGAACGACAGCGAGATGTTGTCGTTGACATCGTAGCTGAGGTTGAGGTCGAGCTGGTCGTACTCGTCGACGAACACCGGGTTGCGCGAGCCGCCGCGGCTGTTGTTCGACAGGAACGTGCCGCGCCAGTTGTACGCCAGCCGCGCCGAGAAGCCGTAGTTCTCGTAGATCAGCGTGACGTTGGCGGTGTCCGACAGGCCGAGCAGCGCGAACTGGTCGGCGGACGGAGCGGCGGTGATGTCGTAGCCGATGTCGCCCTCGACCATGGTGTAGGCGCCGGCGATGCCGAAGCCGGTGTCGCCGAGAAAGTACTGCCCGGCGACCTCGAAGCCGTAGATGTGCCCTTCCTCGTTGTTGATCGGCTTCTGCACCTGGAAGTCGAACAGCGGGTCGCCCGAGTTGGCGGTCACGTTATAGGCTTGCAGGACCTGGTCGATGAACGTCTGCGACAGGTTGCCGCCCGCGAAATTGGCCTGGAACTGGGTGATCGCGCTCGCCAGCCCGAACTGGTCGATCAGCGCGGTCATCGTGAACATGTTCACGTCGGACAGGTCGGCGCCGATGCTCTCGAGATATTCGATCGCGTCGCCCGAGCGAGTTCCCGCCGCGCCGGAACCCGGGTCGCGCAGCTCGAACAGGTTTTCGATCTCCTGCCCGGTGCCGACGAAGTTCTTGACGCGCTTGTCGAAGAAGCCCGCCGAGACGTAGCTCGACGGCGCGAAGTACCACTCGAGGGAGACGTCGAAGTTGTCCGACACCAGCGGCACCAGCTTCGGGTTGCCCGAGTTGGCGTTGGCCCTGCCGCCGAGGAAGGTCGGTCGATTCGGGTTGTTCGAGCCGATCGCAACCGCCGAGAACAGCGAGGCGAAATCGGGCCGGGCGATCGTCCGGCCGTAGGAGATGCGGCCCTTGATGTCGTCGGTCAGCTCGATCGAGAAATCGAGCGCCGGCAGGATGTGATCGTAGCTGTTCGTCTCGGTCACGGCGACGCTGCTCGGGGCAAGCACCGAGGTGAAGTCGTTGTCCGCGTCCCAGCGCAGGGCCGCGGGCGGCACCACGATCGAGCTCGAGACCGAATCGGTGTGCTCGTAGCGCACACCGGCGACGATGTTGACCGGCCGTCCGCTCAGTTCGGTGTTGAGTTCGACCTGAGCGTAGGCCGCCCAGATTTCCTCGCCGACCGCGTTGTTCTGGTCGCCGTTGACGTTGCCAAAGCCCGGATACTCGTTGCCCAGCAAGGTGTAGAGCTGCGTCGCGTCGGCCCGGAACGCCGTCAACAGCGCCCCTGACGCCATCGGGTTGAAGTGATTGAACTCGCAGGTCAGGCAGAACGGCGTCACCGCGCTGCCGGCGAACTGCTGGACGTCGCCGATATTCGCGACACCCCAGTCACCGAGGGCCTGGTAGGTATCGATGCGGGTCTGCGTCATGTCGCTGTTGCGATACGAGGCGCCGAAATCGACCCGGTCGTCGTCGCCCATGTCCCAGGCACCGTCGAAGCGAACTTCGTCGGTCTTCTGGATCTGGCGCGAGGTCGTGCTGCGGGCGACCTGCGAGCCGAGGTCGGGCAGGTCGAGCACGCCGTTGTTGTTGCCGTTGCCGCCGGCTCCCGGGTTGTCGTTGAAGGTGATTTCCTGGACCGGGAAACCGTTGACGATCGACAGGGTCTGTCCGGCGACGCCCTTCTGCGCGATCGCCACCAGGGTCGAGGAGTGGCCGAGCGGGTTGTTCGGCAGCGCCTTGGCTTCCGAATGGTGCCCGTCGAGCGACAGCCGCAGCCGGTCGGTCGCCTGGAACTGGAAGTTGAGGCCGAGCGACAGCAGGTTTTCCTCGAGCCCGCGATACTGCTGCTCGAAGCCGCCGTCCTTGGTGCCGCTGATGATGTCGGTGATCGAGATCGCCGTGGCGACCTGGTCGTTGCCGTCGAACTCGACGCGGCTGAACGGGCGGTTGAGCCAGGTTGCCTGGTCGGTGCGCCGCTCTTCCGACTGGTTCTGGTAATAGGTCGCGTCGGCCGTGATCTGCCACGCGTCGCTCGGCGCGAACTGCAGCGTCAACTGGCCGTTGATGCGCTCGCGCTTGAACTCCGAGTAGTGCAGGCGGAAGTCGTTCGGAAACGACACCAGCGTGTCGGCGCTGGGCGCATTGACGAACACCGTGGAGGCGTTGACGCGGCCGCGGCCGGTGTCGGAGAATTGGCCGAAGGTCTCGACGTTCCAGTCGTTGACCGTGGCCGACGGCGCCGAGTTGTTGCGCTGCTGGAAGCTGCCGAACAGGCCGATGCCGAAGGTGCCGTCGTCATTGACCCAGTTGAGCAGGCCGGACACTTCAGGCGTGATGCGCGCGAACTCGGTGTCGGACTGGTCGTAGACCGCCTTGGCGCCGATCGAGCCGCTGAAGCCGAGCTCGCCGTCGAGCGGCTTGCGGGTGACGATGTCGATCGCCGCGCCGATCCCGCCCGAGGTCACCGACGCGCGCGCGGTCTTGTAGACCACCAGCTGGTTGACGCCTTCGGAGGCGATGTTCGAGAAATCGAACGAGCGCGTCGTCCCCGAGACGAAGTCGCCGTTCTGGTCCTGTCCGACCGAGGCGATGCTCGCGGTCGGCATTGCCCGTCCGTTGAGCGTGACGAGGTTGTAGCCCGGGCCGAAGCCGCGCACGGTCACTCGCGAACCTTCGCCGTTGACGCGGTCGATCGACACGCCGGTGATGCGCTGGAGCGATTCCGCCAGGTTGGTGTCGGGGAACTTGCCGATGTCCTCGGCCGAGATTCCGTCGACCACGCCCGACGCGTTGCGCTTGAGGTCGATCGAGCGGTCGAGCGATGCGCGCACGCCGGTGACGATGATCGCGTCATCCTCTTCCGGGGCGTCCTGCGCCGCCGCACTGGTAGCGCTAACAAAGCTGATTGCAAGTGTAAGCGCCGACGCGGTACGCGCCAGCGCCGGCGACAACCGGAGCCGCTGCATCAGTAATCCTCCCCAAATTCGCATACCCGAAAGGCGGGCGCGAGCCACCAGCCGTTGTTCGACTCGTGTGAGGTAGCGCTACCAATGTTTCCCCGGTGATGTCAATCGAGAAATTGTAGGAGTTTTTCACTGCGCATGGAGCGGCGCGTTTGCGCGCCGTGGCGGGCGTCGCCGAGGCCCCCGTTCAGCCTTCGAGCACTACCGTTGCCGTGCCCCGGTAGCCGCGCTCGGGATCGCCGCGCAGCGTCACCAGCTGGCCCTCCGCGCCCGTGTCGGCGAACACGAAATCGCGCTCGAGCGGCCGCTGTTCGAGGTTCTGCAGCGATTCGCCGTAACGGCGGTCGCGGCCGTAGATCGTGCGGCATTCGGCCGCCGGGAACGCCAGCTGCGAGACCAGCAGCGGCCGCGCCCCGGCCAGGGCCGCGTCGAGGCTGTCGAAGACCTCGAAGTGGCAATGCGGATAGCGACCGCCGTAGCAACCCGGCACGATCGCGGTGAAGCGGACCCGGCCCTGAGCATCCGCCGCCTGCAGTCCGCGCAGGTAGTTCTCGCCCGGCAGGTCGTAGAGCGAGTAGGCGCCCGCGGCGTCGTTTTGCCACAGGTAGACGGCGCGCCCGGCGACCGCGGCACAATCCGGACCCGCGGCGACGCTGATTTCCAGGTCCAGCGGCACGCCCTCGGCGCGGCCGCTCATCCCGGCGAAGCTGGCGCGAAGGTCGCGCCGGACCACGCCGTCCATCGCCAGCACGTTGACCGGTCGCGGCCGGCCGTTGCTGCCGTCGGCCGGGAACGGTCCGCGGGTCTCGGTCGGTGTCGCGCGGCAGCTGGCCGCCACCTGCGCCCCCGCACGCCCGCCGCAGGCGCCGATCGTCATGCCGCCGAGCCCGAGCGCGAGGCCGGCGAGCATGCGCCGCCGGTCGAACTCGAGCTGGCTGGTCACGTCGTCGCCTCGGCGATGGCCTCGCGCGCGGCCTCCGCCGACCAGTCGTAGCCGCCGGCGACCCGCCACACCTCCTTGCCCTCGGCGTCGTACAGCACGGTCAGCGGCAGCCCGGAGTCCTGCGCCAGTCGGCCGAGGTGGTTCTGCGGGTCGAGCCACTGCGGCAGGTTCCTGAGGTCGCGCTCGGCGAAGAACGGCCTGACCGCCTCGGCCCCGTTCATGTCCTGGCTGACGGTGACCACGCGCACGTCCTCGCCCAGCTCGGCGGCCAGATCGTCCAGCATCGGCATTTCGGTGACGCACGGCACGCACCAGGTCGCCCACAGGTTGAGCAGGACCGGCGTGCCCTCGAGCTCGGCCGTCGCCAGCCTCGCGCCTTCGGGGTCGGTCAGCTCGACCGCGGGCATCGCCTGCCCGGCGGAACCGCGGTCGATCGTTCCGCTGAGCTCGGCCGCCGCTTGCGGTTGCGCGGCTTCCTCGCTTTCCCTATCGCACGCCGCCGTAACGAGGGCGAGCGCGCCGGTGAGCAAGACGAGGGACAAGCGGGGCATGACGGGCTCCAACCGGATGTGGGGCGGGCGCTTTGCCGAGGGGCCGAGCGCCATCATGCGCGAGATTAACGCCTCGATCCCGTTCGACAAGGCGCTGTGGCGGCAGGACATCGCCGCCAGCAAGGCGCACGCGGCGATGCTCGGCGCCTGCGGCGTGATCTCGGCCGAGGACGCCGTCGCCATCGAGCACGGGCTCGACCTCATCGCCGCCGAGTACGAGCGCGACGGCGTGCCCGAGGACTGGGCGCTCGAGGACATCCACATGACCGTCGAGAGCCGCCTGGCCGAGCTGATCGGCCCGGCCGCCGGGCGGCTGCACACTGCGCGCAGCCGCAATGACCAGGTGGCGACCGATTTCCGCCTGTGGGTGCGCGAGGCGATCGACCAGGCCGATGCCGGGCTCGCGGCGCTGCAGCGCGCGCTGGTCACCCGCGCCGCCGAGCACGCCGACAGCATCATGCCCGGCTTCACCCACCTGCAGACCGCGCAGCCGGTCACGCTCGGGCATCACCTGCTGGCTTACTACGAGATGGTCCGCCGCGACCGCTCGCGCTTCGCCGACGCGCGCCGTCGGCTCAACGAGTGCCCGCTCGGCAGCGCCGCGCTCGCCGGGACGGGCTTCCCGATCGATCGCGAGATGACCGCGCAGGCGCTCGGCTTCGACGCGCCGACGGCGAACAGCCTCGACGCGGTGTCCGACCGCGACTTCGCGCTCGACTACCTGCAGGCCGCCGCGCAGTGTGCGCTGCATCTCTCGCGGCTGGCCGAGGAGCTGATCGTCTGGGCCAGTCAGCCGTTCGGCTTCGTCCGCCTGCCCGATGCACTCAGCACCGGCAGCTCGATCATGCCGCAGAAGAAGAACCCCGACGCGGCCGAACTGGTGCGCGGTCACGCCGGGCGGATCGTCGGCGCCGCGGTCTCGCTGATGGTGACGATGAAGGGCCTGCCGCTCGCCTATTCGAAGGACATGCAGGACGACAAGCCGCCGGTGTTCGAGGCCGTGGGGCTGCTCGCGCTGTCGATCGCGGCGATGACGGGGATGATCGAGGCCTCCGAGTTCCGCACCGAGCGCATGCGCCAGGCGGCCGAACTCGGCTACGCCACCGCGACCGACCTCGCCGACTGGCTCGTGCGCGAAGCCGGCGTCCCCTTCCGCGAGGCGCACCACATCACCGGCGCGGCGGTGAAGCTGGCCGAAAGCCGCGGCGTCGCGCTTGAGGCGCTGCCGCTCGCCGAGCTGCAGGCGATCGACCCGCGCATCGGCAAGGGGGTCTTCGCGGCGCTGTCGGCCGAAGCCTCCATCGCCGCCCGCGCGAGCCACGGCGGCACCGCGCCGGCCGAAGTGCGCAAGCGTATCGCCGAGGCGCGCAAGGCGCTAGGGATGGGCGGATGACTCGCGCCGCTGCCTCGCTCGCCCTGCTGCTGCTGCTCGCCGGCTGCGGCGCGCAGCGCGATCTCGAACCGGTAGCGGGTGCCTCGCTGCCGCCCCCGCCGTATGGCCGCGTCGATCCGCCGGCCGCCGAGGAACTGCTCGAGCCGACGCCGGAGGCGATGCCGGTGCGCACGGTCGAACTGCGCCGCCAGTCCGAAGAACGCGAGGACGATCCGTTCGACCTGCCGCCCGAAGGCTGAGCGCCGAGACGCACTATGGACCATTTCCACCTCCGCGACGGCGAGCTCTACGCCGAGGACGTCCCGCTCGCGCGCATCGCCGAGGAGGTCGGCACGCCGGTCTACGTCTATTCGCGCGCCACGCTCGAGCGCCACGCGCGCGTGTTCCGCGAGGCGCTCGCCCCACTCGGCCGAATCCATCTCGCGTTCGCGGTCAAGGCCAACCCCAACCTCGCGGTGCTCAAGGTGATGCAGCGCGAGGGCTTCGGCGCCGACGTGGTCTCCGGCGGCGAGCTGCAGCGCGCGCTCGCCGCGGGCATGCCGGCGGCCGACATCGTCTTCTCGGGCGTCGGCAAGCAGCACTGGGAGCTGGTCCGCGCGCTCGACGCCGGGATCGGCCAGTTCAACCTCGAATCCGAAGAGGAAGGCGAGGAGCTCGCCGAACTCGCCGCCGCGCGCGGGATCGCCGCCCCCTGTGCGCTGCGCGTCAATCCTGACGTTGACGCCGGCACGCACGACAAGATCTCGACCGGCAAGGCCGACAACAAGTTCGGCGTGCCGATCGGCGAAGCGGCGGCCATTTACGCCCGGCTCGCAAAGCTTGAGGGCCTGAAGATGCGCGGGCTGGCCGTCCACATCGGCAGCCAGCTGGCCGACCTCGCGCCGCTCGAACGCGCGTTCGAGAAGCTCGGCCGCCTGCTCGCCGAAGTCCGCGCCGCCGGCCTTCCGGTGACCCACGTCGACCTCGGTGGCGGACTCGGGGTGCCCTACAAGCCCGGCGACGTCCTGCCGAGCCCGGCCGAGTACGGCGCGATGGTAGCGCGGGTCACGCACGGGTGGGACGTCACGCTGATGTTCGAGCCGGGGCGGGTGATCGCCGGCAACGCCGGCATCCTGCTAACGCGCGTGGTGCGTGTGAAGCGCGGCATCAACGACCCGTTCGTGATCGTCGACGCGGCAATGAACGACCTCGCGCGCCCGGCGCTGTACGGCTCGTGGCACGATTTCGAGGCGGTGCGCCCGTCGAACCGGCGGATGCGCGCCAACATCGTCGGCCCGATTTGCGAGACCGGCGACACGTTCGCGATGGGCCGCGACATCGAGGGTGTCGAGACCGGCGACCTCGCGGTATTCCGCACCGCCGGCGCTTACGGCGCGACGATGGCGTCGAGCTACAACAGCCGCGGCTTCGTCGCCGAAGTGATGGTCGACGGCGACAAGTACGCCATCGTCGCCGACCGTATCCTCCCCGAGGAAATCACCGCCGCCGAGCGCGTCCCCGACTGGCTGTCCTGACCGGGCGTGCCGGAAGAAAAGGGACAGTCCCCTTTTCCCCACCCGCCCGCGTCCGTTCTCGAAAATGGGGACTGTCCCTCATTCAGGAGTCACGACAAGCGCGCGGCGAGCCGGTAGGGATGGCGCGATGCGCTCGCTCCCGCTCTTCCACCAGGTCGCCGGCCAGCCGGTGATCGTGCTCGGCGAGGGTGAGGCGGCCGAGGCCCGGCGCCGCCTGGTCGAGCGCGCCGGCGGCTTCGTCGTCGAGGAGGACAACCGCGACGCCCGGCTTGCTTTCGTCGCGCTCGACCGGCCCGAGCTCGCCACCGTGCGGCTCAAGGCCCGCGGGGTGCTGGTCAACGTCACCGACCGTCCTGACTTGTGCGACTTCACCGTGCCGAGCGTGCTCGACCACGACCCGGTACTCGTCGCGGTCGGCACCGGCGGCGCCTCGGCCGGCCTCGCCAAGCAGCTGCGCCTGCGGCTCGAGGCGCTGC
>JAEZES010000026.1 GCA_023432995.1 Pseudomonadota bacterium
GGCGGCGATCGAGCCGCATCCCGAGCAGCCGCGCCGGCGGTTCGACGAGGCGGCGCTCGAGGAGCTCGCCGCGTCGATCGCCAAGCGCGGGGTGATCCAGCCGGTGATCGTCCGTCCGCTGGCCGGCGGGCGCTACCAGCTGGTCGCCGGCGAACGCCGCTGGCGCGCCGCGCAGAAGGCGCAGCTCCACGAGATCCCGGCGCTGGTGCGCGAGCTCGAGGAGCGCGACGTGACCGCGCTGGCGCTGATCGAGAACATCCAGCGCGAGGATCTCAACCCGGTCGAGGAAGCGCGCGCGTACAAGCGCCTGGCGCAGCTCGACGACCTGCCGCACTCCGAGATCGCGCGGCTGGTCGGCAAGTCGCGCAGCCACGTGGCCAACTTCATCCGCCTGCTGTCGCTGCCCGCGGCGGTGCTCGAGCACCTCGAAATGCACCGGCTCGAGATGGGCCACGCGCGGGCGCTGATCGGACGCGACGACGCCGAGGCATTGGCCGAGCGCGCGGTAAACGAGAATCTTTCGGTGCGCGAGGTCGAGCGGCTCGCCCGGCGCGCGGCGAAAGAGGGCGACGGCGCGCGCACGGCGCGGGTGCCGCGCGACCGGCCGCAGGACGCCGACATCCTGGCGGTGCAGAACCAGCTCGAGGAAGTGCTTGGTTTGCCGGTCAGAATTGCCGCGGACACCGACCCGCGCTCGGGCGCGGTGACGATCCGCTACCGCACGCTCGACCAGCTCGACCTGATCTGCCAGCGGCTCACCGGCGGCGGTATCTAGGGGTTATCCCTTAAGAAAAAACACACAGGCGTTAACCAGCTTTGCCGACCAAGTTTGAATTGGCGCGGCCCTAATGGCCTGCCAGCGGGCACTGATTCCCGTCGGGCGGGCAAGGGATCCCGCAGCAAGTTCACGCTTGGAAGGGGTACAACAACAATGAAATCGGTTCTCCGTTACACTGCTGCCGGTGTGGCCCTCGCCACCTTCGGTTTCGCTTCGGCCGCTCAGGCCGCCACGGCCAACGCCGACGCCACGGCCGAGATCCTCAGCACGCTGCAGATCACGGCCGTCACGACCGACCGCACGCTCGACTTCGGCGACATCGCCGACAACGGCCTGACCGGTCCGTCGACCGTCGTCGTCGACCCGGCCGGCGTGCGCACCTGCGGCGCCAACCTGACCTGCTCGGGCACCACCGAGGCTCCGACGTTCAACGTCACCGGCCTGGTCGGTTCGCAGGTCGCGATCTCGTTCCCGGCGGCGACCGCGCCGCTGACTTATGCCGGCACCGTGCCCACGGGCATGACCGGGACGATGACCGTCGGCACCTTCACCAGCAGCACCAGCTCGCTGACGCTGGTGGCCGGCAACAACCCGTTCACCATCGGCGGCACGCTGACGGTGAACCAGCTGCAGGCGCCGGGTGTCTACACCGGCACCGTCGCTGTCGAGGTGCAGTACAACTGAGCTTGCTGGGCGCCGACGCGCCCGGAGCACGCACCGAAGGGCCGTTCCGCCTCGGCGGAGCGGCCCTTTCCGTTTGTCCTCAAGGGCCACGGTTTACGCCGAATTAACCCTACGCGGGTACGACCTACGCGAAACCCCCTAGGGGAGGGGGCGTAGTTGGGATCGCTCGATGCCGTTTGTCCGCCCGTCTTCGCGCCGCCTCGCCGGCGCCGTCTTCGTTACCCTTGCTGCAGCGCTCGCCGTACCCGCGCCCGTGACCGCCCAGGGCGACCTGCTGATCGCGCCGACCCGGCTGGTGCTCGACGGGCGCCGCGGCGGCGAAGTGATCCTGTCGAACATCGGCAACGAGGAAGCGACCTACCGCGTCGACCTCGAGCTGCGGCGCATGACGCCCGAAGGCGAGCTGGTCCCGGTCGAGGAGGCCCAGGCCAACGTCACCGAGAGGGCCGCGCTCGAGATGATCCGCTACGCGCCGCGGCGTGTGGTGCTGCCGCCCGACGAACCGCAGGCGATCCGCATCAGCGCGCGTCCGGCGCCCGAACTGCCCGACGGCGAATACCGCGTGCACATGTCGTTCGCCGCGATCCCCAAGGTCCAGGCGATCGCGCCGGCCGACGCCAGCGCCGTCGCCAACGGCGGCTTCGCGATCAACCTCGTGCCGATCTACGGCATCACGATGCCGATCATCGTCCGCAAGGGCCAGCTCGAGGTCGCCGCCGGCCTCGCCAATCCGCGCATCGAGCAGGGCCCTGACGGCCCGGCGTTCCTGGTCGACATCACCCGCTCCGGCGAGGCGTCGGTCTACGGCGACCTGCTGGTCTACCGCCAGGGCGAGGACGAGCCGGCGCTGGTGGCGCGCGGCATCGGCGTCTACCCCGAGATCTCCAGCCGGCACTCGGCCTTCGGGCTCACCCCCGAGCAGGCCGCCGCCCTGCGCGGCCCGGTGCGGGTCGAGCTGCGCCAGTCGATCCAGAGCGGCGGTGCGCTGATCACCGCGCTCGAGACGGTCATCCGCTAAGCCGCAAGGCGCACGGCACCCGAAGCGACCATGCTCGGCCCCCGCACCTGGCGCCAGACGGCCGTCGCGACCCTCGCGGCGGCCGCTGCGCTGTTGTCGGGCGGCCAAGCCGCGGCGCAAGGCTACACGCCGACTGAAGACGATGCCGTGCTGCTGCAGATGCAGGTCAAGAGCTATCGCCTTCTCAACGAGATCCGCGGCTACCAGACCCCGGACGGGGTGTGCGTCGACCTGGCGGACGTCATTCAGTCACTCGACCTGCCGATCCGTCTCGACCGGAAGTCGCGCCGCGCGACTGGCTGGATCTTCGCGGAGGGACAGACCCTCACCATCGAGCGCGATTCCAATACGGTACAAATCGTGAACAACGAGCGGCCGCTGCAGCCGGGCGAGCTTTACGACACCCCTGAGGGCTGGTGCATCGACAGTGACGCGCTCGGCGGCTGGTTCGGCGTGTCGTTCGCGGTCAACCTGCGCGATTCGGTGATCCGGCTCGAGAGCGAGCGGCCCCTCCCGTTCATGGAAGCGATCGAGCGCAAAAGTCGCGCGGCGCGACTTCGGCCCGAGCGCGAGACCGATCTCAGCGCCTACCCGCGCGCCCCGCAGCCCTACGCGCTGTGGCGTCCGCCTTCGGTCGACGTGGTCGCCCAGGCCGACTACCGGCGCGATTCCGGCCGCGGCCGGCTCGACACCCGGTACGAGGTCTTCGCCAGCGGCGAAGCGGCGATGGCCAGCTTCGACCTGCGCCTGGCCTCGAACGGCGACGGCGTGCCCGAGAGCCTGCGCCTGCGTGCGTTCCGGATGGACCCGGACGGCCGCATGCTCGGGCCGCTGCGGGCGACGCAGATCGTCGGCGGCGATGTCGACATGCCCTCGGGCAACCTCGCCGGCGGCGCCGGCGTCGGCCGCGGGCTGTTCATCAGCAACACCCCGCTCGACCGCCCGACGCGGTTCGGCAGCACCATCCTGCGCGGAGCGCTGCCGCTCGGCTGGGACGCCGAGCTCTACCGCAACGGCCAGCTGCTCGCCTACCAGAGCGAGAGCCTCGACGGGCGCTACGAATTCGAAGTGCCGCTGATCTACGGCAACAACGACCTCGAGGTCGTGCTCTACGGCCCGCAGGGGCAAGTCCGGCACGAGACGCAGTCGATCCCGGTCGGGCAGGGCGCGGTGGCGCCGGGCAAGCTCGAATACTGGAGCGGAATCGTCCAGCGCAACCGCGACCTGATCACGTTCGGACGGCCACCGCCGGGCTACCGCACCGAGCGCGGCTGGCAATACGCCGCAGGCGTTCAGTACGGTCTCGACCGCCGCACGGTGATCGGCACCAGCGGGCAATCGCTGGTCTACGCCGGCGAACGGCGCGACTACGCCGAGTTCAACCTCGAGCGCTCGCTCGGGCGCATGCTGCTGAACCTCACGGCCTCGCAGGAGTTCGGCCGGGGGCGCGCCTATCTTATTGATATACTGGGAGATATTGGCCCGATCGGGTTCCAGGCCGAGAGCTTCTTCGTCGACGGCGGGTACACCAGCACGCTGGTCGCCGCCAACGAGAGCGGCGCGCACCGGGTGCAGTTCGACACGATCGTCCAGGCCGGGCGCATGCCGCTGCCGCTGTCGCTCGGGCTGCGCCGCACGACGCAGCACAACGGCAAGAAGGTTAACGAAATCCTAGCGCGCGCCTCGCTGATGCTGCCGCGGATGTCGCTCACCGGATTCGTGCTCCACCGCGAGACCGAGGACGACGACGACGACGAGGAGGATCTCGACGACGGCACCCGCGTCGGCCTGCTGGCCAACACGCGGATTCTCGGCGCGACGATCCGCGGCGAGGCGACCTACAAGCTGAGCGGGCCCGACGAGGGGCTGGAAGCGGCGACGGTCACCGCCGAACGGCCGCTCGACGAACGCTCCGAGCTGAGCCTCGGCCTGGTCCACCGCGGGCGCAACGACGTGACCGCGTTCGAGCTCGGCTATATCCGGCATTTCCGCCGGTTCTCGCTGCGCGGCAGCGCGACTGCCGACACGCGCGGCGGGATCGGGGCCAACCTATCGCTGAGCTTCAGCTTCGGACCCGATCCGCTCGACGGCGGCTGGCGCATGTCCGACCAGAAGCTGGCCGAGCGCGGGCAGGCGGCAGTCGCGGTGTTCCTCGACCGGAACGGCGACGGGCGCCGCTCGGCCGACGAGGAGGCGCTGGCGGGCGTCGGCGTGACTGCCGGCCAGTTCGGCTCGTCCGAACCGACCGACGAGCGCGGCCACACTTTCGTCGAAGGCCTGCAGCCGTACACCAGGGTGCTCGTCTCGATCGACGAATCGACGCTGCCCGACCCGTTCCTGATGCCGCGCGGCAAGGGGCTGGTGGTGACCCCGCGCCCGGGCGTCCCGGCGGTGCTCGAGCTGGCTGTCGCCCCGACGGGCGAAGTCGAGGGGGAAATCCTCTCGGCCGAGGAGCGCGCGCTGCCCGGGGTCGAGCTCGAGCTGATCGCGCCCGACGGCAGCGTCGCCGCGCGGGCGATGAGCGAATACGACGGGTTCTTCCTGTTCGACCGGGTCCCCTACGGCCGCTACACGCTCAAGCTGTCGCCGAGCAGCGAGCTGGTCCTCGGGCGGATGGGCGAGCTCGCCGCCGGGATCGAGCTCGGGCCCGAGGCGACCGTCGCCCGGCTGGGAACGATCCGGCTGCGCCAGACCACCGTCGTCGCCCAGGCGCGCGGCCCGCCGGCCGGCGGCTCTCCGTGAGCCGATTGCGCTGACGTCGGGCGCCCCGGGGGACTACTTCCCGGGGGCAGCCGGCTCGCGCACGATCGGGACGCGGACCCACACGACCGGACCGTAAGGGTACCCCGCGGCGTAAGGCAGCGGCAGGTAGGCGCCAGGCGCGCCATGCGGGGGCGCGCGCCAGTGAGGCGGGCCGGCCAGCACCGCGCCCTGCACGGCGGCGGCGTAGGCGTGCTCGTAGTGGGCGAGGTAGCTTTCGCACCAGTCCCGCGGGGCAGCCTCGCGATACGCGTCGCGGCAGCGTTCTATCCATGCTGCGCGGCGGTCGGCGTCGGAAGCGGCCTCGGCGTCGTCGTACGAACCCGTCCAGGTCCCGTGGTAGGTCCCGTCGGGGCGCCACTCGCCGCGCCATTCGCCGTGCCACACGCCCTCGGCGGCAGGCTCCGGCGCGGCGGTGACGGTGTCGGGCGGCGGCGGCAACGGTTCGACCGGCAGCTGCTGCGCCGCCAGGGGCGCGGCCAGTCCGGCGAGGGCGGCGGCGAGCGGCGCGGTGAAACGGGCGATCATGCACTACCCCTGTGCGGCGCGACCCGCGGGCGAAAAGCGTTTACCATTCGTTAGGATATCGCCGTGCGCCCGGGCGGGAAAGAGCGCGTCCCGGGGCCGTCCCGAATCCGGACCCTTCAGACGCGCGCCGCGACCAGCGCCGCGAGGGCTTCGAAGCCGGCCTGGTCGTCGGCGTCGAACCGCGCCGGGCGCGGGCTGTCGAGGTCGAGCACGGCGATCACCGCCCCGTCCCGCAGCAGCGGCACGACCAGCTCCGAGCGGCTCGCCGCGTCGCAGGCGATGTGTCCGGGGAACGCGTGGACATCGGCGACCCGCTGCGTCTGCCGCGATGACGCCGCGGCGCCGCAGACCCCCTGCCCGAGCGGGATGCGGATGCAGGCCGGCCTGCCGCAGAACGGCCCGAGGACCAGCTCGTCGCCGATCAGGCGATAGAAGCCGGCCCAGTTGAGCTCGGGCACCAGCTGCCAGACGAGCGCCGCCAGATTGGCCATGTTGGCGATACCGTCGGGCTCGCCCGCGGTCAGGGCATCGGCGGAAGCCACCAGCTCGCGGTAGAACTCGGGCTTGGGCTGGGCGGGATCGGCGGCGAAGTCGTACATCGCCGTCCGTCCTAGCCGCCGAAGCCCGTTGCCGCCAAGCCACCCTTGGCCTATCCCGTGGGCGATGAGGATCCTGAAGAAAATCGCCATCGGCCTGGTGGTCGTGCTCGTGGTGCTGGCACTGGCCGGCTGGTGGGTAGTGCGCGGCGATCCGGCCGAGCTGAGCCTCGCGCAGGTCTCGGGACCCGAGCCGCAGCTGGCCGAGCCCGACGCGCAGCTGATCCCGACCGTCGCCGTCGCCCGGCCGATCGGCTGGCCCGACGGGACCGCGCCGACCGCCGCCGCCGGGCTGACGGTCAACCGCTTCGCCGAAGGGCTCGAGCACCCGCGAGTGATCTACGCGATGCCCGGGGGCGACATCCTCGTCGCCGAGAGCAACGCGCCCGAGCGGATCCTCGGCGGCGGCAACGCGCTGACCAACTGGATCGCCGGGCTGCTGTTCAGCCGCGCCGGCGCCGCCGTGCCGTCACCGAACAAGCTGGTGCTGCTGCGCGACGCCGACGGCGACGGGGTGGCCGAGGCCAGGCACACGCTGCGCAGCGACCTCGCGTCGCCGTCGGGCATCGCCTGGCGCGAGGGCAAGCTCTACGTCGCCAATCACGACGCGGTGCTGCGGTTCGATTACGCAGAGGGCGCGACGACGCTGACCGGCGCCCCGACCAAGCTGATGGACCTGCCGCCGGCGGGCAACCACTGGATGCGCAACATCATCCTCAGCGACGACGGCACCAAGCTCTACGTCGCGGTCGGCTCGGCCTCGAACATCGGCGAGGGCGGGATGGAGCTCGAGGAAGGCCGCGCGGCGATCCACGAGCTCGACCTGACGACCGGGGAATCGCGCCAGTTCGCGGCCGGGCTGCGCAACCCCAACGGCCTCGCGTGGAACCCGTGGAACGGCGAACTGTGGGTGACCGTCAACGAGCGCGACCAGCTCGGTTCGGACCTGGTGCCCGACTACCTGACCAACGTGCCGATCGGCGCGCAGTACGGCTGGCCGTGGGTCTACTGGGGTGACGTGTTCGACGACCGGGTCGAGGCGCCGATGCCGGCCTATTTCACCGAGTACACCCGCCGGCCCGAGTACGCGCTCGGCCCGCACGTCGCCGCGCTCGGCCTGGCGTTCACCCGCGAGGGGTCGCGGATGGGCGAGGCGTTCGGCCGCGGCGCGTTCGTCGCCCGGCACGGCTCGTGGAACCGCAAGCCGCCGTCGGGTTATGACGTCGTCTTCGTCCGCTTCGACGAGCGCGGCAACCCGACCGGCGCGCCGGTCCCGGTGCTCGAGAGCTTCCTCGCCGGCGACGGCGAGACCCACGGCCGGCCGACCTGGGTGGCGTGGGACAAGACCGGCGCGCTGCTGGTGAGCGACGACACCGCCAACATCATCTGGCGCGTCGTTGCGCCCGATGCCGCGCCGGCGGCCGCGCCGGTGCGCGCGCAGAGCGAGCGGATGCCGGCGCAGACCGAGCTGCGC
>JAEZES010000083.1 GCA_023432995.1 Pseudomonadota bacterium
CCCCCACCCCGACCCTCCCCCTCAAGGGGGAGGAGGAATTCCCGCGTGCTTCGATGTTCCGCATCACCCTCACCCCGCCGCGATGATGCCGCCGTCGACGGCCAGCATGGCGCCATTGATGAACGCCGCTTCGTCCGACAGCAGGAACGCGACGGCCTTGGCGACGTCCTCGACCGTGCCGTTGCGCCTGAGCGGAATGTGCTTCGCCCGCTCGGCGTATTGCTCCGGGGTCACGAAGCCCTCGGTCGCGGGGGTCGGCACGCTGCCGGGGGCGATCGCGTTGACGCGGATCCTGCGCGGGCCGAGCTCGCCGGCAAGCACCTTGGTCAGCCCGGCGATTCCGGCCTTGATCGTGGTGTACGCCCCGGTGTTCGGCCGCCCCCGATAGGCGACCGGCGAGGAGTAGTTGAGGATGTTGCCGGTCGCGTTCTCGTCGCGGTGGGCGAGGAACGCCTGCACCCCCCAGAACACGCTCTTGAGCCCGGCCGAGAGCATCCGGTCGAGCGTGTCCTCGGTGACCTGCTCGATCGGCTCGTAGACCAGCACCGAGGCGTTGTTGACCACCGCGCGCAGCGGCCCGGCGTCGCGCGCGAACGCCTCCGCGACGTCGAGAAACGCCTGACGGCGGCCGAGATCGGCCTCGTAGGCGAAGGCCCTGCCGCCGGCGGCTTCGATCGCCGCCGTGACGTCACGCGCGCTGTCGCCGTTGATGTCCGCCACGCCGACCAGCGCGCCCTCGGCGGCGAGATGCCGGGCGATCCCCTCGCCGAGCCCGCGACCGGCGCCCGAGATCAGGATCGGTTGGCCGTCGAAGCGCGCCATCAGAGACCGGCCTCATCCGTAGGCATCGGCATTGCGAGGAGCGAAGCGACGAAGCAATCCAGAGCGGTTCGCGCGCCGCCCTGGATTGCTTCGCTACGCTCGCAATGACGAAGTGTGGGTTGGATACGGAGCAAGCTCACTCCATCCCGAACAGCTTGGCGGTGTAGTGGCTGTCCATGTACTCGCGCATGGCGTCGATCTTGCCGTTCGCGACCTCGAACACCCAGCAGTAGTCGTTCTCGTAGACGAGCCCGTCGAGCGTCTTGCCGGTCGAATAGCTCTCCACGCAGACGAACGGCCCGCTCGAGAACATGTTCAGCACGTGGACCTTGGGGTCGCCCGGCTCGAACATCCCGCGCACCGGCGCGAGGAACTTGTCGATGATGTCCATCCCCACGTGCTTGCCGGCGCCGGCGATGTCCTTGACCTTGGGCTCCCACACCGAGTGCTCGTGGTAGAACCGGCGCAGCGCTTCGAGGTCGCCCGAGGAGAGCACCTCGAAGAAATCGAGCACCAGCTGCTCGTTGGCGTTGGCGGCGGTCACGGTCATTTGAGTCCCCTTGCTTCGTCGCTCGGTGCGGGAATGGTCGGCATCGGGCCGCCCTGGTGGAGCACCACGCGCCCGTAGCGGCTCTTGAAGCGCCAGCCGCCCGGCGTCTTGACGTAGTGGTCCTCGAACCCGCCGACGTAGAGCCCGCCGGCTTCCTGCGGCGGCACGGTCGAGGCATGGCTCGAGAGCATCGCCAGGTAGTTGGTCCCGCGCGCCTCGGTGCTGCTGACGACCTCGACCAGCACGTTGCTGACCAGGTGGCGGACGAGGATCGGCGGGCGGTCGCGGAAGATCGCCTGCACGCGCTCGCGGCCGTAGAACGGATGCTCGGGCTGGAACGGACGGGCGAACTCGCAGTCCTCGGTGAACAGCTGCGCCAGGCTCGCGTGGTCGCCGTTATCGGCATAGCGCGCGAACAGCAGCGGCAGGCGGCCGCACTCGCGCTCGATCTCGAGGCGGACGAGCAGATCCATCACGCCTGCTCCGCGTCGATCTCGGCGAAGGCCTCGTTGACGAGGCGGAAGCTGTCGACCGCCGCCGGGATGCCGCCGTAGATGCCGACCTGGAGCAGGACCTCGCGGATTTCCTCGCGGGTGAGGCCGTTGTTGAGCGCCCCGCGGACGTGGACCTTGAGCTCGTGCGGGCGGTTGAGCACCGCGATCATCGCCAGGTTGATCAGGCTCCGGTCGCGCCGCGGCAGGCCCTCGCGGCCCCAGTTCCAGCCCCAGCAGTAAGTCGTGACCAGCTCCTGCAGCGGGTCGTTGAACGGGCCCGACTTGGCCAGCGCGCGGTCGACGTAGGCGTCGCCGAGCACCTCGCGGCGGATCTTCATGCCCTTGTCGTAGAGGTCCTGGTCCATTGTGTGTCCTTCAATTCTGGCCCCCTCCGCCTCGCTTCGCTCGGCACCTCCCCCGTGGAACGGGGGAGGATTGGGTGGTCCCCCTCCCCCCCGAGACAGGGAGTTAGGGCGCCGGGGCCGCGGGGGCGATGACGGTGACTTCGACCTGGCGGCGGCCGGCGCGGTCGAAGGTCAGCTCGAGCGGGATCGTGTCGCCGGCGCGCAGCGGGCGGCGGAGGCCGTCGAGCCAGACGTGGAGCCCGGCCGGGTGCAGGCGGACCGGCTCGCCGGCGGGGAGGTCGATCGCCTCGACATAGGCCATCGCCATCGGCCCGCCGCCGGCGGCGTCGCCGGTCATGGTCATCAGGTCGGGGCGGCGCGCGGCGGGCGAGGCGGCGGCGACGAGGCGGTCGGCGACCGGGGATTCGAGGGTCATGAACACCGCGGCGTTGGCGGTGCGGCCGGCGGTGTCGCGGGTCCACGGCTGCTGCACCTCGAGCGCGGCGGGCTCGCC
>JAEZES010000088.1 GCA_023432995.1 Pseudomonadota bacterium
ACCCCGACCTGCGCGGGTTCTGGCCGGTCGACTATCTCGCCGCGACGCCGCGCGAGCGGCCGCCCGAGGTGGGCACGCGGACCGAGTGGACCGAGGCCGAGTACCGCGAGCGGTTCGGCCAGGCCGAGCAGCGCGCCGGCCTCGAAGCGGCGCAGGACCGGCTCGGCATCCTCGGCATGGGCCACTGGCGCGAGGACGGCATGCCGCTGTGGCAGACCTCGATGATCACCCAGCCGGCCAACGGCCGCTACCCGGCACTGACCGAGGAGGGCCGCCGGGCCGCCGCCGGGGTCAAGAACTCGTGGAACACCGAGGTGTTCGACAAGATCACCGACTTCGGCATCTGGGACCGCTGCCTGAGCCGCGGCATGCCCGGCTCGATGCTGACCGGCGCCTACAACATGGGCCTGCGGGTCATGCAGGCGCCCGAGCTGGTGGTGATCGCGATCGAGATGGTCCACGAGACGCGCAAGATCTACCTCGACGGGCGCCCGGCGCCGCCGCCCGAAGTGACCGAATATCTCGGCTACTCGCGCGGGCACTGGGAGGGGAACACGCTGGTGGTCGAGACGACCAACTTCACCCCCGGGTTCAGCAACGGCCCGTCGCCCAACAGCGCGCAGATGAAGGTGACCGAGCGGATCACGCCGGTCGGTCCCGACCAGATGCGCTACGAGGCGTGGATCGAGGATCCGGTCATGCTGGCCGAACCCTACAAGATCGACATCCCGTGGCAGCG
The DNA here is from genome assembly GCA_023432995.1 of Pseudomonadota bacterium. GTDB lineage: Bacteria > Pseudomonadota > Alphaproteobacteria > Sphingomonadales > Sphingomonadaceae > Croceibacterium_A. The sequence continues at coordinate 740 of JAEZES010000088.1, forward strand.
CAACCCGAACTACGAATTCTACGAATACGCGTGCCACGAAGGCAACGTGCAGATCCGCGGCTACATCACCGCCACCAGCCCGCGCTTCCGCAAGCTGCGCGAGGAGCAGTGGGCCAAGCAGGGCGAGCTGCCCTCGCCCGAAGCCGGACCCGGCGGCGCTCCGTAGCGAACGATCCTCCCCGGGATGGCCCGGGGAGGGGCACCCGAAGGGTGGTGGAGGGGTAGCGCGGTGCCGAAAAACCCCTCCGTCACGCGCCTGCGGCGCGCGCCACCTCGCCGAGACGAGCGCGGGGAGGATTGAGGAGGGGCCGTCCGATGTTCCGTTACCTCTATCACGCCAGCCGGCTGGTGTTCGGCGGCTGGTGGCTGTTCTCGGGCCTGATGCACTTCCTGTGGCCCGAGCTGCAGCCGCTCGGCGACGAGCCCGCCTCGATCGCCTTCACCCGGGCGCTGATAGCCAGCGGGCTGTTCGACTGGATCAAGGCGATCGAGATCGCGCTCGGCGTGACGATGCTGCTCAACCGGGCCATGCCGCTGACGGTGATCGCGCTGGTGCCGCTCAACGTGGTGATCGTGTACTGGAACTTCGCGCTCGACGAAGGCGCGGTCGAGTGGACCTTCGGCGCGCTCAGCATCGCGTTCAACGCGCTGCTGGCGTGGCCCTGGCGGCACTATTTCTTCCCGCTGCTGGTGTGGCGCGGCGAGCCCGATTATGCCGTCCGCGCCAGCACCGGGATCAGCGCGGCAAGGCCGCGATAAGCGCCGCCTGTTCGGCCAGCGCCGCGTAGTTGCGACCGCGCACCGGCGGCTGGTTGAGCGGCTCGACCGCGGCGTGGAGCTGGCGCAGCAGGAACTGCCCGAACGGCCAGTCGCGCAGGCCGGACTCGGCGTTGATGTGGCCGAGCCAGCCGGCATCGACGAACCGGCTCTTCCAGATCCGCGCCAGCCGCCGGGCGCGCCCGAAGGCGATCCACGGATCGTCCCGGCTCGCGGCGAGGATCGAGGGGAACGGCAGCGGGCGGGGGATCACCGGCGCGAAGCGGGCGAGGCGGGCGTCGACCCCGCCCTGCTCGACCTCGGGCGGCGCGACCAGCAGCGCCGCCTTGACCGGGCCGTCGGCGGCGGGCCGCTCGTACTCGGCCCACCACGAGACGACGTGGCAGGCGAGGCTGTGCGCGACCACGATCACCGGGCGCCCGGCGCGGTGGATCGCGAGGTTGAGCCGGTTGACCCAGGTGTTGCGGTGCGGGTCGTCCCACGAGCCGAGCTCGACCCGCTCGGCGAGCGGCAGCGCGCGCTGCCACAGGGTCTGCCAGTGATCGGGCCCGCTGCCGTGAAGGCCGGGCACGATCAGCACCAGCGGTGCGCCGTCCGGCGAAGGGGTGTGAGTTCGCATGTCCGGGTCCTCAGAGGCCGAGGCGCTGCCAGAAGTCCGCCGCGGCGAGACGCTGCGACAGGTCGAGCCCGTCGGGGTAACCGGCCCACGAGGGGTGCGTCAGCGGGACATGGCTCGGCCGGGCAAGCCGGCGGCGGGTGTAATGATTGCGGTAGGGCATGCGTATTCTCCTGTTAGGGAGCACGAGCCCGCGTGGTCGCGTCGGTTCGTGCGCTTTAGCCGTTGGTGACGCGGAGCAAGCTGACATCCATCAAAAGCCGCGGCCTGCTGCGGGCAGGCATCCGTTATCTCAACTATTTTACTTGAGAAGGCAATCGAGACTCGCTTAACCGTGCCCAAGCAAAGCTAAGCCGCCCACCGCAAGCGGCGGGCGGCCCAGCGAAGCAGGCGGAACCCCGGGGGGTCCGCGAGCCGGTTCAGGCGGCGGGCGGTGCCTTCTTGGTCAGCACGTCGGCCAGCTTTTCGGAAACGATGCCGAACACCGCGCCGATGATGATCGAGGCGACGGTCGGCAGGATCGCTTCCTGCGGGGCCATGTTGGCCAGGAGGATCGGCCCGGCGATCGATGCGAAGCCGTAGACGCTGGCCGGGATCGTCGCCAGCGGCGGGACTTTGCTGGCGAGGCAGATCACGAACGCGCCGAGGCCGACCGCGATCGGGGCGGCGAAGTCGCCGGCTCCGGCGAGCGGCCCGCTGGCGAGCATCACCGCGACCATTCCGACGAGCGCGCCGAAGCTCATGCCGACGATCGCCGTCGTCAGGCCCTTGACCCCGGCGCCCGAATGGAAGTGGGCGCCCCAGGCGATGAACGAGATCCACACCAGCCCGGGCAGGGCGGCGGCGAGCGGCACGACAAACAACCAGGTATCGAGGACGGCGAGCAGGCCGACCGAAACGGCAAGCGCAAGATATCCAGACATCGTGAAACTCCCCCAAGCGTTATCGTTTTCGTTCGATGGCGGCCCGGCTGCTCCGTCCGCTGCGGAAAAAGCTAACCGGGTCGGCGCGCGGCGTCCAGCGGGCCCCGGCGCACCATCCACGCTTCGTCGCACGTCGCGGCTTGCGGCGCGCAGCGGCCGGCGGCACTCTCCGCGCAAAGCCGACGAGGGAGGAGAGGGCGATGGTGCGCAACTGGGTGGCCGGGCTGGCGGTACTGGGCGGAGTGGCGGCGGGCGCGCTTGTCGGACCGCACGTGCCCGGGCTCGCGGCAAGCGGCACGCAAGCGGGCGCGGCACTGGCCGACCGCATCGCGATCGAGGACATGGTGACGCGCTACTACGGCAACTTCGGCCGGCAGGACGCCGCCGAGGACTTCGGCGCGTTCTATACCGACGACGCGGTGTTCGACGTCAACGGCATCGTCTCGACCGGGCGCGAGGCGATCGAGGCGTTCTACGCCGAAAGCGCCGAGGAACCCGACGCCCCGGCGGCGCAGGGCACGTTCCACATGATCATCAGCAACCCGGTGATCGATGTCGACGGCGATACCGCCACGGCCCAGTTCTACTGGACCGGGGTGATCAACAGCGGGATCCAGCAGCCGCCGCAGCTGCTCGAGCAGGGCCGCGAATACGACCTGCTCGTGCGGCAGGACGGCCAGTGGCGGATCAAGAAGCGGGTGGTGATCGCCGACAGCGGCCTGCCCGACCGGTACATGGCGACCTACCAGCCGCGGCTCGACTACCGGATCGAGACCGGGGACTAGCACGCCCGCTTTCGCACGACCGATTCCGGCATGGGGTCCTCAACTCGAGACCGCGACCTCGGACAGCTCACCCGGGTCGATTGAACTTGTTAACGTTAACTTAACAAGCTAAGTTCGCCGCCATTGGAAGACTGCCGACTCACGATTACGGGGGAGAAACCGCCATGAGAAAATTCGTCGTATTTGCGGCGTCGGTTGCATTGGCTCAGCCAGCTTTTGCGGCCCCTTACAGCGTCTTATGGTGGGATTCGACGCCCGAATACGGGGGCCAGGCGACGGATGCCTTTCGGCAGGAAATGTCCGATTCGCTGACTGCCTATGCCGGCGGTACGGTATTCACTTCGACCTACTTCAGCAGCGAGACGCCTGGATCGCTCGCGGCGCATCTGGCCTCGAACATGTATGACGTGATCGTGTTCGATGCGACCAGCCAGTTCGCTAAGTTCGATGCGGCGGACTTAGCGGCCGTCCAGGCGATGTACGGCGGCGGCAAGAACAACCTGCTGCTCGACGGCACCCTGTACATCCGCAGCATCGCTTACGATGCCGGCAGCGACTATCCCGGAATCAACGGGTCTTCGGCAGCGCTGACCATCAACGAGGTGTTTTCGCTGGCGAAGCGCGGCGGCGGCTTCATGATCGGCACCGATCACAACTGTTGCCAGGTGGACGCCAACCAGATTCTCAACGCCCTCATTCCCCTCGCCTCGTTCAGCGGGGTCACCTATCCGTCGACGGATGGCGTGTGGAACGGCACCGAGTTGCTGGCGGGGCCTTCGCCGGTCGCGTCTGCCGACATATTTGCGCATTGGGATTCAATCCCAACTCAGGCAATCGCTCCAACTGGCGCGTTCGTCGATTTCCTCGGCAACGCGGTCAACCTGTACAGCCAGGTCGACGTCGCCGACGATCCGGGCGGCGGGCCGAAGTACTCCTACATTTCAACCAGCTTCAACGTCAGTGGCGGCGAGGTGATCATCACCGATCCCAATCCCCCGGACCCGAACAACGGCGCGGTTCCGGAACCGGCAACCTGGGCCTTCATGATCCTCGGCTTTGGCGCAATCGCCGGGTCGATGCGGCGCCGCAAGGCCACGCTCAAGCTCAGCTACGCCTGATCGCTGATCGATGCGGAACGTCCCGGCCTCGGCGCTGCGACGTTCCGCTCAAGCGGACCGTCGCGCCCCCTAGCGCCACAGCATGACGGCCAGCCGCGGGTGACCACCACACCGACGGTGCGGACAGCGGGCGGCATCGAATGGCCCGGCGATCGAGCCAGTCGTGACCGCCCGGCCGGAGCTACTGGCGCTGCACGGCCTGCTCGTTCGTCGCTGCCGAGCTGACCCGGACCTGCCGGCTGACGTCGAGGCGGGCACCGGCGTCGAACGCCCCGCCCGGCCCGGTGCCGACCGTGCTCACACCCGCGCCGGGCGTGCCGATCTGGACGCTCGCGCCGACCGCGTTGTCGACCACCAGCTTGGCCCACAGCGTGCCGTTGTCGGCGCGGTACCACGAGGTCTCGGTCGCCGCGCGAAGCGCCTCGAGGCTCGGCTGCTCCTTGCCGCCGGCGGTGCCGGCGAAGCCGGGCAGCTCGAAGATCACCCACGAGCCGTTGTCCATCTCGCGCAGGGTCAGCGAGAGGTCGGTGCGGCTGGTCTCGACGCGCACTTCGGCGCCGCTGCGGATCGTGGTCTGGCCGGTGTATTCCCACCGGCGACCGTTGCGGCTGAGCATGATCGGATCGGCGATCGGGGCGGTGCCGAAACCCATGTTCGGGCCGAGGCCGAAATGGCCGAAGTCGCCCTTGCACACGGCGGCGCCCCACTCGGGCCTGATCGTGCAGGCCTCGTCGTCGGAGGCGATGCCGTTGTCGAGCACGACGAAGCCGCCGGGCACGCCGCCGAGCGAGCCGTCCTTGTCGTGGATCGCGGCGCCGCGCCAGGCGTTGGCGCGGCCGAGGTCGGAAGCCCAGCGGCGCACGTAGGGCGGGAAGCTGACGGGCTTCGAGTTGACGAACCTGGCGCCCTCGATCGCGTTCTCGGTGCTCATCCCGAAGCTGGTGTACATCAGGTACGAGACCGCGCCCGCGTCGCGCGTGGCGTTGGGCTGGAAGTTGACGAACGTGGTGTTCTCCACGTCGTGGCGCATGTCGTAGTATTCGTAGCCGCGGATCGGGAAGTCGGGGATGCCGTTGGGCAGGCTGCGGCCGTAGGCGATCTCCTCGGGCGTACGCGGGTTGCCGATGTTGTCGGATTCGCCGACGAACACCGAATCGACCACTTTCGAGGTATAGGGCGCGCGGCCGACCGCCGACGCCGCGTGGGTGAAGCCGATCGCGTTGTCGGCGACGCGCAGGTTCCGGAACAGGTGCAGCTCGCCGCGGCCCCAGACGCCGCCGTTGCGGTTCTTGTAGCTGGTGAAGTTCTCGAACAGCGAGACCAGCGGTTCGCTGTTGGGGTTCGCCGGATCGGCGGTCGGGAAGTGGTAGTTGCTGCCGCCGACGCTGAAGGTGCCGTCGGGATTGGGCCCGCGGTCGAACATCAACCCGTCGAAGTTCGAGTGCGCGGTGTTGCCGGTGAACTCGCGGACCTTGATCCGCCGCGGCCAGGTGTTGGCGCTGCGCTCGGTGCCCTCGAACTGGCCGGTCGGGTGGACCGGCAGGGCGAACCAGAAGCCGATCGCCTCGGACCCGGCGGCGACGTTGTCGCGATAGATGTTGTCGGGGTTGGTGATCCAGAAGGTCGAGGCGGTGTTGTCCGACGGGATCAGGATCTGGTCGGACCGCTGCCCCGCCGCGCCGCGATTGACCGAGGTGGCCAGCCCGGCCGGCCCGAGATGCGTCGGCTCGCACGGCCGGGTCGGGTGGCACTTGGTCAGGATGCCGAGGTTGTGGACGAACTGGTTGCCCGTTTCGACCGCGTCCTCGAGGAAGAAGCAGTGGCCGACGGTATTGAAGGTGACGTTGTTCTCGATCCGCACGTTGTCGGTCCCGTGGACGGTAACGCAGCGGCTGAAGGTATCGTGGATCGAGGCGTTGCGGATGTACTGGCCGGCGCCGTCGCCGACGAGGTGCCAGTGCATCGGATAGCGGGCGAGCGTCAGGTGCTGGCCCATGCGCGACAGCTCGACACCCGAGATGCGCACGGTCGAGCCGGCCATCGCCATGATGTGGCCGCCGAAGTACGAGGTCTCGGCATCATCGGACGCGCGGACGCGGATGTTGCGCGACAGCAGGCCGACCTCGCCGCGCTCGTCGACCCCGAAGGTGATCTGGCCGAAGTGCATGTACTCGAGCGGATGGTCGAGCGTGATCGTGTTGCCGCTGACGGCCGTGATAGTGCGCCGCTCGGCCTGGTACGGGTCGAAGTCGGTCGAGGCGAGGACGATCTCGTCGCCCTTGCGCCAGCCGCTCGCGTCGAGCACTTCGATCCGGCTGCTGCCGGCCTCGGCGGTCCGGGCCAGCTTGGTCCAGGTGTGGGTGCGGTCACCGTGGAGGCTCAGCGTGCCGCCCATCAGCATGATGCCGCGGTCGCCCATCGTGTTGATGTCCTCGCCGGGAACGGTGTCGGTCAGCGTGATCGTCGCCTGGCGCGTGTAGGGCCGGTCCTCGCTGCCGACGTGCAGCTCGCCGCCGCGCAGGTAGATCCACTCGGTCTCGAGGCCGATGTCGCGATCCTGGGCGAAGCGCAGCTTGCCGTCGATCGTCAGGCTGCGCAGCGCCGGCGGATCGACGTCGAGCAGCATGTCGAGGTCGCGCGCGATGGTGACCGCATCGCCGGCCAGCGGGACCTTGCCGTCGGGCCAGGCGGCCGGATCGGACCAGCGCACCTGACGGACGGCCGCAGCGGGCGCCTCGGCCGCCGCGTGGGCCGCGTGGCTATCCTGCGCCGCCGCCGGTGACCCGGCGAACGCGCAGGCCGCGGGAACAGCGAAGGCCAGACGGAGCAAGCGAAACTGAGCGAGCATGACAGTGATCCCCTCGGTCGAGGACTTTCGAGTCCTTCATCCTGTTTTCCCTAGGTTTGCACGGGACTCCCCGATTTGCCAAGTTGCTATCAGCCGCTCCGACGGCTCGCGGGAACCGATGTCCGCCAAGACTGTTAAGTTCGGCGAGCCGCACCGCCTCCCTGGCCCGAGCCGGTCAAAGAACGTGCGGCTACCCTTCCCCGCCCGAGAGCGTCAGACCAGCGCGTAGTAGCGCAGCCGGTTGCCGTCCGCGCGCCGCTCGCCGACGCCGACGAACACGTGCTTGGTCAGCCAGTCGTGCTTGCCGACCGGGCATTCGAAGGTCGGGTTGCCGCGCAGGTAGTAGTCCTCGTGCGGCACCGGCTCGCCGCCCGCGAACGCCCAGTCGCGCAGGCGCTGCATGGTGTCGGGCTTGCGGCCCCAGAGGAAACCGCGGTTGTTGAGCAGGATCACCGTCCCGTCGTCCTCCTCGAGCAGGTAGCGGGCGTCGAACACGGCGACGTCGTCGGGGCGGAAATAGGCGTAGTCGCCGCCCGAGCCCGGGATCGCCCGGCCCCTCAGGCGCGGGCCTTCGAACGTGCCGCCCTCGACCAGCACGGCGGTGCGCATGCCGCCGTTCGGGTGCGGCGCGATCGTATGGACCTCGGGGAAAGTCAGCCGCACTTCCATGACGAACTCGAGCCGCGGGTTGTCGAGCGTCGAGAACGGGGCGGCGAAGGGGGTGGTGTCGGCAAATTCGGTCATCAGCGCAACTCGATCAGGCCGCCATCGACGAACAGGTTGGCGCCGGTGATGAACGCCGCCTCGTCGCTGGCGAGGAACAGCACCGCCCGGGCGACCTCGTCGGCCTCGCCCATGCGGTGCATCGGGATGTTCTCGATCATCATGCCCTTGAGCCGGGCCACGTCGTCGTCGGTCATGCCCGGATTGCGCTGGAGCAGCGGGGTGTCGATCGGGCCCGGGCTGACGACGTTGATGCGGATGCCCTCGCCGACCAGCTCCTTGGCGAAGACCTTCATCGCCATGTAGAGCCCCGCCTTGGCCGCGGCATAGGTGCCGTTGCCCTCGAGCGCGCCGTGCGCGCCGATCGAGCCGGTCACCACCACCGAGGCGCCCCGGCCCATCAGCGGCAGCGCCTGCTGCAGGGCGAACACGCAGCCCTTGAGGTTGACCGCGTGGACCTGGTCCCAGGCCGCCTCGGTGATCCCGCGCAGCGGCGCGAAGCCGCCGATCCCGGCGTTGATGAACAGCACGTCGATGCGGCCGTCGGCCTCGAGGATCGCGGCATAGACCTCGCGCATCGCGGCCAGATCGGCGATGTCGGCGCGGAAGCTGCGGGCGCCGTGGATCAGCGCTTCGGCCTCGACCAGCGTCGCCGGATCGCGGCCGGTGATCCGCACCCGTGCGCCTTCGGCGGCAAAGGCCCGGGCGGCGGCCAGCCCGATCCCGCTGTTGCCGCCGAGGACGACGACGACCTTATCGCTGAAGCGCATGACTTCTCTCCGCTCGCAAGCCGATCATGACCAATCCCCCGTGAGTGCATGCCCACGCGCGCGCATCAGAACGGCCCGATCGGGTTGGGCCCGCCTTCGACGACGTCCTGCATCACGTCCCAGTGCTCGACCACCAGGCCGTCGGCGACGCGGAAGATGTCGATCACCGCCCAGCCGCTGTCGCCCGGCCAGCGGCGGACGTGGTAGTGCACGATCACGTGGTCGCCGTCGACGAACGCGCGCTTGACCTCGTGCACGGCCTGCGGGGTCTGCGCCCTGATCGTGTCGAGGAACGCCTTGAGGCTGTCGCGCCCCGGTTCGACCGACGGGTTGTGCTGGATGTAATCCGCCGAAATGAACCGGTCGACCGCCGAGGAATCCATCGGGCTCAGCACCTGCTCGAACAGGTCGAGCACGAGCTTGAGGTTGGCCTCTTCCTCACGCGTGCGGCTCATGCGGACGTCTCGCCCGAACGGGACAGTCCCCCAGGGGACTGTCCCTCCGGGGACTGTCCCTCCGGGGACTGTCCCTCTGCAGGCGCGGCGCGCGAGGGGGACGGTCCCTCCCCGAGTTCCGCCCGCGGAAGCGAGCGCCCGCGGATCAGGTCGGCCGCCTTCTCGCCGATCATGAAGCAGGTCAGGTTGGTGTTGCCGCCGGGCACCGTCGGCATGACCGAGGCGTCGGCCACGCGCAGGCCCTCGACCCCGCTCACGCGCAGCTCGGGGTCGACCACCGAGCGCTCGCCCATGCCCATCGCGCACGTGCTGGTCGGGTGCTGCGCGACGTAGCAGGTCGCACGGATGAACGCGTCGAGCTCGTCGTCGTCGTCGACCTCGACCCCCGGGGTCTTCTCGCCGGCGATCAGGTCGGCCATCGGCCGGGTGTTGTAGATCGCGCGCGTGGTGCGGAACGCGCGGCGCATTTGCTCGCGGTCGGCCGCCTCGGCGAGCACGTTGAGGGTGACCGCGGCGACCTCGCGCGGGTCGGCGCTCTTGAGCTCGACCCAGCCGCGGCTCTCGGGGTGGAGCTGGACCACGCCGGCCCAGAACACGTGCTCCTGCTCCTTGCGCAGCAGCGGCCCCCACGGCGCGGCGTCGAAGCGGATCGGGTTGACCATGACCTGCAAGTCGGGCCGCTCGAGGTGCGGCGCGGTGCGGACGACGATGTTGCACGAGTTGACCTGCGAGGCCATCGGCCCGCGGCCGGTCACCAGCCAGCGCAGCGAGTTGAGCGCGATCCTGTCCCAGCGCAGCTGGTTGAGGAAGGTGACCTTGTCCCTGGCCCAGAACTCGAGGCTGGCGCAGGGATGCTCCTGCAGGTTGCGGCCGACGCCGGGGCTGTCGTGGACGACCGCGACGCCGTGCGCCTGCAGATGCTCGGCCGGACCGATGCCGCTGAGCAGCAGCAGGTGCGGCGAGTTGTAGGCGCCGCCCGAGACGATCACCTCGCGCCGCGCGCGGATGACCTTCGGCTCGCCGCCCCGGTCGACCTCGACGCCGACGCAGCGCCGGCCCTCGAACACCAGCCGGCGGACCAGCACCCCCGAGCGCACGTCGAGATTCTGCCGCCCCATCGCCGGCTTGAGGTAGGCCGTCGCCGC
>JAEZES010000147.1 GCA_023432995.1 Pseudomonadota bacterium
CCGCCGCCCCCCCCGCGGCCGGCCGGCCGCTCTCACAGGCTCGAAATGTCGTGCGTCGGCTCAGCCGGCGACCGCCGCCGCCACTTCCGCGGCGAAGTCGCTCGCTTCCTTCTCGATGCCCTCGCCGAGCTGGAACCGGACGTAGTCCTTGAGCACGATCGGCGCGCCCGCGGCCTTGCCCGCCTGGGCTACGACGTCGGAGATCGGCGTCTTGTTGTCCATCACCGACAGCTGGCTGAGCAGCGCGTTTTCCTTGGCGTACTTCTTGACCGCGCCGTCGACCATCTTGGCCTGGACGTCGGCCGGCTTGCCGCTCTCGGCTGCCTTCTCCTCGGCGATCCGCCGCTCGCGCGCGATCACCTCGGGGTCAAGGCTGTCGGCGTCGAGCGCCTGCGGGAACGCCGCGGCGATGTGCATCGCCAGCTGCTTGCCGAGCGGCTCGAGCACGTCGGCTGCGGCCGCGCTCTCGAGCGCGACGAGCACGCCGATCTTGCCGAGGTTCGGCGCCTGGGCGTTGTGCATGTACGGCACGACCAGCCCCTGCGACACCGCGACCGACTTCATCCGGCGCAACTGCTGGTTCTCGCCGATCGTGGCGACGTTGTTGGTCAGCGTCTCGCCCACGGTCCCGCCGCCCGGATAGGCGGCGTTCTTGAGCGCCTCGACGTCGTCGCTGTCCTGCGACAGCGCGACTTCGGTGGTGTTGCGCACGAAGTCCTGGAACTGCTCGTTCTTGGCGACGAAGTCGGTCTCCGAGTTGACCTCGACCGCGACCCCGCGGGTGCCGTTGACGGCGACCCCGACGAGGCCTTCGGCCGCGGTGCGGCTCGACTTCTTGGCCGCCGCGGCGAGCCCCTTGGCGCGCAGCGCGTCGACCGCCGCCTCCATGTCGCCGCCGGTGTCGTCGAGCGCCTTCTTGCAGTCCATCATGCCGGCGCCGGTGCGCTCGCGCAGGTTCTTCACGTCTGCGGCTGTGTAAGCCATAGGTAAGTCCTCTGAAATATCGGGGGAACGCCGAGCCCCATAGATTGGCCCGGCGCCCTCAATTGCAATCGTGACGGGCGATTACGCCTCGGCAGCAGCCTCGTCAGCCGGCGTCTCGTTGGCCGGCGTCTCGGCAGCCTCGGCGGCCGGAGCTTCGGGCTCCTCGGCGATGGCGGCCTCCTCCGGCGGAGCCTCCATCGCCCCGATATCGGCACCCGAATCGACCACGCCCTCGTTGCGGCCGGTGGTCGCCGCCTGGGCGACCGCGTCGCAGTACAGGCGCACCGCGCGGCTGGCGGCGTCGTTGCCCGGGATCGGGAAGGCGATGCCCGAAGGATCGACGTTGGTGTCGAGGATCGCCACGACCGGGATGCCGAGCACGTTGGCTTCCTTGATCGCCAGCTCTTCCTTGTTGGCGTCGATCACGAACATCACGTCGGGAATGCCGCCCATGTCCCGGATGCCGCCGAGCGACAGCTCGAGCTTGTCGCGCTCGCGGGTCAGCTGCAGCACTTCCTTCTTGGTCAGGCCCGAGGTGTCGCCGCTGAGCTGCTCCTCGAGGCTCTTGAGCCGCTTGATCGAGCCCGAGATGGTCTTCCAGTTGGTCAGCATGCCGCCGAGCCAGCGGTGGTTGACGAAGTGCTGGCCGCTGGCGCGGGCCGCCTGGGCGATCGGCTCCTGCGCCTGGCGCTTGGTGCCGACGAACAGCACCTTGCCGCCGGCGCGGACGGTGGCTGCGACGAAGTCGAGCGCGCGCGCGAACAGCGGCACGGTCTGCGACAGGTCGATGATGTGGACGCCGTTGCGCGAGCCGAAGATGTACGGCTTCATCCGCGGGTTCCAGCGGTGGGTCTGGTGGCCGAAGTGCGCGCCGGCCTCGATCAATTGGTGCATGGTGACGGTGGGAACCGCCATAGTTAATTCCTTTCCGGTTAGGCCTCTGGAAGGCGGGGAACCAGCCGGCGGAGATCCCGCAGCCGGCACCGGTGTGAAGTGCCTTCCATGTGAATTTGCCGGGCTTCCGAAGGGTCGGCGGACCGGCGGGGCGGCCCTTAGCCGCATTTACCACCCGAATCCAGTTCCAATTCTCCCATCGCGTGCGCCCGCTTCACGCGAGGTTGACACGCGGGAACAAATAGGGAACATGGAACTGAACGGGAACATTGCGCTGATTCGCCGGTTTCCCGCCTCGAAAGGACGCACGATGCTGGGCATGGCCATTTCACTGCTGTTCGCGATCGCCGCTGTCGCGGCCCTCGCGGTCATTAACCAGTCGCTTCGCGTCGGCTCGGCCCGGGCCAGGCTTATCCTGGTTGAACTTGGCGAGCTGGACCGCCGTGCCCCGGTTATTCGGCCGGTGGTGAAGATGCCCCCGCGGCCGGCGTTCCAGCCGAGGCTCGCTGCCGCTTGATCCGGCCGTAGCGCACGATCGCCCACGGCATCAGCGCCAGATAGACGATGCTGACGCCGGCCAGGGTCCACCACGGCTCGGTCAGCAGCGCGGCGAAGACCAGCCCGGCGAGCGCAATCGCTTCGAGCCGGATGTGGCGGCGAGGCCGGATCGAGGTCCAGCTCAGGGTCGCGAGGTTGGAGATCATCAGCAACGCGATCGCCACCAGCCAGGCGGCGACCAGCACCGGGTGGCGGAATATCGCCTCGCCGCTGGCGATCCACAGGTACATCGGCAGGAACGCCAGCCCCGCCCCGACCGGCGCCGGAACGCCGGTCAGGAACCCGACCGATTTGTGCGGCTGGTCCTCGACGTCGATGCGCGCGTTGAACCGCGCCAGGCGCAGCGCGCAGCAGATCGCGAAAGCGAGGCTCGCAAACCACCCGAAGCGCGGCAGGTCCTGCAGCGACCACAGGAACATGACCAGCGCCGGCGCCATCCCGAAGCTGAGCGAGTCCGCCAGGCTGTCGAGCTCGGCCCCGAAGCGCGACTGCGCCTTGAGCAGGCGGGCGATGCGGCCGTCGATTCCGTCGAGCATGCCCGCGAGGATGATCGCGAATAGTGCCATCTCCCAGTTGCCGTTGATCGCGAAGCGAATCCCGGTCAGCCCCGAGCACAGCGCGGCCGCGGTGATCGCGTTGGGCAGCACCGCGCGCAGGGTCAGCCCCCCTGCCCGGCTCGCCGGGATCTCGTCCTCGCTCGCCTTGGGTCCGAGCCAGGCCGGCCCGGGGGCGATTGGCTCGTCCTCGCCATGATCGTCGGGTCCGGTCACTGCCGCACGCCCTCGAGCAGTTCCTGCCGGCCGAGCTCGGCGATCACCGTTTCGCCGGCGATCACCCGCTGGCCGAGCAGCACGCGGGTATCGGTGCCTTGCGGCAGGAACACGTCGACCCGGCTGCAGAAGCGGATCAGCCCGATCCGCTGTCCGGCCGCGACGATGTCGCCCGGCTTGACGAACGGCACGATCCGGCGCGCGACAAGCCCGGCGATCTGCGTGCAGCCGATCGGCCGCCCGTCGGGCCGCTCGATCAGGATGTGCTGCCGCTCGTTCTCGTCGCTCGCCTTGTCGAGGTCCGCGTTCATGAACTTGCCGGGGATGTAGAACACACGCCGCACGGTGCCGCCGACGGGCGCGCGATTGATGTGCACGTCGAACACCGACATGAAGATCGAGACGCGCGTCAGCGGCTCGCTGCCCAGCCCCGGAAAGCCCGCCGCGTCCGGCCCCTGCAACTCAGGCGGGGGCATTGTCTGGCAGATCATCGTCACCAGGCCGTCGGCCGGTGACAGCACGAGGTCGTCGCCTTGCGGCACGACCCGCTCGGGATCGCGGAAGAACGCGAAGACGCCGGCCGACAGCAGCAGCAGCGGCCAGCCGATGATCTCCCAGTCGAACAGCAGCAGCGTCACCAGCGCCACCGCCACGGCGATCAGACCGAACTTCCGTCCCTCGGGGTGGATCGCGGGCCAGTTCCACTCAGCCTCGCCGCGGCCCCTGTTGTCGCTCAATTCTCCGGACATGCCTTCATGTAAGGGCGCCTCCCTCGTGGGACAAGCCGAAGTCTCGGGAGCGCGCGATACCCGGCGATGGGTGCCGTGTGCGCTCTTGCAGCTCTTGGTGGACAGGGGTGGATTCGAACCACCGTACGCTTGCGCGGGCAGATTTACAGTCTGCTGCCTTTAACCACTCGGCCACCTGTCCACCGGAGAGCCGGAGGCGGGCGGACCCGCTGAAATGGCCCCGCAAGGGGGCCTGCCGGCCGAGTGCGCGGGTCCATGGCGAAGCGGCGCTTGCCTGTCAATGGGGCCGCTGGCAGGGGAGCGGCATGGCCAAACGAGACGAGAGGCGCAACCTGCGCGGCCGCGCAGGGCGCATGCAGGGCGGTCGTGGATCGGGGCGCGCGTCGCAGGGCGCGGTGCGGCTGTGGGGCCGCCACGCGGTCGAGGCCGCGCTCAAGAACCCGGCGCGCCGCCACCGCAAGCTGTGGGCGACGCGCGAGGGCATCGCCTCGCTCGACGGCGAGTTGCCGCCGGACTTTCCCCTCGAGTACGCCGAAGCGGCCGACCTCGCCCGGCTCGTCGCGCGCGACGCGCCGCACCAGGGCCTGGTGCTCGAGTGCCTGCCGCTCGACGACCTGCACCTCGCCGACGTGCTCGCAGGAGACCCGGCTCGGCCCGTGCTCGTGCTCGATCAGGTGACCGATCCGCACAATCTCGGGGCGATCCTGCGC
>JAEZES010000169.1 GCA_023432995.1 Pseudomonadota bacterium
TCGGCCAGCACGCGCGCGCAATCGGCCGGGTCGCCGGGCGCGAACAGCGTGCCGGTTTCGCCGTCGTCGATCAGCTCGCGATGCCCGCCGACCGCGGAGGCGGCGACGAGCTTACCCAAGGCCATCGCCTCGAGCGGCTTGAGCGGCGTGACCAGATCGGTCAGCCGGCTGGCCTTGCGCGGGTAGACCATGACGTCGCACAGCGAATAGTAGCGCGCGACCTGGCCGTGCGGCACGCGCCCGGCGAAGCGGATCGCCGACGCGGCCGGCGAGGCCGCCGCGCGTTGCCGTAGGCTCTCGGCTACCGGTCCGTCGCCGACCAGCAGCAGCCGCGTGCCGGGCCGCTCGGCCAGCAACGCCGGCATCGCCTCGATCAGGTCGTCGAGACCTTCGTAGTCGTAGAAGCTGCCGATGAAGCCGAGCACCGGGCCCTCGCCGATCCCGAGGTCCTCCGCAAGCGCCTTGTCGCGCTCGAGCGGCGTGCCGAACAGCGCCAGGTCGACCCCGTTGGGCATGATGCCGATGCGCCCGCCGGGGAAGCCGCGGGCGATCAGGTCGTCGCGCAGGCCATGGCAGATCGTCATCACCGCATCGGCCCCGGCGACCACGCGGTTCTCGAGGCTGCGGGTCAGTCGGTACTTGAGCGAGCCCTCGCGACCGGTGCCGTTGCCGACCGCGGCGTCCTCCCAGAACGCGCGGATCTCGTAGACCAGTGGCAGGCCGTGGCGCCGCGCGGCGCGCAGCGCAGCCATGCCGCACAGCGCCGGCGAATGCGCGTGGAGCACGTCCGGGCGCCAGTGTTCGACCAGGGCGCCGATCGCGTCGGCCAGCGCGCCGATCTCGCGCCACTCGCGCAGCGCGACGGGGCCTGAGACCGCGGCGCGCGTACGATGGAACAGCAGCCCGTCGCACACCTCGAGCGGCGGCTCTCCGGCCGGCTGGCGCGTTCCGGTGATCCCGCGCACGTCGAGCCCGCTCGCCGCCTGCGCCTTCATGATCGCCCGCGTGCGGAACGCGTAGCCGCTGTGCAGCGGCAGCGAGTGATCGAGGACGTGGAGTACCCGGAACATCGCGGCAAACCTGCCACGACAAGCTTAACGGCGCGTCAACCGCGAGCGGATAAAGGCCGCAACACACTGCCGGAAAACGGGCTTGATCGACCTTTTCACCCTTGCTCTGACGCACGGCCTCCTGCTGCTCGCGCTGGGGCGGCTGCTGTTCCGCGCCGATCTCGATGCCGACGACGCCGGGCCGCCGGCCCCGCGGCGGCCGTGGCACACCCGCACCGACAAGGCCGCCGCCGAGGAACCGTCGGGTGCTTGACCTGGCGCTGATCGGCTTCATCGCCGTGCTGTTGGCAATGGGTCTCAAGCGCCCGTTCCTGTGGGTGCTGGCGTATATCTACATCGACGTCGTCGCCCCGCAGAAGATCGGCTGGGGTCCCATCCAGGCGCTGCCGGTGTCGCTGATCGCCTTCTCCGCGGCGTTCGGCGGCTGGCTGCTGCTCGACGGCAAGCACGGCTCGCGCTTCACGCTCCGCCAGGGGCTGATCGTCGCGCTGCTCGCGTGGTGCGGCGCGACCACGCTGGCCGCCGAGTTTCCCGAGGCCGCCCTGACCAAGTGGGACTGGGTGTGGAAGGCGCTGGTGTTCGCCGCGTTCCTGCCGCTGACGCTGCGCACGCGCTTGCGGATCGAGGCGGCGGCGCTGGTCATGGTGCTGTCGATCGGCACGATCATCATCAACGGCGGGATCAAGACCGTGTTCGGCGGCGGCGGCTACGGAGTGCTGAGCCTGCTGGTGCGCGAGGATTCGGGTCTCTACGAGGGCTCGATCCTGTCGACCGCGGCAATCGCCACGATCCCGCTGGTGCTGTGGCTCGCGCGCCACGGGACGGTGTTCCGGCCGGGCTGGCCTGTCTCGCTGTTCGCCGCCGGGCTGATCTTCGCCTGCCTGCTGATCCCGATCGGCACGGCCGCGCGGACCGGCCTTGTGTGCATCGCCGCCCTCGCCGTGCTGCTGCTGCGCTCGGTGCGCTACCGGTTCGTCTATGCGGGGCTCGGCGCGCTGACGCTGCTCGCCGCGCTGCCGTTCCTGCCGCAGAGCTACCTCGAGCGGATGGCGACGATCACCGACTACCGCAGCGACGAGTCCGCCTCGACGCGGGTCCAGGTGTGGAGCTGGACGTTCGACTACGTGGCCGAGCATCCGTTCGGCGGCGGTTTCGACGCCTATCTCGGCAACAGCTTCACCTACGACACGCGCACCGTCAGCGGCAGCGGCAACAACAAGATGATCGAGACCGAGCGCGTGACCGACGAGGCGCGCGCCTATCACTCGGCGTACTTCGAGGTGCTCGGCGAGCAGGGGTGGCCGGGACTGGCCCTGTGGCTGTGGCTGCAGGCGCTCGGCCTCTGGCAGATGGAACGGGTCCGCCGGAGGTTCGGCGACGGCGAGCGCAAGGCGTCGTGGCAATGGGGCCTGGCCACCGCGTTGCAGCAGGCGCAGCTGGTCTATCTGGTCGGCGCGGTCTTCGTCGGCATCGCTTACCAGCCGTTCATCTTCATGCTGATCGGGCTGCAATGCGCGCTGTGGAGCTACGTCAGGCGGACCGAAAGCCTGCCCCGCACCGCGCGCTTCCGGCGGCACCAGGCCGAGAAACCGCTTCCCGCATCGGTCTGACAGGCCGATAAGGGTGCGGGATGGATGCGCAGCCCGCCCTGAGCGCGGTCGAGATTATCGGCATCGCCGCGAGCGCCAGCCTGTTGGCGGGCTGGAGGCTCTACCTCGTCATCCTCGCCACCGGGCTGGCCATGTACAGCGGCGTGGTGCCGCTGCCCGAGCACCTCGCCGGGCTGCAGGTGCTGGCCAACCCGTGGGTCATGGGCGTCGCCGCGATCGGTGCGCTGTGCGAGTTCTTCGCCGACAAGATCCTCTGGCTCGACAGCATCTGGGACACGATCCACACGCTGGTCCGCCCGGTCGGCGGGGCGCTGCTGGCGCTGGCGATCGTCGACCCTGGCGACCCGGCGACGCAGGTCATCGCGTTCATCCTCGGCGGCGGCAGCGCGCTGCTCGCGCACGGCGGCAAGGCCGGCGCCCGCGCGGTGGTCAACACCAGCCCGGAACCGGTCAGCAACATCGCGGTCTCGACCACCGAGGACATCGCCACGGTCGGGCTGCTGTGGCTGATCTACGAGTACCCGGTCGCCGCCGGGGCGGTAGCCGTGGCCTTGCTGGTGCTGGCGGTGGGGCTGCTGCTCGCGGTGCGTCGGCTGTTCCGCAAGCTGTTTCCGCAGACGCCGGCGGATTAGGGACAGCCGCTCCCCATCAGGGTTCCGAGGGACCAAGGGCAGTCCCCCAATGCACTGTCCCTTTCCCATGGGGGGTGCCGTTGCGGAAGACCCCCGGCTAGCGGCGCGCGTTGGCGCGAATCCAGTCTTCGACCACCGGCGCGATGCGCATGCGCCACTTGCTGCCATTGAAGATGCCGTAGTGGCCGACGTCCTCGGCGAGATAGTATTTCTTGCGGGCGGCCGGCAGGTGCGGGGCGAGGTCGAGCGCCGCGCGGGTCTGGCCGATGCCCGAGATGTCGTCGCGCTCGCCCTCGATCGCCAGCAGCGCGGTATCGCGGATCGCGTCGGGATCGATCGGCTTGCCGCGGTGGACGAACTCGCCCTTGGGCAGCGAGTGCCGCTGGAACACGTGCTCGATCGTCTGCAGGTAGAACTCGGCGGTCATGTCGCAGACCGAGAGGTACTCGTCGTAGAAGCGCTTGGTCGCGGCGGCGCTGTCGTGATCGCCGAGCGTGAGATGTTTGAACATCTCGTAGTGGCTCATGAGGTGGCTCTCGATGTTCATCGACAGGAACCCGGCGAGCTGCAGGAAGCCCGGATAGACCGGCCGGCCGGCGCCCGGATAGTTGAGCGGCACCGTGGCGATGACGTTGTTGACGAACCACCCGAGCGGGCGGCGCACGGCGACGTCGTTGACCGAGGTCGGGCTGGCGCGGGTATCGATCGGCCCGCCCATCATCGTCAGCGTCACCGGGCGGCAGGGGTCGTCCGCCGCGCCCATCACTGCCGCGGCGGCGAAAGCCGGAACCGAGGGCTGGCACACAGCGAGCACGTGCGTGCCCTCGCCGATGAAGCGCAGGAACTCGATCAGGTAGTCGATGTAGTCGTCGAGGTCGAAGTGGCCCTCCGACAGCGGCACCGTCTTGGCGTCGGCCCAGTCGGTGATCCACACCTCCTGGTGGTGGACCAAGCGCGCGACGGTGCCGCGCAGCAGCGTCGCGTAGTGGCCGCTCATCGGTGCGACGATCAGTAGCTTGGGCGCGTCCTTGGGCAGGCCGGCGCGGCGGAAATGGCGCAGCGAGCCGAACGGCTTTTCGAGCACGACCGTTTCGCGAACCTCGCGCTCCCGGCCGTCGACCGTGACGTGGCGGATGTTGAATTCGGGCTTGCCGCGCTCCTCGTAGAGGTGGGCGAACACCTGCAGCGCACTGGCGATGATCGGTCCGGTGCCGAAGTAACCCATCGGCAGCGCCGGGTTGCTCAGCAGCTGCGCCCCGATCGCGGCCCAGTTGCTGGCGCTGTTGAGCAGCGACCGGTGCAGCTCGTAAGCGTCGTAAAGCAAGTCGGCGGGTTTCCTTTCGAATCCCTATCTGGCGGTTGGGACGCGATGTTGCAATGCGGCATCGCCAGATCGGCCGTTCTTCTCCTGCCCGCCCTTCAATCGCCGGGACTTATCGGCTAACGCCCCGGCGCCATGGCCCGCACCCTTCCTTCGGACCTCGAACCGGCGAAGACGCTCGGCCCGCTGCGGATGATCTTCGCTGCGGCGGCGCGCTATCCGGGCAAGGTGGCGCTGGCGCTGGTCGCGCTGGTAGTGACGGCCGCGGCGACGCTGGCGATCCCCTCGGCTTTCCGCCTGATCGTCGATCGCGGCTTTGCCACCGGCGTCGATCCGGCGGAGCTCGGCCGCTGGTTCCGCTACCTGCTGATGATCGTGGTCGTGCTGGCGCTCGGAACCGCGAGCCGGTTCTACTTCGTCTCGTGGCTCGGCGAGCGCGTCGTGGCCGACATTCGCCTGGCGGTGCAGCGCAACCTGCTGCGCCTCTCGCCGAGCTTCTTCGAGGAGAACTCGCCGAGCGAGATTTCCTCGCGCATGACCGCCGATACGGCGCAGATCGAGCATGTTGTCGGGACGACGATCTCGGTCGCGCTGCGCAACGCGCTGATGGCGATCGGCGGCATCGGCTACCTGCTCTATCTGGCCCCGGCGCTGGCCGGGATGTTGCTGCTGATCGTCCCTGCGGTGCTGGTGCCGATCGTCACCATCGGCCGGCGCCTGCGCCGGGTCTCGCGCGACAGCCAGGACCGGGTGGCCGGAGTCGGCTCGCTGGTGTCGGAAGTGCTCGGGGCGATGAAGATCGTCCAGGGCTTCAACCAGGAGGCACGCGAGGCCGGACGCTTTGCCGAGGCGGTCGAGGCAACGTTCGACACCGCGCGGCGGCGGATCATGATCCGCTCGGTGATGACCGCGATCGTCATCGCGCTGATCTTCGGTGCCATCACCATGCTCCTTTGGCGCGGCGCGGTGCAGGTCGCCGAGGGCTCGCTGAGCGGCGGGACGATCGCCGCCTTCGTGCTGACCGGGGTGCTGGTCGCCGGCGCCCTGGGCTCGCTGACCGAGGTCTACGGGGACCTGCTGCGCGGGGCCGGCGCGGCGAGCCGGCTCGACGAGCTGCTGCACGAGAAACCCGCGATCGCCCCCCCTGCGCGCCCTGTCGCCCTGCCGGAGCCCCCGCGCGGCGCGCTCGCGTTCCAGAACGTCACCTTCCGCTATCCGACGCGGCCCGATGCGCCGGCGATCCACGATTTCAGCCTGACGATCGAGCCGGGCGAGACGGTGGCGATCGTCGGTCCCTCGGGCGCCGGCAAGTCGACCATCTTCCAGCTCGCCGAACGGTTCTACGACCCGCAGGTCGGCACGATCCGGCTCGACGGCGTGCCGCTGACCCAGGCCGACCCGGCCGAGATCCGCCGGCGGATGGCGCTGGTGCCGCAGGAAGGCACGCTGTTCGCCGCCAGCGCGCGCGACAACCTGCGCTACGGTAACTGGGAGGCGAGCGAGGAGGCGATCTGGGAGGC
>JAEZES010000177.1 GCA_023432995.1 Pseudomonadota bacterium
GTCCCGGGGCGGGGGCGAGCTGCTCGCTGGCCCGGCTAGCGCTTTCCACGCATTGCGGGTGGGCCTCACGGGGCGGTAGCTTTCGCGGCTACGGGACAAGGAGACTTGCCCATGAACCGCCTCGTGATCGGCGCCGCGCTGGCGCTGCTGCTCGTCGGTATCGGCGTGGTCTGGCTGCAGGGCCGGGCAGAGGTCGAGCGCGGAGCGCCGCCGCCATCGGCGCCGGCAGCGCCCGTTCCCGAAGGCCTGCCGAGCGCCGACGTGGCCGGCCTGTCGGGGCCCGAGCCTCCCGAAGCAAGCGAGCTGACCCGCGAGCAGCGGCGCTTCTTTCGCTACGACCGCGACCGTGACCTCAGGATCACGCGCAATGAGATGCTGTCGACGCGGACCGACGCCTTCCGCGACCTCGACGCTGACGGCAACAACCTGCTGACGTTCGAGGAGTGGGCGGTGACCACGGTGCAGCGGTTCGACCAGGCCGACGCCGACCGCAACGGCGAGCTGACCCAGATGGAGTTCGCCACCACCGCGCCGCGACCGGCGGCGACGCCCGTCTGCCGCTGCTGACCTAGGCGGGGACGACCTCGGCCGCGGCCAGCCAGGCGCCGAAGTCGGCCTTGGCGCGCTCGGTATAGGCTTCCTTGCGCTGCTTCTTCCTCACCTCTGACAGCGGCGGGAACAGGCCGAAGTTGATGTTCATCGGCTGGTAGGTCTCGGCGTCGGCGTCGCCGGTGATGTGCGCCAGCAGCGCGCCCATCGCGCTGGTGCGCGGCGGCGGGAGCCAATCGCGCCCGCTCAGTTCGGCCGCCGCCATCAGGCCCGCGAGCAGGCCGACCGCGGAGCTTTCGACATAGCCCTCGCACCCGGTGATCTGGCCGGCGAAGCGCACGTGCGGCGCCTGCCTGAGCCTGAGTTGCCGGTCGAGCAGCGTCGGCGAATTGAGAAAGGTGTTGCGGTGCAGTCCGCCGAGCCGGGCGAACTCGGCATGCTCGAGACCCGGGATCGTGCGGAACAGCCGCACCTGCTCGGCGTGCTTCAGCTTGGTCTGGAACCCGACCATGTTCCACAGCGTGCCGAGCTTGTTGTCCTGACGCAGCTGGACCACCGCGTAGGGCCAGCGGCCGGTGCGCGGATCGTCGAGGCCGACGGGCTTCATCGGCCCGTACCGCAGCGTTTCGATGCCGCGCTCGGCCATCACTTCGATCGGCATGCAGCCTTCGAAGTAGGGAGTATTCGCCTCCCACTCCTTGAACTCGGTCTTCTCGCCGTCGAGCAAGCCCTGGACGAAGGCCAGGTACTGCGCCTTGTCCATCGGGCAGTTGATGTAGTCCTTTCCGCCCTTGTCCCACCGCGCGGCCATCCAGCATACGTCCATGTCGATGCTGTCGCGGTGGACGATCGGCGCGATCGCGTCGAAGAACGCCAGGCTCTCGGCCCCGGTCGCTCGGGCGATGCTGCCGGCCAGCGCGGCAGCGGTCAGCGGCCCGGTGGCGACGATCGTCAGCCCGGCGTCGGGCAGGGAGTCGACCGTCTCGCGCACGATCTCGACGTTGGGGTGCTGCTCGAGCGCGTTCTGGACTTCGGCCGAGAACACGTCGCGGTCGACCGCCATCGCCGAACCGGCCGGGACCCGGGCCACCTCGCCGGCCCGCATGATCAGCGAGTCCAGCCGGCGCATCTCGTGGTGCAGCAGGCCGACTGCGTTCTTTTCGTCGTCGTCCGAGCGGAAGCTGTTCGAGCAGACCAGCTCGGCCAGCCCGTCGGTCTGGTGCGCCGGAGTCGACCCGCCGCCGCCGCGCATCTCCGACAGCCGGACGAGGATCCCGCGGCGGGCCAATTGCCAGGCCGCCTCGCTGCCGGCGAGGCCGCCGCCGATGATGTGAACCTGGTGCATGGCCATGCCCATATCGGCTCGCCGCGCATTTGGTAAGCCGGGCAGATCGGAGGCACGATGGAGCTTGCCGCCTTCTGGCGCCGGCTCGACCGGCCGGGACACGACGCCGCGCGCTTCGCGCCTGACGACAGCGGCTGGCGGCTGTCCGGTTACGCCGCGTTCCACGAGCACGGGCCGACCGGGCTGCGCTACGAGGTCTCGCTGGCGCCCGATTTCACGACCCTGGCGGCGCGCGTTGAAGGCCACCGCTCGGGTCGTCCGTTCCGCCACCAGATCCGGCGGCTGCGCGAGGCCTGGACTCTTGATGGGGCGCCCGTGTCCGGCGTCGAGGGTCTCGTTCACCTCGACTTCGGCTTCACCCCGGCGACCAACCTGCCCCAGCTGCTCCATGCCGACCTGCCGCTCGGCGAGGGGGCCGGGATTCCCGTGGCGTGGTTCGATCTCGGCACCGACACGCTTGTCCGGCTCGAGCAGGATTACCGCCGCACCGCGCCCGACCGCTACGACTACCGCTCGCCGGCGGCCGGTTACGCGGCGACGCTGGAAATGGCCGCGAGCGGGTTCGTGCGGCGCTATCCGGGCCTGTGGGAAATGGAGCCCGGCGCCTGAGGCCTTGCGCCGGCGCAGGTCCGCGCTAGGCATCGCGCATGAGCCGACGCGCCCTCGCCGAGAAACGCCCGCTGCTGCTCGCCAGCATCGCCGCCGCGCTGGCGTTCTACTACTTGCGCTGGCAGCCGTGGCCCGAAGCCTACCTGATCCCGCTCAAGGGCTCGGCGGTGGCGCTGCTGGCGCTGTACCTGTGGCTGCGCCACTCGAGCCCCGACGCGCGCCTGCTGGCCTGGGCGTTCGGCGCCGCCGCGCTCGGCGACATGGCGATCGAGGTCGACCGCACGATCGGCGCGCTGCTGTTCTTCCTCTACCACGTGCTCGCGCTGGGCGTGTACTTGCGCAACCGACGGCCGCGCCTGACGCCGAGCCAGAAGTGGGCGGTGGTCGCGCTGCTGCTTCTGACCCCGGCGATCGCCTGGTTCATGCCTCATGAGCGCGCCGACGCCCCCAGCGTGGCGCTCTATGCGCTCGCGCTCGGAGCGATGGCGGCCGGTGCCTGGGCCAGCGTCTTCCCGCGCTACCGGGTCGGCTCGGGCGCGGTGCTGTTCGTGATCGCCGACATGCTGCTGTTCGCCGAGATGGGCCCGCTGCAGGGCCACATCGTGCCGCAGATCCTGGTCTGGCCGATCTACTACCTGGGCCAGCTGCTGATCGCGACCGGGGTCGCGCTTACCTTGCGCAAGCGCGACCCCGAGCTGCGCGTCGTCGCCAGCAACTAGCCCCGCGCCGCGTAGGCCTTCATCGCCGTCGTCAGCCAGTCGGTGAAGCCTTCACCGCGCTTGTCGAAGTGCGCGCGGAAATCGGGATGGGCGAGGTACATGTCGGCCAGCCCGGCATAGCCGTCGCGGGCGCATTCGCGCTCCCACATCTTCGAGACCCACGCCCGGTGGCGGTCGAACAACGGGTCGAGTTCCGCCGAGGCGGGTTCGACGCCGGCGGTGAAGCGTTGCGCCAGTTCGGCCTCGGCGGCCTCGCCGTGGGCGAGCGCAGCCTGCATCGCCTCCGGGCCCTTGCCGGCCCAGTGCGCCTTGCTGTTGGCGATGCTCTCGCGCATCGGGTCGCCGTAGGTTTCGACCAGCCACTCTTCGTATTCGGCCTGCTTCTCGGGCGCGAAGCCGTGGTAGAGCTCCTTGTCCTGCATCGTTGCTGTCCCCTTGAGTTGGGCGATCGTGCGGTCGATCGTCTCGAGCAGACGGCGAGAGCTGTCGATCCGCTCGGCCAGCATCTCGCGATGCCGGCTGAGGATCTCGGCCCGATCGCGCCCGTCGCGCGCGAGCAGCCGGCCGATTTCCTGCAGCGGCACCCCCAGTTCGCGATGGAACAGGATGTCCTGCAGGCGCAGCAACTCTTCGCGCCCGTAGTAGCGATAGCGGTTCTCGCCGAGAAACGCCGGCTTGAGCAGCCCGATTTCGTCGTAGTGATGCAGCGTGCGCACCGAGACCCCGGAGAGCCGCGCCAGCTGCTTGACCGTGTACCTGCTCATCGTCGTCGTCCTTCCGCAGGACGGTTCGATAGTCCCTCACGTCGCGTGAGGGTCAAGGGGCAGTATGCCCGCGTTCTTCGACGAGCTCAGGACGAGCGGGATTTGGGAGCGGGATCGACTGCTCGAACCCCTGTCACGCTGACCCGCTCGTGGTGAGCCTGTCGAACCGCGCGCGCAGCGCCCGCGACCAGGCAGCGAAGGGGAGGGGGCTTACGCCCCGTCGCCGTCGTCCTCGATATCGTCGCGCGCCTGGTCGGTCCGGGGCGCCGTCTCCTCGCTGCCGCGGCCGAGCATTTCCTCGACGATCGCCTCCTCGGCCTCGTTCTCCGGCGCCTCCTGTTCGTCGAGCCGGACGGCGCTGACGACGTGCTCGCCCTCGGCGACGTCGAACAGCCTCACGCCGGCCGTGCTGCGCCCGATCACGCGCAGCGAATCGAGCCCGATGCGGATCAGCTTGGCCTGGTCGGTCACCAGCATCAGC
>JAEZES010000254.1 GCA_023432995.1 Pseudomonadota bacterium
GTCCAGCTCGGCGCCGGCAGCGCCAAGGCCAAAAACCTGTCCAAGCCGCAGCGCGGCCACTTCGGCAAGGCCGAGGTGGAGCCGAAGGCGCGGCTCGCCGAGTTCGTCGTCGCCGAGGATGCGCTCCTCGATGTCGGCGCCGAGCTCACCGCCGATCATTATGTCGCCGGCCAGTATGTCGACATCCAGGGCTGCACGCAGGGCAAGGGCTTTGCGGGCGGCATGAAGCGCTGGGGCTTCGGCGGCATGCGCGCCACCCACGGCGTGTCGATCTCGCACCGTGCGCTCGGTTCGACCGGTCAGCGCCAGGATCCGGGCCGCGTCTTCAAGAACAAGAAGATGGCCGGTCACATGGGCGCCAAGAATCGCACCCAGCAGAATCTGGAAGTCGTCCGCACCGACGTCGAGCGCGGCCTCATCTTCGTGAAGGGCTCCGTGCCCGGTCACAAGGGTGGTTGGCTGCTCGTCAAGGATTCGGTGAAGGTCGCCCGTCCGGACGCCGCTCCCTATCCCGCCGGCATCCGCCAGGCGGCCAACAGCAACTCCGCTCCCGCTGAGACTCCGGCCGAGGCCGAGGCTCCGGCAGCGACCGAAGGCCAGGAAGGCTAAGTCATGAAGGTCAAGGTTCAGACCCTCGACGGCGGCAAGGCCGGCAAGGACATCGAGCTCAATGACGACGTGTTCGGCATCGAGCCGCGCGCCGACATCCTGCATCGTGTCGTCACCTGGCAGCTCGAGAAGCGCCGCGGCACGGCCCGCGCCGCCCGCGAGCGCAGCGACGTCGCCCGCACCGGCAAGAAGTTCGGTCGCCAGAAGGGCGGCGGCACGGCTCGTCACGGCGATCGCCGCGCCCCGATCTTCATCGGCGGCGGCAAGGCGCACGGCCCGCGCGTTCGCGACTTCAATCCGTCGCTGAACAAGAAGGTCCGCGCGCTCGGTCTCAAGATGGCGCTGTCAAGCAAGGCGCGTGACGGCAATCTGGTCGTCCTCGAGAATCTCGACGTCGCCGAGGCGAAGACGAAGGTTCTCAAGGACCAGCTCGGCAAGCTGAGCTTCGGCAAGACCGCCCTCGTCATCGACGGCGACGCGCTGAACGTCGGCTTCGCCCAGGCGTCGTCCAACCTGCGGGAGATCAACCTGCTCCCGGCCGTGGGCGCCAACGTCTACGACATCCTTAAGGCTGATACGCTGGTGCTGACGCGCGCCGCGGTCGAGAAGCTGGAGGCGCGTTTCAATGGCTAAGGCTGCGAAGAAGGCCCAGGTCGACATCAATCATTACGATGTCGTCCTCGCGCCCCACATCACCGAGAAGTCGACCCTGCTCAGCGAGCACAACGCGGTCGTGTTCAAGGTCGCCGGCGACGCCTCCAAGCCGCAGATCAAGGCGGCCGTGGAAGCCCTGTTCGGGGTCAGCGTCACGGGCGTGAACACGATCGTGCAGAAGGGCAAGACCAAGCGTTGGAAGGGTCGCCCCTACACGCGCTCGGACGTCAAGAAGGCGATCGTGACGCTGGCCGAGGGCCAGTCGATCGACGTCACCACCGGGATCTAAGAGATGGCACTCAAGAGCTACAACCCGACGACCTCGTCGCAGCGCGGCCTGATCCTCGTCGACAAGTCGTCGCTGTGGAAGGGCAAGCCCGTCAAGGCGCTGACCGAAGGCAAGCGCAAGACCGGCGGCCGCAACAACAAGGGACACGTGACCTCGCGCGGCATCGCCGGCGGCCACAAGCAGCGTTACCGCTATGTCGACTTCAAGCGTCGCAAGTGGGACGTTCCGGCCACCGTCGAGCGGCTGGAATATGATCCCAACCGCACGGCTTTCATCGCCCTGGTCAAGTATCAGGACGGCGAACTCGCCTACATCATCGCGCCGCAGCGCCTGGCCGCTGGCGACAGCATCGTCGCCGGCAAGAAGGTCGACGTGAAGCCGGGCAACGCGATGGAACTGGGCTCGATGCCGGTCGGCACGATCGTCCACAATGTCGAGATGAAGCCCGGCAAGGGCGGTCAGATCGCCCGTTCGGCCGGCACCTATGTGCAGGTCGTCGGCCGCGATCGCGGCATGGTGATCGTCAGGCTCAATTCAGGCGAGCAGCGTTATATTCGCTCCGACTGCATGGCCACCGTGGGTGCGGTGTCCAACCCGGACAACCAGAACCAGAACTTCGCCAAGGCCGGCCGCACGCGCTGGATGGGCAAGCGTCCGCTGACCCGCGGCGTCGCGAAGAATCCGGTCGACCATCCGCACGGCGGCGGTGAAGGCCGCACCTCGGGCGGCCGTCATCCGGTCACCCCCTGGGGCAAGCCGACCAAGGGTGCGCGCACCCGCCACAACAAGGCGACGGACAAGATGATCATCCGTTCGCGTCACGCGAAGAAGAAGAGGTAATCGATGGCCCGCTCCGTCTGGAAAGGTCCGTTCGTCGAACTGAGCCTTCTGAAGAAGGCCGAATCCGCGCAGGAGGCCGGTGGCCGCGCGCCGATCAAGACCTGGTCGCGCCGCTCCACCATCCTGCCGCAGTTCGTCGGCCTGACGTTCAACGTCTATAACGGCCGCAAATTCGTGCCGGTCAGCGTCAACGAGGACATGGTCGGCATGAAGCTCGGCGAGTTCGCGCCGACCCGCTATTTCCCCGGCCACGCCGCCGACAAGAAGGGCAAGCGCTAATGTCTAAGCAGGCAGCTCCCCGCAAGGTCGCGGACAATGAGGCGCTGGCGGTCGGCACGACCATCCGCGGCTCCGCTCAGAAGCTCAATCTCGTCGCGGCCCTGATCCGCGGCAAGAAGGCCGAAGACGCGCGCAACATCCTCTCCTTCTCGAAGAAGGCGATGGCGGTCGACGTGAAGAAGGTGCTCGAAAGCGCCATCGCCAACGCCGAGAACAACCACAATCTCGACGTCGACGCGCTGGTCGTCGCCGAGGCTTCGGTCGGCAAGTCGATCTCGATGAAGCGGTTCACGCCGCGTGCCCGCGGTCGTTCGAGCCGGATCGTGAAACCGTTCAGCCGCGTGCGCATCGTCGTCCGCGAGCAGCAGGAAGCTTAAACCATGGGTCAGAAATCATCCCCCATCGGTCTGCGGCTGCAGATCAACCGGACCTGGGACAGCCGCTGGTATGCCGACGGCGCCGATTACAGCCGGCTGCTGCTCGAGGATCTGAAGATCCGCCGGTTCATCATGAAGGAGCTGCCGCAGGCGGCGATCTCCAAGGTGGTGATCGAGCGTCCGGCCAAGCTGTGCCGCGTCTCCATCTATGCCGCGCGCCCCGGCGTGATCATCGGCAAGAA
>JAEZES010000262.1 GCA_023432995.1 Pseudomonadota bacterium
TTCAATTCGAACCAGCCGGTCAACTACGCGGCCGACCGCATCGAGCTGCAGGACCGGCAGAAGCGCGTGGTGCTGTCCGGCAACGTGCAGATCACCCAGGGGGACCTGCGGCTGACCGCCGGGCGCACGACGGTCGCCTACACCGACGACGGCGCCCTGCGCATCCAGCGGATCGACGCGACCGGTGGGGTCACCGTCACCCGCGGCAACGAGCGCGCCAGCGGCGCGGCCGGGGTCTACGACTTCAACCGCCGGGTGATTATCCTCTCGGGCGGTGTCGCGCTGCGCCGCGGCGGCGACACCCTCAACGGCGGCCGCCTGACCATCGATCTCAACACTGGCTTGTCGACCGTCGACGGCGGGCGCGCCGCGGGGCAGCAGGGCGGCCGCGTCACCGGCACCTTCAGCGTACCCAACAACTGAGCTCCGCTCCGGCCTTGCCCGTTCACGGCAGCGGAGGCGGTTAGTGACTCCTTTGCCCTTCCTCGCTAAAGCCCTGCCCGCAATGGCCAAGCGCAGCACCACCTCGCGCACTACCACCACCCCCACCGGGGGGCGCTCGGCCGCGTTCTGACGCTGCCGCCGCCGCCCCGGATACGGGCGGCCCGGCGTCACCTCCCGTATCGCAAGCTTCTCGACCGGCGCCGGGACTTTCAGCGCGCGCGGCTTTGTGCCATCGCGCCGCAAACCGGAAAGACGGACCACGATGACCGAGTTGTTGAAGATCAGCCTGCCCGACGGATCGGTGCGTGAGATGCCCGCCGGCTCGACCCCGGCCGACGTCGCCGCGGCGATCGGCCCCGGCCTCGCCAAGGCCGCGCTGGCGGCGCGCGTCGACGGCGAGTTGCGCGATCTCGCCCGTCCGTTCGATGGCGACGCGAGCCTCGCGCTGGTCACCGCGCGCGACGAGACGGACGCGCTCGAGCTGGTCCGCCACGACTACGCCCACGTGCTCGCTGAGGCGGTCCAGGCGCTGTGGCCGGGCACGCAGATCACCTTCGGTCCGGCGACCGAGGACGGGTTCTACTACGACGTCATGGCACCCGCGGGCCGCGAGCCGTTCTCGATGGACGACCTGCCGGCGATCGAGGACAAGATGCGCGAGATCATCCGCGCCGACAAACCGCTGCGCCGCGAGGTCTGGAGCCGCCAGGCGCTGATCGACAAGTGGCAGGCCGAGGGCGAAACCTTCAAGGCCGAGTGGGCGCGCGAGCTGCCCGAGGGCGACGAGCTGACCGTCTACTGGTCGGGCGACGACTGGCTCGACATGTGCCGCGGCCCGCACCTGCCCTCGACCGGCAAGCTCGATCCGCAGGCGTTCAAGCTGATGCGCGTCGCTGGCGCCTACTGGCGCGGCGACCAGCGGAACGCCCAGCTGACCCGCATCTACGGCACCGGCTGGCTCAACAAGAAGCAGCTCGACGAGCACCTGCACCGGCTCGAGGAGGCCGCCAAGCGCGACCACCGCCGGCTCGGGCAGGACATGAACCTGTTCCACCTGCAGCAGGAGGCGCACGGCTCGGTCTTCTGGCACCCGGCCGGCTACGTCATCTGGCGCGAGCTCGAGGCCTACATGCGCCGCGCAATCGACGGCGCCGGCTACCGCGAGGTGAAGACCCCGCAGGTGATGGACGCGCGCCAGTGGGAGCAGTCGGGCCACTGGGGCAAATACCGCGAGAACATGTTCGTCATCCCCGACGAGGTGCCCAACACCGAGGACGAGGGCCCGCTGGTCAGCGATGCCGCCGAGTGGATGGCGCTCAAGCCGATGAACTGCCCGGCGCACGTGCTGATCTTCCGCCAGGGCATCAAGTCGTACCGCGACCTGCCGCTGCGGCTCTACGAGAACGGCTGCTGCCACCGCAACGAGCCGCACGGCGCGCTCCATGGCCTGATGCGCGTGCGCCAGTTCACCCAGGACGACGCGCACATCTTCTGCCGCGAGGACCAGATCGTCGACGAGGTCCGTGCCTTCTGCGCGCTGGCCGACCGAATCTACAAGGACTTCGGCTTCTCTTACGCGATCAAGCTCGCGCTGCGGCCCGAGAACCGCTTCGGCACCGAGGAAATGTGGGACCAGGCCGAGGCCGAGCTGCGCGACGCGGTCCACGCCGCCGGCCTCGCGACCGACGACTACGGCTGGGCCGAGCTCCCGGGCGAGGGCGCGTTCTACGCCCCCAAGCTCGAGTGGCACCTGACCGACGCGATCGGCCGCACCTGGCAGGTCGGCACGATCCAGTCGGACCGCGTGCTGCCCGAGCGGCTCGACGCGAGCTACGTCGGCGAGGACGGCGAGCGCCACCGCCCGGTCATGCTGCACCGGGCAATCTTCGGCTCCTACGAGCGCTTCATCGGCATCCTGATCGAGCACTATGCTGGCCGGCTGCCGGTGTGGCTCGCCCCGGTGCAGGCGGTCGTGGCGACGATCGTCTCCGATGCCGACGGCTACGCCAACGCGGCCGCCGACAAGCTCCGGGCGGCCGGTATCCGCGTCGAGACCGACCTCAGGAACGAGAAGATCAACTACAAGGTGCGCGAGCACTCGGTGGCCAAGGTTCCGCACTTGCTGGTGGTCGGAAAGCGCGAGGCCGACGAAGGCACCGTGGCGCTGCGCACGCTCGGCGCCGAGCACCAGAAGGTCATGCCGCTCGACGAGGCGATCGCGCTGCTGGAGTCCGAGGCGACTCCTCCGGACCTGCGGTGAAGATTCGCCACGGCACGCCGGCCGACGTCGCGCGGGCGCTCGAAATCTGGCGCGACGCGGTCGATGCGACGCACCGATTCCTCACCGCGGAGGACCGCGTCGAGATCGATGCGCTGGTCGTCGCCTGGCTGCCGACGGTCGACCTGTGGCTGGTCGATGACGAGGCCGGGCGTCCGGTCGGCTTCCTGGTCATGGACGGCAACCTGATCGATGCGCTGTTCGTCGATCCCGCGGACCACGGCCGCGGCTACGGCACCGCGCTGCTGAACCACGCCCTCACGCTTGCCCCCAATGCGCGGGTCGACGCGAGCGAGCAGGCGAGCAACGCGCTGCCGTTCTACGAAGCGCGCGGCTTCGTCCGGACCGGCCGCTCGGAGACCGACCCGCAGGGGAGACCTTACCCCCTGATCCATTTGAAGTACGCCGCGGACGGGCCGCTTCCGCACGCTTCGCGGACCCCTCCCCGGCAAACGCGAGGAACCACCGCACGCGGCAGAGGGGGCTCTGTCTAGTGCAGGAGAGCCGGCAGGCTCAGAACGGCAGCGCCTGTCCCGCCAGGATCAGCGCGGCGGCGCAGGCGAACACGATCGCCACCCGCGCATGATCCGCTCCATGGCGGACGGCGGTGCGGGTCAGGGCGAGGGCCTTGCTCATGGGCGGAACTCTCCGCCCGAGCGGTAAAGAAAGTCTTAACCGGCCTTGGGCGCGTGCTGGCTTGCGCAGTGGAAGCTGCCGCCGCCGGTCAGGACCGCTTCGGCGCGGAGGCCGACCGCCACGCGCCCCGGGAACAGGTCGCCGATGGCCGCCACCGCCTCGTCGTCGCGATACGAGCCGTAGGTCGGCACCACCACCACGCCGTTGCACACCGCGAAGTTCATGTAGCTCGCCGGTTCGACGATCCCGGCCTCGTCCATCCGCCCCGGCGACGGCACGTCATGGACCCTGAGCCCGAACGCGAGAGCCCGCGCCCGCGCATCGGCATAGACCGCGGCGTTGGGATCGTCGGGCCCGCTCGCTAGCGGGATTGCCAGTTCGCCGGGCGCAACGAAGCGCGCAAGGTTGTCGACGTGCCCGTCGGTATGGTCGCCGAGCAGCCCGTCGCCGAGCCACAGCACGCGGTCGAAGCCGAGATCCTCGCGCAGCCGGGCTTCGATGTCAGCCGTCGTCAGCTGCGGGTTGCGGTTCG
This sequence comes from Pseudomonadota bacterium, assembly GCA_023432995.1. Lineage (GTDB taxonomy): Bacteria > Pseudomonadota > Alphaproteobacteria > Sphingomonadales > Sphingomonadaceae > Croceibacterium_A. The sequence goes on from JAEZES010000262.1 coordinate 3,891, forward strand.
GGTTGAGCAAGCACTGCTCGGTCGTGACGACGAGGCCGGTACCGTCGGTGTCGATCGCCCCGCCCTCGAGTATCCAGTCCATCCTGTCGCTCGGCAGGCCGGCCGCCTCGGCCATCGTCCCGCCGATCTCCTGGTCGCCTTCCATCTGATACTTGCCGCCCCAGCCGTTGAAGCCGAACCGTCGCGCAAGCCGCCGGCTGCGCTCGTCGAATACCACCAGCGGCCCCGAATCGCGCAGCCAGATGTCGCCGTAGGCATGCCGCTCGCAGGTCACGCCCCCGCCGATCAGCTCGCGGGCGCGCATCTCGTTGGCCGCGTCGCGCACCACCAGCCGGACCGGCTGGCCGGTCTCGGCGACCGCGTTGGCGAAGGCCGCGATCTGCTCCTGCGCCGGCGCCAGGTCGTCGAGCCACAGCGAGGCGTCGTGCGGGAAGCCGATCCAGATCCATTCCTGCTCGGCCCACTCGGCCGGCATGCGCACCGTCACGTCAGCACCCTCCGGGTGCGGCGCAGCTCGCGTCGCGCACGCGGCGGAACTCGTCCTGCGGATACCAGTTGGGCCACGCGTCGCTCTCTCCCAGCAAGCGCCCGAGACGGTAGAACAGCTGCACGTCCTGCAGCGCGCCCGACCAGTCCCATGCCGGATCGAACTCGTCATCGGGCAGGTGGTAGGCGCGCTCGCGGTAGGCCGCCTCCCACGCCGCGCCGGCGGCGCGTCCGCCGGCAACGAGGTCCTGCCCGCTGTCGACATAGAACATCGGCACGCCGCGCTTGGCGAGGCTGAAGTGATCGGAGCGGTAGTAGTAGCCCGCCTGCGGCGAGGGATCGGGCGTCTGCACGCGACCCGCCTCGGCCAGCGCCCGCTCGAGCACGCGGTCGAGCTCGCTCTTGCCGCCGCCGACCACGGTCACGTCGCGTGCCGGGCCGGCCAGCGAGAGCGCGTCCATGTTGAGCCCGCCGACCGTCTGCGCCAGCGGAAACACCGGGTTGGCGCCGTAGTATTCGGAGCCCAGCAGGCCCGATTCCTCGGCCGTCACGGCCAGGAATACCAGGCTCCGCGCCGCGGGCCCGGATTTCGCGTGGGCCTCGGCGAGCGCGACCAGCGCGGCCGTGCCGGTGGCGTTGTCGATCGCGCCGTTGCAGATGTCGTCGCCCTCGGCGCTGGCGGTGCAGCGTCCGAGATGGTCCCAGTGAGCCGTGTGCAGCACGTATTCGTCGGGCCGCTCGCGCCCCGGCAGCACGCCGATGACGTTCTTCGAGTCGAACCTGCGGATGGCGTTGTCGAACCCGGTCGAGGCGGTCAGCCCGAGCGGAACCGGGCGAAAACCCGGCTGTCCGGCACGGGCGATCAGCTGACCGAGGTCATGCCCCGCCGCGCCCACGATCGCCTCGGCGACCGGCTTCTGGACCCAGCCATTGACCAGCGTCTGGCTGGCCCCGCCGTCGCCGCGCCGCGCATAGGCCTGCGGTCCCGACCACGAGCTTTCGACCGTGCCCCAGCCGTACGAGGCCGGATAAGTATCGTGCACGATCAGCGCCGCCGCGGCCCCCTGGCGCGCGGCCTCCTCGAACTTGTAGGTCCAGCGGCCGTAGTAAGTCATCGCCCGGCCGTTGAACGGGCCCTCGAGGCCTTCCCGCTGGTAATCGGGGTCGTTCACCAGGATCAGCGCGGTCTTTCCGCGCATGTCGATCCCCGCGTAGTCGTTCCAGTTCCGCTCCGGCGCCACCACGCCGTAGCCGACGAACACGATCTCGCTGCCATCGAGGTCGATCCGCGGCACCTCCCGGTAACTCACCCCGACCCAGTCGCGCCCGATCGCATAGGCCTGCCCGGAAATCGTCAGCGGCTCGTGGTTGCTGGCCGTGATCTCGACCAGCGGGACGTGCTGGAACCAGCTGCCGGCATTGCCGGGCTGCAGGCCGGCGCGAGCGAACCGCTCGGCGAGGTAGGCGACCGTCTTCTCCTCGCCCGCAGTGCCCGGTGCGCGGCCTTCGAACTCGTCGAGCGACAGCGTGCGGGTGACCTCCTTCAGCGTCGCCTCTGAAATTTGCGCCGGGCCGGCACCAGGCTCGACGACGGACGTGCACGCCGCTGCGGCGAACAGGACGGCCGCGGCGCAGCAGGATCGGAGCATGGGGCAAGGCACCTTTCTCATTGAGCAATGCCGCTCTGTGGCAAAGGGTCCCCCCACCTGCAACCGTGCCGCCGCACCATCGCGCTTGCCCTCGCCTGCCGGGTTATGCAGTCAGGCGCGATGAACGGCGACTGGCAGGCGGCGATCGGGCGGGCGCGAGCGCACGCGCCGTTTCTCGCGCTCGCTCTCGACCGTCAGCCGGAGCTCACGGCGCTGCTCGAGCGCGGCGACGGTGCGGCGG
>JAEZES010000116.1 GCA_023432995.1 Pseudomonadota bacterium
GCCGGGATCGGTGTCGCCACGCAGGGCGGTTCGCCCGAGAAGCGCCCGCGCACGGCGCTCCCGTCAGGCCTGGCGATCGCCGCCACTTGGGACGTCGAACGGGCCTACGCCGGCGGGGCGATGATCGGTTCCGAAGCGCGCGCCGACGGGTTCAACGTGCTCCTCGGCGGCAGCGTCAACTTGATCCGCGAGCCGCGCAACGGGCGCAATTTCGAGTACGCCGGCGAAGACCCGTGGCTCGCCGGCGTGATCGTCGGCGCCCAGATCGCCGGTGTCCAGTCGAACCGCATCGTCTCCACCGCCAAGCATTACGCGGTCAACGCTCAGGAGACCGACCGCGGCGCCGGCAATTCGGTGGTGGAGGAGGCGGCACTGCGGATGGCCGACCTGCTGGCGTTCCAGGTCGCCATTGAGCGCGGTAACCCGGGCTCGGTCATGTGCGCCTACAACCGCGTCAACGGCCCGTACTCGTGCGAGCACTCGTTCCTGCTGACGCAGGTCCTGCGCGACGAATGGCGTTGGCCGGGCTACGTGATGTCGGACTGGGGCGCGGTCCATTCGACCGCCCCCTCGGCGAATGCCGGGCTCGACCAGGAATCGGGCTTCGGGTTGCAGGCCGGCGACTGGTTCAACGCCGACAAGCTCAAGTCCGCTGTCGGGGCCGGCGAGATTTCGGCCACGCGGATCGACCTGATGGCCACGCGCGTGCTGCACGCGATGTTCGACCATGGCCTCGTCGACGATCCGGTCAGCGAAGGGCAGGCGATCGATTTCACCGCCAACCGCGCGATCAGCCGCGCCGCGGCGGAAGACGGGATCGTGCTGCTCAAGAACGATGGTAACCTGCTGCCGCTCGCCGCGGACGTGCGCCGCATCGCGGTTATCGGCGGGCACGCCGACAAGGGCGTGCTGTCAGGCGGCGGATCGAGCCAGGTCTATCCCGACGGCGGCAACGCCGTGCCTGGCCTCGAGCCAACCGGCTGGCCGGGTCCGGTCGTCTATTATCCCTCCTCGCCGCTGGAGGAGCTGCGCAAGCGCCTGCCCGGCGTGCGAATCGACTTCGCCGACGGTGCCGACCGCGCCGCCGCCGCGCGCCTGGCGTCTTCGGCCGACCTGGCGATCGTGTTCGGCACCCAATGGGCCAGCGAGAGCATCGACGTGGCCCTGCGGCTCGACGGCGAGCAGGACGCACTGGTCGACGCCGTCGCCGCGGCCAACCCGCGCACGATCATCGTGCTGCAGACGGGCGGACCCGTGCTGATGCCCTGGGCCGGCAAGGTCCCGACGATCGTCGCGGCCTGGTATCCGGGCCGTGCGGGCGGCGAGGCCATCGCCAATGTCCTGACCGGCGCGGTCAATCCCTCGGGCCATCTGCCCGTGACCTTCCCGGAATCGCTCGCCCAGCTTCCCTACCCGGGCGAGCCGCGCAAGGGCGAGATTGTCTACAGCGAGGGCGCCGCAGTCGGCTATAAATGGTTCGACCGGCAGGGCCACGAGCCGCTGTTCGCCTTCGGCCACGGCCTGTCGTACACCCGCTTCTCGCATGACTTGCTCGCGGTCGCACACGACGGCGAGGGACTCGTGGCGATGGTCGAGGTGCGCAACACCGGCGAGCGCGCCGGCGCCGACGTGATCCAGGTCTATGTCTCGGGCCGCGGCTGGGAGGCCCCACGCAGGCTCGGCGGCTTTGCGAAGGTCCGGCTCGAGCCGGGCGAACGCCGGACGCTCGAGATCCCGATCGACCCGCGGCTGCTCGGCGAGTGGTACGTCGAGCGTCCCGGCTGGACCCATGCGGCCGGCGCCTACACCGTTACCGTCGGCCACAGCTCGCGCGAACTCGGCGAGTCGCTGATCGTCGAGCTCGCTCCGAGCTACCTGCCGCCGGACTGGCGGCCCGCATCCCGCTAGCCTGCCGCGGCGGGCGCCTGTCAGCCCGCCTTGGCGACCCGCACCTCGGGCGACTGCCCGTCCCCCTTGACCATGTCGTCGACCTGGTCTGAGGAAAGCGCCTTGGCGAACAGCCAGCCCTGCGCGTCGGAGCAGCCGAGCGCTTCAAGCTTCGACTGAATCGCCGTGCTCTCGATGCCCTCGGCGGCGAGCGGAATGCTGAGGCCCTTGCCAAGCGTGGCAATCGCCTGGACCAGCGCGTCGCACTGCGCATCGGTTTCGAGCAGGCGGACGAAGCTGTGGTCGATCTTGATGCGGTCGAACGGCAACGAGCGCAGGTGCGTCAGCGACGCGTAGCCGGTGCCGAAGTCGTCGACGACGATGCCGATCCCCTGCGCCTGCAAGCTCTGGATGTTGGCGATCGTGTAGTCGCGATCGGCGATCAGGCAGCTTTCCGGAATCTCGAGCTCGAGGCGCCCGGCGGGGAAATTGGTCATCGCGAGAATGCGCAGCAGGCGCTGGGACAGCAACGGATCCTTGAACTGGACGGCCGACATGTTGACCGCGATCTTCAGGTGGCTCGGCCACTTGCGCGCGGCGACCATTGCCTGCTCCATCACCGACAGCGAGATTTCGCCGATCAGGCCGCTGCTCTCCGCGACTTCGAGGAACGCCGGCGGCTCAAGCACGCCCTTGGTCGGATGCTGCCAGCGCGCGAGCGCTTCGAAGCCCTTCACGTCACCCGAAGCCAGCTCGATGATCGGCTGGAAGAAGGGCACGAATTCGCCGCCCATGATGCCGTGGCGGATCTCGGTCTCGAGCGCCGCCCGCTTGCCGAGTTCGATTTCCATGCGTTCGTCGAATTCGACGCAGCGGTTCTTGCCGGCGTTCTTCGCCTCGTACATCGCCAGGTCGGCGCGGCGGAGAAGCCAGCGCAACTCGGCGGGCGCGCCCTGCAGGCGAGCGATGCCGATGGACGCGCCGACGGCCACGATCGTGCCGCCGACGTCGACCGGCTGGGCGAATTCCTCCAGCAGCTTCTCGGCCAGCAGCCGCGGTCGCTTGCCCTTCGCCCGCGCCCCGCGCAGCAGCACGGCAAATTCATCGCCGCCGAGCCGCACGCAGCAGTCCTCCTTGGCGCAGCTCGCGCGCATCTTGTCGGCGGTCGAAACGAGCACGGCGTCGCCCGCTTCGTGCCCGTAGAGGTCGTTGATGCCCTTGAACTGGTCGAGGTCCATCAGCAGCAGAGCCACGTCCTTTTCGCCCGCTGCCAGGATCTCGCTGGCGACCACGTGCAAGTGGCGGCGATTGTGCAGCCCGGTCACCTCGTCGAAGTAGGCCAAGTGGCGGATCTTGAGCTCGGCGGCGCGTTGCTCTGCGAACGACTGCTTGAGCTGGACCGAGCGGCGCCAGGCCAGCAGCAACAGCGCGATGTTGAGCACGAAGGCCGTCGCCAGTTCCGGCGGCGGTGAAGCCCCCTGCTGGCTGGCCGAGACGAGATAGGGCACCACCTGGGCGCCGGACACGACGAATACGGCCATCGCGAAAAGCGCGACGGTGGCCGTGATCCAGCGCGTGTCGCCGGTCAGGCTCGGTTGCGGCAACGTCTGCTCGGCCGGCGCTTCCATCGGATTGACCCCCCTAGTCATCCATTGGAAGGTAAGTTGTATCGATTGAAATCGAATTAACGCCCGTGATTCACGTTAGAATTTCGGAAGGCCCTGCTCGGCGAATCCCCAACCCGCCAGAGCCTTGGTCGCCGCTCGTTCGACCAGCTCCCGCGCGTCGCCGATCGCGAACGAGCGCGCGTTCTTGGCCGTCTTGAGTTCGCCCCACGAGATGGGAACGGCCACCGGGGCTCCCTCGCGGGCGCGCGCCGAATATGGCAGCACAGCCGTGCTGCCGCGCTGGTTGCGCAGGTAGTCGAGGAAAATCTTTCCCTTGCGCTTGGCCTTGCTCATGTTCGCGGTGAACCGCTCGGGCTCGGCCATCGTCATCGCCTCGGCGAAGCGCTTGGCGAAATCCTTGTGGGCATCCCACGAGTGTCCGGTCGAGAGCGGCACGACCACGTGCACGCCCTTCCCGCCCGTCAGCATCGCGAAGCTGGTCAAGCCCAGGTCCGCCAGGCGCTTGCGGATGTCGCCCGCCGCCTTCCTGACGTCGGCGAAATCGAGCCCCTCGTCGGGGTCGAGGTCGAACACCATCCGGTCGGGCGCCTCGACGTCCTCGACCCGGCTGCCCCAGCCGTGGAACTCGATCGTGCCCATCTGCACGCAGGCGAGGATACCGGCCGCGTCCTCGACGTAGAGGTAGTCCTCGGCTCCGCCGTCCTTCTCGACGATCGGCACGTGGTGCACGTGCGGCCCGAACGAGCCCGAATCGTGCTTCTGGAAGAAGCACTTCTTCGCCCGCCCCTGCGGACAGCGCACGAGGCTGACAGGCCGCCCGGCGGCCCACGGCAGCATGAGCGGGGCGATCTCCGCGTAGTAGTCGGCGAGTTCGCCCTTGGTCTGCCCGCTTTCGGGGAAGATCACCCGGTCGCGGTTCGAGATCTTGATCTCGCTGTCGGGCGCGGGCGCTTCCTGCGGGGTCTCGGGCACCACGTCCTCCGCTCGCTTGTCGCCGCGCAGCGCGACGAAGCTGCCATGGCGCACGTTGCCATCGGCGGTAAACTCCGAAAAGGCCACTTCGGCGACCAGCTTGGGGGCGAGCCACGTCACCCCGCGGCTCTCGACACGCCCGACCTCCGCCGGCGCTGTTTTGCGCTCGATCCTGGCGAACTTTGCCGCCAGCTCGCGCAGCGTGTCGGTGTCGAACCCGGTGCCGACGTTGCCCTTGTAGAGCAGCCTGTCTCCCTCGTGCTGCGCCAGCAGCAGGCTCGAGAACGGCCGCCCTCGCGCGCTCGACTTCTTCCAGCCGATGATCACGAACTCCTGCCGCAGCGTGCACTTGACCTTGACCCAGTTGCGGGTCCGCGCTGAGCGGTAGGGCGCGTCGATCCGCTTCGAGATGATCCCCTCCTGCCCGGCGTCGCACATCGCCCGGTAGAGCTTCTCGCCCGCCCCGATCACGTGGTCGGCGACGTGGATCGGCGGCTTCGCCTCGGCCAGCAGTGCCTCGAGCCGCTCCTTGCGCTCGATGTTGCTCCGCTTCGCCAGGTCCTCGCCGTCGATCTCGAGCAGGTCGAACGCATGAAACGCGAGACCGTCGCTCGCCTTTTCGGCGCCGTGCCCACGCTTGAGCACCGCCTGCAGGCTCGAGAAATCGGGATTGCCGCCGGCATCGTAGGCGACGATCTCGCCGTCGATCAGGCACGGCGGCAGGTCGAGCGCGCGCAGGTGCCCGGCAAGCGGCTCGAACTTGTCGGTCCAGTCCTTGCCGCTGCGCGTGTAGACCCGCACCTGTTCGCCTGCGCAGGCGACCAACGCGCGGTAACCGTCGAACTTGATCTCGTGCATCCAGCCGTTTCCGGCCGGCACCGCATCGACCAGCGTCGCCAGCTGCGGACTGCGGAATTTCGACAACTTGGCAGCGGCGCGCCTCGGCCTGGCCGGCGCCTTGCCGACAGCCTTGTTGCGCTCGGCCGCACGCTCCATCACCGCGGTGAAGGCTTGGCCTTCTTTGCCCTTGAGCGACCACTCGCCCCGCTTGTCCGCGGCGATCTCGGCCATCGTCCGGCCGGTGAGCACGCTCGTCAGGCACCGCTCGACGAGCGGGTCGCCCTCGTCGGCGTGTTCGTCGTCGAGCTTCCTGAGCAGCCAGTTCTCGCGCTTCTCGCCGGGCCGCGGCTTCAGGCGGATCAGCAGCCATTCGCCCTTCATCCGCTCGCCGTCGAGCGTGAAGTGCAGGTGGCCCTTGTCGATGTCCTTCCACGACTTGCCCTCGACCGGCGCCCAGGTCCCTTTGTCCCACAGCATGACCGAGCCGCCGCCATATTCGCCCTTGGGAATGGTGCCCTCGAACTCGGCATAGGCCATCGGGTGATCTTCGGTCCGCACCGCCAGCCGCTTGACCGAGGGATCGGGCGACGGGCCTTTGGTCACCGCCCACGACTTGAGCACGCCGTCGGCCTCGAGCCGGAAATCCCAGTGCAGCCGCGTCGCTTCGTGCTTCTGCACGATGAAGCGGTTGCCGGTGGCCGAGCTCGCACGCTTGCCCGCCGGCTCCGCCGTCTTCTTGAAGTCGCGCTTGCGATTGTATTCGGCGAGCGGGTTGGCGTCCCGAGCCTGTCGAAGGGTCACGGCGTGAAGTCCTCGTCCGGAAACCACTTGCGCTCGGCTAGGCCCAGCACCGTCAGCATCAGGATCGAGATGCCTGCGCCGATCACCACCAGCGGCCACTGCGCGGCTCCGCAGGCGATGCCGATCACGGCAGTCAGCCACAGGTGCGCGGCAGTGGTCAGGTTCTTCACCTTGCCGCGGCTGAACACGATCAGCCCGGCGCCGATGATGCCGATGAACGTGCCGGTCGCTTCGAAGATGCGCAGCACGTCGAGCTGGTTCTCTTCCATCTGGCCGCCGATCTGGTGGTAGAGGGCGATCATCGAGGCCGCCATCGCAGCGGCCGAGAAGCAGATCAGGCCATGCGTCCGCAGCCCGGCGGCGCGTCCGCGCGCCTCGCGGTCGATCCCCAGCAGGAGCCCGACCAGCGCCGCGACGCCGAGCCGGGTCAGCAGGTCGAAGTCGACCCAGTGGACCAGGACCGGCTCGTTCAGCTCCATCGCCGAGCTCCGCGCGCGTTCACGCCCGCTTCCGCGCCAGGGCGGCCTTCTTCGCCGGCGCCTTCCTGGAGGCTGGCTTCTTTGCCGGCGCCCTCTTCGCGGAGCCGCCTTTCGCCTCGCTTCCGACCGACTTCTTGAGCGCGGCCATCAGGTCGATCACGTTGCCGCCACGCGCCGCCTCGGGCTCCTCGACGTCCTCGAGGATCTTCTTGCCCTTGGCCTTCTGCTTCTTGGCGATCAGCGTCTTGAGCGCGTCGACATAACGGTCGTGGAAATCGCCGGGGTCGAACGGCGCGCTGCGTTGCTCGATCAGTGTGGTGGCAAGCTCGAGCAGGTCCCTGTCGGGCTTGGTCGCCGGGATGTCCTTGAAATAGCTCTGCGCCTTGCGGACCTCGTCTTCGTAGCGCAGCGTTTCGAGCACGATCCCCTTGCCGCACGGCTTGAGGCTGACCAGCGTCTCGCGCCCGCGCACCGAGATTTGCCCGATGCCGACCTTGTTGCTCGCCTTGAGCGCGTCGCGAAGGACCACGAAGGCTTCCTCGGCAAGGTCATCGGCCGGGACCACGTAATAGGGCTTCTCGAAGTAGAATACGTCGATCTCGCCGGCGTCGACGAACTGCACCAGGTCGAGGGTCTTGCGGCTCTCGACCTTAGCCGCCTCGATCTCGTCGTCCTCGAGCAGCACGTAGTTGCCCTTCGATACTTCGTAGCCCTTGACGATCTCGTCTCGGTCCACCGGGCCGATCCCCTGGACGACCTTCTCGTAGTTGATCCGCTTGCCGCTCGGCTCGTGGATCTGGTGGAAGGCGATCGTCGCCCCGCTCTTGGTCGCGGCGTAGACCTCGACCGGAATCGACACGAGCGCGAGACGAATCTGGCCTTGCCAGTAGGCGCGGGCGGCCATGCGGGCGGACTCCTCCTGTTGTGCGGGGAGTCAGCGCGCGAGCGGGCGCGGGGTTCCGGAAATGGCGTCGGCGACGGGCGTTCTAGCTCGCCAGGCGCCCCAACCGAATCAGCGCCGCATCCAGCGCCTGCAGGAACCGCGACCGGTCTGCCTTGGCGAACGGCGCCGGCCCGCCGATCCCTTCGCCCAACCCGCTGCGCAAGTCGGCCATGATCGCCCGCGTGGCGATCGCCCCGCCAATGCTCGCCGCAGTGAACGGCTTGCCGGTCGGCGCGAGCACGCAGGCGCCGGCCTTGAGGCAGCGGTCGGCGAGGAGGATGTCGGCGGTCACCACCACCGCGCGGGGGTCGGCCCGCTGGGCGATCCAGTCGTCGGCGGCGTCGAACCCGCCGTGGACCACGACCCGCTCCACCAGCGGCCCCACGGGCACGCGGAACGGGCTGTTGCTGACCACCGAGACCCTGACCCGGTGCCGCGCGGCGACGCGGTAGATCTCCTCCTTCACCGGGCACGCGTCGGCGTCGACGAGGATGCGGATCGGGGCGGACGCGGTCAGGGCGCTTCTCCATCGAGCCGTCCGTCGAGCAGATGGATATGCCGCCGACAGTGCGCGGCGACGTGCTCGTCGTGGGTCGAGATCAGGAAGCATGTGCCCGTGTCGCGGTTGATCTGCTCGATCAACCTCAGGACCTGGTCGGCCGAGCCGCGATCGAGGTTGCCGGTCGGCTCGTCGGCGAGGACCAGCGCCGGCTCGTTGATGAGCGCCCGCGCCACCGCGACCCGTTGTCGTTGCCCGCCCGAGAGCGCGGCGGGGCGGTAGTCGCGCCGCTCGTGCAGGCCGACCGCGTCGAGCAACTCGGTCGCCCGCGCTCGCATCGTCGCGGTCTCGCGCCCGGCGCAGGCGGCGGCGGGCATCATCACGTTCTCGAGCGCGGTGAGGTCGGGCAGCAGGTGGTGGAACTGGAACACGAATCCGATGTGGACGCTGCGGAACCGCGTCCGCTCGGCATCGCTCGCCCCGACGAGGTCTTGCCCGAGCATCTCGTGGCGCCCCGCGGTCGGCCGAAGCAAGGTGCCGAGGATCGTCAGCAGCGTGCTCTTTCCCGAGCCTGAGGGACCGAGCAACGCGGTCAGCTCGCCGCGCGCGAGGTCCATGTCGATGCCGTGCAACACCTTCGTCGCGGTCTCGCCCTCGCCGAACTGCTTGGTCAGCCCGCGCACCGAGACCAGCGGTTCCTTGCTCATGCCCCGATCGCCTCGACCGGGTCGACCCGCGTCGCTTGGCGCGCCGCGAGCAGCGAGGCGAGCGCGGCGGCCACCGAGGTCAGCGCGATCGCCAGCAGGTAGTCCCCCTGCGCGCGGTCGACCGGCAGGCCGCCGCCCTCGACTTCGGCCAGCGGCGGAAACGGGATCAGCGCAAGCCACGCCGTCAGCGCCCCTGCAACCGCCCCTGCCGCGCCGATCAGCGTGCCCTCGAGCACGAACACGCCGAGCACAAAGCGCCGGCTCACCCCGACCGCGCGCATGATGCCGATTTCGCCGCGCCGGCGCACGATCGACAGCAGCATCGCGCTGGCGATGCCGATCACGATGGAAACCAGCGCGAAGGCCTTGATCACCGTCCCGGTGCGCGCCTGCGCGTCGAGCGCCTCGAACAATTGGGCATTCTCATCGGTCCAGGCGGTCGCCTCGAGCCCGGTGGCGCGCTGCAGGTGCGCCGCGATCCCCGGCGCCGCGTCGGGCGGAGCGACCTTCATCTCGATCCGCGAGATGCCGCTCGGCAGGTCGAACAGGGCGCGGGCGGTGTTGAAATTCATGTACAGCGCCTGCCGGTCGGCGCTCGAGATGCCGAGTGCGAAGATCCCGCCGATGCGGAAGCTGCGTTCGCGCCCCCGGTCGGAGCGGACCTGGATCACCTGCCCCGAGCGCAGCCCGAGGTCGCCGGCCAGCGTTGCGCCGATCAGCACGCTGTCGGGCGTAAGCGCGTCGCTGCCCGCAACCATGACCGCCGAAATGTCGGCGATCGCGGAGAGCTTGTCGGGCTGCACGCCGATGACCCCCACCGGCGCGATCGCCTGTCCGCGCTGGACGAAGGCGCTGCCGCGAATCTGCGGCGAGACCGCCGCGACCCCGCGCGTCGCCTCGGCCAGCCGGACCGCCGGCTGCCAGACGAGGATCTGCTCGCGCCGGCTCAGGTCCTTCTGGACCGCGACCTGCACCGCCTGGCCGGGCACGATCCGACCCGGATCGCGCTCGGCCATCTCCAGCGTCACGTGCGCGATGTTGCCCACAGTGCGCAGCGTCAGCAGGCTGGCGAGGCCTCCGATGAGCGCGCTCATGAACACGAACACGCCGACGCCGGTAGCCACGCCGAGGACCAGCAGCGCGGTCTGCCCCGGCGTCGCCAGCAGGTGGCGGATCGCGATCTTGGCGGCGTAGCGCACGCCCCTAGTCCGCGGGCTCGGCCCGTGTGCCCGGGGCGGCCGCGGCCGGATCGGCCAGGACCTGCAAACCGGGCTCGAGCCCGTCGGTGACGATCACTTCGACCGCCGGCCAGTCGATGAAGCGAATCCGTCGCTCCGCCACCCGACCGTCGGCGTCGATCACCCGGACCCGGGGATCGGTCTCGGGCGAGAGGATCGCCGCGCGCGGGATGCTGATCGCGTCGCGCCGGCGCTCGACCACGAGATTGACCGATACGGTCTGTCCAGAGGGGGCGAAATCGAGGGGATCGACGAATCGCAGCCGCACCTCGCGTGCCCCGGTCGCCTGGTCGACCCGCGGCTCGATGTGCACCACCTCCACCCGCAGCGGGCGGGCACCACCGGGAACCTCGACCAGCCCGGCCAGCCCGGTGCGCAGCTCGGCGGCATAAATTTCGTCGACCTCCGCGCTGACCTCGGGCGCGGCCAGGTCGGCCATCCGGTAGACCACGGTCTCCGGGCCGACGGTCTGTCCGCGGTCGACCGGCCGCTCGAGGATCACGCCGGCAAACGGCGCGCGGACCACCGTGCGCTGCTGCACTTCCTGCGCCTGGATCCGGCTCGCCCGCCGGCGCTGGAGCTCGCGCGCGCCTTCCTCGACCGCGAGTTGCGCCTCCTCGAGCTGTCGCTTGCTGACGAACTCGCCGAGCGCCTCGTAGCGCGCCAGCTGCCGCCGCGCCTGGGCGAGGGCAGCTTCCTGGGCAGATACCGCCGCAGTCGCCTCGGCGATCGCGGCGCGTTGCGGACCGTCGTCGACTCGAGCGATCGGCGCCCCCGCTTCGACCCGGTCACCGACGTCGTAGGGCAGATCGATCAGAGTGCCGGCCACGGGCGACTGCACGTCGACCGACTGGCGCGGCCGGATGCGGCCGTTGACCGCCAGCGCCCGCGTGGCCTCCGCGCGCTCGACGAGGATCGTCTCCACTTCGACCGGCCGCGGCATGAGCAGGAACCACGCCAGCGCGGCCACGGCGGCGAGTCCTGCGGCCCACAGGGCCAACATGCGCCAACTCATGTGGTTCGCCCTGCCGGGCGGGGTTCCGCGCCGATCGCCGCCATGAGTCCGAAGTGCCCCATTCGCCGCCGGTCGGCAATCGGTCCGTTGGCCGTGGGCCCTTCCTTCTGCCTATCGCTTGCGCACGAACTCGGCGCGCAGCACCAGGCCCTTGATACCCTCGTACTTGCAGTCGATCTCCTGCGGGTCCCCGGTCAGACGGATCGACTTGATCAGCGTGCCGCGCTTGAGGGTCTGTCCGGCGCCCTTGACCTCGAGGTCCTTGATCAGCGTCACCTGGTCGCCGTCGGAGAGCAGGTTGCCGACCGCGTCGCGCACTTCCACCTGGCCCGCGGCCGCGCGCTTCGCCGCCAGTTCCGATGCCGGCATCCACTCGCCGCTGTCCTCGTCGTAAACGTAGTCCTCGTCGCTCATCGATCGCCCCGCCACTTGTGCGCCGATGGCCGTTACACAGTCGCCGCCGAAAAGCGAGGGCGGGATCGCCGGACAAGGCGCGTCACACCGTTTCCGGCCCGTATCCCCTTGCGCCGATGCGCAAGTCGGCCATCCCGCCCCGTTGCCGGGACAGCCCGCGCGGAGCCCGATTAGGCATTCGGGCCGCGCCATGCTACACGCGCCCCGCTGACGTCGAAATTTGCGACGGACTTCGGTGCCAAGACCGGTGCCTGCTTCGGCAGTGTTCCGGACCCTGACGGCGACTTCCTTTCGTTTGACGACCTGACGCACGACCCGTCCGCGGCACTCCGCCCGGACACTACCTGGTTCTCGAAAGGAACATCTCATGCCGATCGGCACAGTCAAATTCTTCAACACCGACAAGGGTTACGGCTTCATCTCGCCCGAGGACGGCGGCGCCGACAGCTTCGTTCACATCACCGCGGTCCAGGCCGCCGGGATGCAGACGCTGAACAAGGACCAGCGTCTGTCGTACGAGGTCGAGCGCGGCCGCAATGGCAAGGAATCGGCAGTCAACCTCCAGCAGGCCTGACGCTTTCGCCAGGGCGCGCCGTCCGGCGGACAGGCGCGCCCATTCCCTTCGGTCGCACGGAGCCCACCATGAGTCAGACGTTCGAATTCTACGACCAGCCTGCCCGCGCGGCCGAGGCCGAAGCCGAGAAGGCGCTGCTCGACAACGTGCGCGAGCGTCAGTTGCGTTCGGCCAAGGCCTGGCGCGG
>JAEZES010000162.1 GCA_023432995.1 Pseudomonadota bacterium
GTCGTGGTTCAGGGACGGGGATACCCTGTGGGTCAAGCTGGTCGCCGGCCCGCCGGCCAGGCCGGTCATTCGTCCGACGGATCTGCAGGCGAGCGTGAAGGTCAGCCGCGACGGCCTCGGCGGCTGAACGCCGCCCGGGCCATCGCGCGTGAGGGCGCCATCGGCCTGACCTGCGATCGGGTCACGCGGCGCCTTCCCGTTGCCGCCGCGGCTGTCTATGCGGCGGCTCCTTCCCATTGAGCCGCCCCTGCACGCCATGACCTCTCCGACTTATCCCGAGACCCGCCGCGGCGACACGGTGGAGACGCTGTTCGGCGAGACGGTCGCCGACCCCTACCGCTGGCTCGAGGACGACGTGCGCCAGAGCGCCGAAGTGGCCGACTGGGTGGCGCGGCAGAACGCGGTGACCGAGGCCTACCTCGCGGCGCTGCCCGGGCGCGCATGGTTCCGGCGGCGGATCGGCGAGCTGTTCGACTTCGAGCGCTTCTCGGTGCCGGTCAAGCGCGGCAACCGCTACTTTCACACGCGCAACTCGGGGCTGCAGAACCAGAGCCCGCTCTACGTGCGCGAGGGGCTCGGCGGCGAGCCCCGGCTGCTGGTCGACCCCAACGCCTGGGCGGCCGACGCGGCGACCGCGCTGAGCGACTGGCGCGCCTCGCCCGACGGGTCGAAAGTGCTCTACGCGGTGCAGGACGGCGGGACCGACTGGCGCCTGCTGCGCGTGCTCGACGTCGACACCGGAGCTCAGCTGCCCGACGAGATCCGCTGGGCCAAGTTCACCAACCTCGCCTGGGTCGGCGAGGAGGGGTTCCTCTACTCGCGCTTCCCCGAGCCCGAGGCGGGCCAGGACTTCCAGGCGCTGAACTACGACCAGGCGGTGTACTTCCACCGGCTGGGGACGGCGCAGGAGGCCGACGAGCTGGTCTATGCTACGCCCGGGCACCGTGAGCGCAACCACACCGCGGGGGTGACCCGCGACGGGCGCTGGGCGGTGATCACCAGCTCGATCGGCACCGACGCGCGCTACGAGGTGCGGGTGATCGACCTGGCGGCGCGGGCCGAGCGGGGCTGGGCGGCGCGCGAGCTGGTGACCGGGTTCGAGCACGCCTGGAGCGTGGTCGGTTCGGTCGGCGGCACGCTGTGGTTCGCGACCAACCGCGGCGCGCCGCGCTACAAGATCGTGGCGATCGACCTCGACACGCCGGGCAGCGCCTGGCGCGAGGTCGTGCCCGAGCGGGCCGAGCCGATCGACGGCGCCTCGATCGTCGGCGACCGGCTGATCGTGTCGTACCTCCAGGACGCGTGCTCGCTCGCGCGAACGTTCGACCTCGCCGGCCGCGAGCTGGCGCCGGTCGAACTGGCCGGGATCGGCAGCGTCTCGGGCTTCAGCGGCCAGCCGGGCGACCCGGAGACGTTCTACGCCTTCTCGAGCTTCAACCGGCCGGCGACGATCTACCGGCTCGACACGGCGACCGGGGAGACCTCGGAGTTCGCCGCGCCCGAGCTGCGCTTCGACCCGGAGACGATCGCGGTCGAGCAGCGGTTCTACGCCTCGAAGGACGGCACGCGCGTGCCGCTGTTCATCGTCCGCCGCAAGGACGTGAGCGGCCCGGCCCCGACGTTGCTCTACGGCTACGGCGGGTTCGACGTGTCGCTGACGCCGGGATTCTCGGCCGCGCGGCTGGCGTGGATCGAGGCCGGCGGGGTGTTCGCGCTGGCCAACATCCGCGGCGGCGGCGAATACGGCAAGGCGTGGCACGACGGCGGGCGGCTGGCCCACAAACAAAACACCTTCGACGATTTCATCGCCGCGGCCGAGTTCCTCAGGGCCGAGGGGGTGGCGGGTGAGATCGCCATCCAGGGCGGCTCGAACGGTGGGCTGCTGGTCGGCGCGGTGGTCAACCAGCGGCCCGAGCTGTTCGCCGCCGGCAACGCCCAGGTCGGGGTGATGGACATGCTGCGGTTCGACCGCTGGACCGCCGGGCGCTATTGGGTCGACGACTACGGCGATCCCTCGCGGGAGGCGGATTTCCGCGTGCTGCGGGCCTATTCGCCGCTGCACAACATCGTCCCGAACACGCCCTATCCGGCGCTGATCGTGACCACCGCCGACACCGACGACCGCGTCGTGCCGGCGCACAGCTTCAAGTACGCCGCGGCGCTGCAGGCGGCCAACCTCGGGCCCAAGCCGCAGCTGATCCGGATAGAGACCCGCGCCGGCCACGGCGCCGGCAAGCCGACCGACAAGGCCATCGAGGAGGCGGCCGACGTGCTCGCGTTCCTGGCGTTCTGGACCGGGCTGGAGGTGGCGAGCTAGGCGGCCCCGAGGGTCTTCGCGTGCGGGTAGGCTGGGGCAGATTGGTTTCGCACAAAGGCGCAAAGCCGCGAAGCGGATTGTCCCCGCGGCGTAGCCGCTTTCAATTTCATCGCCGGCACCCGTCGACGTCTGGGCAATAGGGCGGCTTCGCCGCGGCACTTGATCTTCGCGGCTTTGCGCCTTTGTGCGAAACCAAAACCGCCGATGTTCAGAAAACAATAGGTTTAGCTGAACACCAGCTAACAGCCGCATTCAGCGTGACCACATGGCGCCTCGGGTACCACCGCTCTCGTGAGGGGCATCTCGCCCCGAGTCCGAGAGGAGCCAAGCTATGAAGACCCTTACCAAAGCCCTGGCCAAAGGGACGATCGCGACCGTCGCGGCTGGCGCGATGGTCATGGGTACGGCGACGCCGGCGCTGGCGCAGCATCGCGACCGCGACGACGGGATCGACGCCGGCGACATCATTGCCGGGGCGCTGATCATCGGCGGCATCGCCGCGGTGGCCTCGGCGGTCGGGCGCGATCGCGGCTACAACGACGGCTACGTCTACGAGCGCGGCCGCTACAACGACCGCTACTACAACGACGGCTACTACAACGCCGGCAGTTCGCGGCAGGCGGTCGAGCAGTGCGTCCAGGCGGCCGAGCGCAACGCCAACCGCTACTCGTACGGCGGCCGCTCGCAGGTGACCGACATCCGCGACATCGACCGCAAGCGCGACGGCTACACGGTCAAGGGCCGCATCGCCGTCAACACCCGCAACGCCAACTGGCAGCGCGGCTGGGGCAACGACTACCGCGGGTGGAACAACAACTACCGCGGCTACGATGCCGGCAGCTTCACCTGCAAGGTGCGCTACGGCCGGGTGGTCGACCTCGACTATAGCGGCATCCGCGGCCTGCGCTGAGCCGACGGTAACACAAGACGGGCC
>JAEZES010000180.1 GCA_023432995.1 Pseudomonadota bacterium
GCCCCCGTCCCCAAGGCCCGCTCGTCCCGAGCCTCTCGAAGGACGCGGCCTAGCCCTGGCACCAGCTCCGGCGATAGCCGCGCCAGGGCTCCGCCAGCCCTTCGTTCACGAGCGTGTCGCCGAGGCTCTCGCCCGCGCGGGTGACCACGCGCAGCAGGCGGCCGTAGGCGTCGCGGTCGCGGTCGACCGGCTCGAGCGTGAATGGCCCGGCGTTGAGCAGCGCGTGCAGCCGGGCGGTCGCCCGCGTGCCCAGGGCGGCCTCGTGCGCGCAGCCCGGCTCGCTGACTTCGGGCGTGTTGATGTCGGCCACGCGGATCTTGTCGCCGCGGTACCAGAAGGTGTCGCCGTCGACGACGCAGTCGACCCGCGCCCCGCTGCCGCAGACCGCGAAACGGGCGGATTCGCGGTCTGCCGCGGCGTCCTCCGATGCGCCCGGCCTCAGGGCCAGCGGCCTGTCCCACAGCAGTACCGTGGTGAAGGCGAGCGCGGGCAACACCACCAGCGCCGCGACGAAGCTCGCCCCCCACTTGCACTTCGCCGGCTTGAGCCCGGGCACGCAGCTCTCGGCCCGTGTCCACCGGCTCGTGCGCCGCTCCGACGGCGCCGCGGATCGAAGGGAATGAGGTCCGCCATGCGCCCCTGTGCTCCGGGGCCGGTCCAGGGCGCTTAAGCAACCGGGAGGGGGAGATTTCGCTGTCCTACTCGTTCGTCTTATGTTCCAATCCAGGCATGAGCAACCGCGCCGACTCGTCTTCGCTCGTCGACGTCCGACGGCCTGCTGCCGGTGCTCGGGGCCCCCTCTCCTGGCGATCCGTCGCCTGTCGCTCTGGGCCCGCAAGCCTTTGGAAAACGGGTCTTTCAGCTGTCGCCCGCGAGGGTTACAGGGTGTCGCTTGTGTCGCCCTTTTCAGTCCTCGATCGCCCCTCAGCGCCCGACGAACAGGAACCCCGCCGCCGCGAGGATGCAGGCAAACGCGCCGACGTGGCGCCAGCTCAGCGCCTCGCCGAGCACGAACACCATGAACAGCCCGAACACGGTCAGCGCGATCGCCTCCTGGGCGATCTTGAGCTGGCCCGGGGTCCACCCGCTGGCGTAGCCGATCCGGTTGGCCGGCACCGCCAGCGAATACTCGACCCCGGCCAGCAACCACGAGACGAGGATCACCCAGCCGAGCGGGCGCGCGTTGGCGACCTCGGGCCCGCCCTTGAGGTGCCAATACCAGGCCACCGTCATGAACACGTTCGACAGGGTCAGCAGGACGAGCGTCGGCATGCCCGCTTGTCGCGCGCTGCCGCGCGCCGCGCCAGCGGGCGGCGCGGGCTGTCCACGCCTGCGAAGGCTCTGCCGCCCGGTCGGTCAATGATGAAGGCATGCCAAAGGGCGGCGGCCATCGCCGCCGCCCTTCGCTGCGCGGGCCCGGGGACTGTGCGCTGGCGAGCGCGGCCCGCGGCTTGCTGGCCTCAGCGGCCGTCCGGGTCGGTGTCGGCCTCGGCTTCGGCGCCGGCGCTGGCACTGCCGGCCGGGGTCTCGGCCCCGACGCCGGCGTTGGCCTCGGCGCCGGCTTCGGCGTCGGTCGCCTCGTCGGCCTTGTCGTTGGCGTCCTCGACCTTGTCCTGCGCGGTCGTGGTCACCTCGCTGGCGCGGTCCTGCGCACGGTCGGCCGCGCGATCGGCTGTCGAGCCGACGCGGTCGGCCGCGTCGTCGACCGTCCGTCCGACCCCGTCGACGCTCGCTCCGGCCGAGCCGGTGACCTGCCCGGGGGCGCCGGTTACCGTGCCGGTCACGCCTCCGGTCACTTGCGCCAGCGCGGCGGCGGGAACGAGCAGCGCAACGGCTGCGGCGGAAACCAGATACTTATGCATGGCAACCCTCCTCATCGGGATTCAACGATGCCCCGCCCGTCTATGCGTGAAGGGCGATAACGGTGCCCGCGAACGCGGCTGGCCGGGCCGGGCGCAAGGCCGGCCGAGCCGCGTGGCCCGGCGTTTATCCGCGGTTCAGCTTGCAGCCGGCGCCGAGCGACCTCCTGCCGGCTTGGCGAACGGCGCCCGGCGTGCGAGGTTGCCCGCCATGGCTTCGCTCCGCTCTCCGGCCAGCCTCGCCGCGAGTCTCGCCACCGCGCTGGCGCTGCTCGCCGCGCCCGCGCAGGCCTGCTCGGTCGCCGCCGGTTACCGCGCGCCGAGCAACCTCGAGCTCGCCGCCGCGGCCGACGCGATCGTGCTCGGCACGGTCATCGGCGGCTCGCCGGCTCTCGAGCCCGAGAGCACGATCACCGTGCGCCCGCTCGGCGCCCTCAAGGGCCTCGTCCCCGGGCAGGACTTTCCGCTCAGCGGGATGAGCCTCGCGCCCGAGGTGGCGCCGAGCGACCCGCTCGAACTCGAGGCGCCGCACCCCGAGGCGCTCGCCGGCGCCTGCATCCGCCGCCGCTTCGCTCACGGGGCCACCGTGCTGCTGTTCCTCGATCGCGCCGACGGGCAGTGGGTTCCTGCGGGCGGACCGTTCTCGCGCTGGGCGGAGGACGTCAGCGGGCCCGGCGCGCCGTGGGTCGAGCTGACCCGGTTCTACGCCCGCATCGCCCCGCTCGAGCCCGAGCGGCGCCTGGCGCTGCTCGAAGCCGAGCGGGAAGCGCTGCTCGCACGGGCCGACGATCCTGCCGCCCAGGCGCTCGCGGCCGACCTCGAGCGTTCGCTGGCCGCGCCGCCGCCCTCGAC
>JAEZES010000013.1 GCA_023432995.1 Pseudomonadota bacterium
TATCTCGCGGTCCTTGTGGATATTGCCGGCGTAGAACTGGTGGGGGGCGCGCGTGCGCCGGCCCGGCGGCGGCGCGGCGCCGGGCGCGCGGCTCGGGATCTCGAGCGGGCCGAACGCGCGGCTGAAGCGCTTGTGCTGCGCGTCGGTGATCCGCGCCTCGCGGACCACCAGCACGCCATATTCGGCCATCGCCGCCTCGACCGTCTCGACCAGCGCGTCGGACGGTTCGCCGGACAGGTCGGCGCCGACCAGCTCGGCTGCGAACAGCGGGTGCAGCGGGCGAACCTCCATCGGCAGAGGCCTACCGCAGGCGATCAGGCGTTGCAAAAGCGAGCGCCGGGTGCGAGCCCGGGGCATGGGCAAGGCGCTTGACTGGGGCATCCTCGCCGGATCTGTCGGTCCGCGCGCGAGATTGCTGCGCAACGCGCTGACCGCACGCTCGATCGCGGTCTCGGCCCCTCACCGCCTGCCGACCGGGTCGCTGACGGTGCTCGCGCTGATCGCGGCCAACCCCGGCAGCTCTCAGAAAGCGCTCGCCCGCCAGGCAGGGATCAGCCAGTCGGCCCTGGTCGGGATCGTCGACCAGCTCGAAGCGCAGGGGCTGGCGTCGCGCGACCGCTCGGCCAGCGACCGGCGGCGCAACCAGGTCACGGTCACGTCGGCCGGCGAGGCGGCGATGCAGACGCTGTTTGCGGCCGTCTCGGCCGAGGAAGCGGCGATTCGCGAGGCGCTCGGGCCGCGCGACCTCAAGACGCTGCTGGCCCTGCTCGACCAGGCGATCGCGGCGCTCGAGGCCTAGCGCGGCAGCTCGGAGACGCCCATCAGCGCCTCGTCGACCGCGCGGGCGCACTGGCGCCCCTCGCGGATCGCCCAGACGATCAGCGACTGGCCGCGGCGCATGTCGCCGCAGGCGAACACGCCGTCCTCGCTGGTGGCATAGCTGACCGTGTCGGCATCGACGTTGCCGCGCTCGGTCAGGCGCACGCCCGATTGGGCGATCATGCCGCTCTTCTTCGGTCCGACGAAGCCCATCGCGAGCAGGATCAGGTCGGCCGGGAGCACGAACTCGCTGCCCGGAATCTCCTTCATCTCGCCGCCGTCCCATTCGAGCCGGGTGCACTCGAGGCCGGTGACGGTGCCGTTCTCGCCGATCACCCGCTTGGTCAGGATCGACCAGTCGCGCTCGACGCCCTCCTCGTGGCTCGACGAGGTCCTCAGCTTCATCGGCCAGTTCGGCCAGGTCAGCGCCTTGTCTTCCTTCTCGGGCGGCCTGGGCATGATCTCGATCTGGGTGACGCTCTTCGCGTCCTGGCGGTTCGAGGTGCCGACGCAGTCGGAGCCGGTGTCGCCGCCGCCGATCACGATCACGTGCTTGCCCGCCGCGGTCAGCGTGCCGCGCGGCGCCGCGCGCTCCTCGCTGTCGCCGGCGTTGCGCTTGTTCTGCTGGGTCAGGAACTCCATCGCCAGCCGCACCCCGGGCAGCTCGGCGCCGGGGATGTTGAGCGGGCGCGGGTCCTCGGCGCCGCCGGCGAGGACGACCGCGTCGAAGTTCTCGCGCAGCGACTTCATCGACACGTCGACGCCGACTTCGGTCGAGGTTTTGAACGTCACCCCCTCGGCTTCCATCTGCACCGCGCGGCGGTTGATCAGGTGCTTCTCCATCTTGAAGTCGGGGATGCCGTAGCGCAGCAGGCCGCCGACGCGGTCCGACTTCTCGAACACGGTCACCGCGTGGCCGGCGCGGGCGAGCTGCTGGGCGCAGGCGAGCCCGGCGGGGCCGCTGCCGACCACCGCGACGCTCTTGCCGGTCTTGCGTTCGGGCACCTGGGGCTCGATCCACCCTTCCTGCCATCCGCGGTCGGCGATCGCGCACTCGATCGACTTGATGGTCACCGGCTGGTCGATGATGTTGAGCGTGCAGCTCGCCTCGCAAGGCGCCGGGCACACGCGGCCGGTGAACTCCGGAAAGTTGTTGGTCGAGTGCAGGTTGTCGAGCGCCTCGCGCCAGTCGCCTTCGTAGACCAGGTGGTTCCAGTCGGGGATCTGGTTGTTCACCGGGCAGCCGTTGTGACAGTACGGGATGCCGCAGTTCATACAGCGGGCGGCCTGGTTGCGCAGGCCCTCCTCGCTGTGCGGGATCACGAACTCCTTGTAGTGGCGAATGCGCTCCTGCGGATCCGCGTAGCTGCGGTCCTTGCGCTCGATCTCGAGGAAGCCGGTTTCCTTGCCCATTTCACTCAGTTCCAGAACGTTCGGCCCGTCACGCCGGCGCAGGCGACCCGACGAGGATCGGCGCTGCGCTTTCGGCACGAGGTCCCGGCTGCCGCCGGGATGACGGGGTAGGGTCTCGCCATGGTTATTCCGCCGCGACCGTGGCGGCTTCCTCGCGCTCGGCCTCGAGCTGCCTCAAGGCGGCAGCGTAATCGCGCGGCATGACCTTGACGAACCGGGCGAGCGCGTTGTCCCAGTCGTCGAGCAGCTCGGCCGCGCGCCTGGAGCCGGTGTGCAGCTTGTGCCGCTCGACCAGGATTCGCAGCCGTTCGGCGTCGTGGCGCAGCATGTCGCCCATGCCGTAGTCGTGCACGTTCTGCCCGCGCTGCTGCGGGCGGCCGGTGCCCTCGTCCTCGTCGGGCTCGGCCGAGATCGGCAGCAGGTCGACCATCGCAGGGTTGCAGCATTCGGCGAACCGGCCGTCCTCGTCGTAGACATAGGCGACGCCGCCCGACATGCCGGCGGCGAAGTTGCGGCCGGTCTTGCCGAGCACGACCACGACACCGCCGGTCATGTATTCGCAGCCGTGGTCGCCGGTCCCTTCGACGACCGCGATCGCACCCGAGTTGCGGACCGCGAAGCGCTCGCCGGCGACGCCGTTGAAATAGGCCTCCCCGGCGATCGCGCCGTAGAGCACGGTGTTGCCGACGATGATGTTCTCGGTCGGCGCGCGCTCGACGTGGGCCGGCTGGCGCACGATCACGCGCCCGCCCGAGAGACCCTTGCCGACGTAGTCGTTGGCGTCGCCGACCAGGTCGAGCGTGACGCCGTGGACCAGCCAGGCGCCGAAGCTCTGCCCGGCGACGCCTTTGAACGACACGCGCAGCTGGTCGGGCTTGAGTCCCGCATGGCCATGGCGGCGGGCGATCTCGCCCGACAGCATCGCGCCCACCGTGCGGTTGACGTTGCGGATCGTGCGCTCGAGCACGACGGTTTCGTCGCCCTCGATCGCCGCCCGCGACGCCTCGATCAGCTCGTTGTCGAGCGCGGCGGCGAGGCCGTGGTCCTGCTCGATCGTCTGGTGCAGCGGAGCGCCCTCGGCGAGCGGGACCTGGTGGAGCAGGCGCGACAGGTCAACGCCGCCGGCCTTCCAGTGGTCGATCGCCTTCTTCATGTCGATCCGGTCGGCCCGGCCGATCATCTCCTCGACGGTGCGGAAGCCCATCCCGGCCATGATCTGGCGCAGTTCTTCGGCGACGAAGAAGAAGTAGTTGATCACGTGCTCGGGCTGGCCGGTGAAGCGCGCGCGCAGCACCGGGTTCTGCGTCGCGACGCCGACCGGGCAGGTGTTGAGGTGGCATTTGCGCATCATGATGCAGCCGGCGGCGATCAGCGGCGCGGTGGCGAAGCCGAACTCGTCGGCGCCGAGCAGCGCGCCGATCGCGACGTCGCGGCCGGTGCGCAGGCCGCCGTCGACCTGCACGGCGATGCGCGAGCGCAAGTCGTTGAGCAGCAGCGTCTGCTGCGTCTCGGCGAGGCCGATCTCCCACGGGCTGCCGGCATGCGTGAGCGAGGTCAGCGGCGAGGCGCCGGTGCCGCCCTCGTAGCCGGAGATCGTCACGTGGTCGGCGCGCGCCTTGGAGACGCCCGCGGCGACCGTGCCGACGCCGACCTCGGACACCAGCTTGACCGAGATGCGCGCCGCCGGGTTGACGTTCTTGAGGTCGTGGATCAGCTGCGCGAGATCCTCGATCGAGTAGATGTCGTGGTGCGGCGGCGGACTGATCAGGCCGACGCCGGGGGTCGAGTGGCGCACCCGGCCGATCGTCTTGTCGACCTTGTGCCCGGGCAGCTGGCCGCCCTCGCCGGGCTTGGCGCCCTGCGCCATCTTGATCTGGATGTCGTCGGAGTTGACCAGGTACTCGGTGGTCACGCCGAACCGGCCCGAGGCGACCTGCTTGATCCGGCTGCGCATCGAATCGCCGTTCGGCAGCGGCACGAAGCGGTCGGCTTCCTCGCCGCCCTCGCCCGTGTTCGAGCGCCCGCCGATGCGGTTCATCGCGATCGCCAGCGTGGTGTGCGCCTCGCGGCTGATCGAGCCGAAGCTCATCGCCCCGGTGGCGAAACGCTTGACGATCTCCTCGGCCGGCTCGACCTCGGACAGGTCGAGCGGCCGGAGCTCACTGCCATCGGCCTTCTTGAGTTCCATCAGCCCGCGGATCGTCAGCAGCCGCTCGGACTGCTCGTTGATCGACCTGGCGAACTCCTCGTAGTTCTTCCACGAATTGCCGCGCACCGCGTGCTGCAGGTTGGCGACGCTCTCCGGCGTCCACGCGTGGTCCTCGCCGCGCAGCCGGTACTGGTAGATGCCGCCGACATCGAGCATCCTGCGGTAGATCGGGTTGTCGCCATAGGCGGCGGCGTGGCGGCGCACCGCCTCCTCGGCCACTTCCTTGAGGCCGATGCCCTCGATCGTCGTCGCAGTGCCGGTGAAGTACTTGTCGACGAACGCGCTCGACAGGCCGACCGCGTCAAAGATCTGCGCGCCGCAGTAGGACTGGTAGGTCGAGATGCCCATCTTGGACATGACCTTCATGATCCCCTTGCCGATCGCCTTGATGTAGTTCTTCTTGAGCTGCCAGACGTCGAGCTCGGGGAACTTCGCCGCCTGGATCTGCTCGAGCGTCTCGAACGCGACGTAGGGGTTGATCGCCTCGGCGCCGTAGCCGGCGAGCGCGCAGAAGTGGTGCACCTCGCGCGCCTCGCCGGTCTCGACGACGAGCCCGGTCTGCATGCGCAGGCCCTGGCGGACGAGGTGGTGGTGGACCGCCGCGGTCGCCAGCAGCGCCGGCATCGGGATCCGCTCCGGACCCTGCGCGCGGTCGCTCAGGATCAGGATGTTCTTGTCCGCCAGCACCGCCTCGGTCGCCGCCCAGCACATCTCCTTGATCGCCATCTCGAGGCCCTCGGCCCCGGTCTCGGCATCCCAGGTGATGTCGATCGTCTCGGTGCGGAAGGCGCCGTCGAGCGAGGCTTCGACCGAACGGATTTTCTCGAGGTCCTTGTTGGTCAGGATCGGCTGGTCGACCTCGAGCCGCTTGTGCGTGCCGGCGTCGTGCCCGAGCAGGTTCGGGCGCGGGCCGATCATCGAGGTCAGGCTCATCACCAGCTCCTCGCGGATCGGGTCGATCGGCGGGTTGGTGACCTGGGCGAAGTTCTGCTTGAAGTAATCGTAGAGCAGCCGCGGCCGGCGGCTCAGCACGGCGATCGGGGTGTCGGTGCCCATCGACCCGATCGGGTCGTCGGCGCTGATCGCCATCGGCTCGAGGAACTTGCTGACGTCCTCCTGGGTGAAGCCGAACGCCTGCTGCCGGTCGAGCAGCGTGGTCGTCTCCTCGCGCACCGCGGCGCGGTCGGTCTCGATCGCCTCGATGTCCTTGAGCTTGTACTGCGCCTGGTCGAGCCACTTCTCGTAAGGCGCGGCCGCGGCGAGCTCGGCCTTGAGCTCCTCGTCCTCGACGATGCGGCCCTGCTCGAGGTCGATCAGCAGCATCTTGCCCGGCTGCAGCCGCCACTTGCGGACGATGTCCTCCTCGCGGAACGGCAGCACGCCGCTCTCCGAGGCGAGGCACACGACGTCGTCGCGGGTAACGCAGAAGCGCGCCGGCCGCAGGCCGTTGCGGTCGAGCGTGGCGGCGATCTGGCGGCCGTCGGTGAAGGCAACCGCGGCCGGCCCGTCCCACGGCTCCATCAGCGCGGCATGGTATTCGTAGAACGCGCGCCGGGCCGGATCCATCTGCGGATTGCCCGCCCAGGCCTCCGGGATCAGCATCATCATCGCGTGCGCGAGGCTGTAGCCGCCAAGCAGCAGCAGCTCGAGCGCGTTGTCGAGGCAGGCGGTGTCGGACTGGCCGTGCGGGATGATCGGCCACAGCTTGTCGAGGTCGGCGCCGAGCAGCGGCGATTCCATCGTCCGCCGGCGGGCGTTCATCCAGTTGACGTTGCCGCGCACGGTGTTGATCTCGCCGTTGTGCGCGATCAGCCGATAGGGGTGCGCGAGCTTCCAGCTGGGGAAGGTGTTGGTCGAGAAGCGCTGGTGGACGAGCCCGAGCGCCGAGACGCAGTCGGGATCGCGCAGGTCCTCGTAGAAGCTGCCGACCTGGTTCGCCAGCAGCAGCCCCTTGTAGACCACCGTGCGGCTCGAGAAGCTCGGCATGTACAGGTGGGTGATCTCGGGCAGGCCGTGCTTCTCGGCGAGCGCCGCCAGCGGGTTCTGGGTCTGCTTGCGGATCACGATCAGCTTGCGCTCGAACGCGTCCTGGTCGGCGCAGTTGTCGCCGCGGCCGACGAAGCACTGGCGGATCATCGGCATCGAATCGAGCACCGCCTGGCCGAGCCCGGCCTCGTTGACCGGAACGTCGCGCCAGCCGATCAGGCGCTGGCCTTCCTTGGCGATGAACTTCTCGAACTGCCCGGTGATGAACTCGCGTGCGGCGTCGTTCTGCGGCAGGAAGCACATCGCCACCGCGTATTCCCCGGGCGGCGGCAGCTCGAGGCCCTCGCCGCTGGCCCAGCGGCGGTAGAGCGGATCGGGAATCTGCAGCAGGATGCCCGCGCCGTCGCCGAGCAGCGGGTCGGCGCCGACCGCGCCGCGGTGGTCGAGATTGGCGAGAATCTCGAGCGCCTGGCCGACGATCGCGTGCGACTTCTCGCCCTTGATGTGGGCGATGAAGCCCACCCCGCAGGAGTCGTGCTCGTTGCGGGAGTCGTACAGGCCCTGCGCGGCGGGGTACTCGGTCAAGCTCGTCGTTCCTGTTTCGGCGGGCCAAGGCTCGCTCCGGCACCGCTCGCCTGGCGGCAACGAAGCGCGACTCACCCATCCGCGGGTTGTCTCAAGTTTGTCGCGAGGCTTTCCCATGGCGACAGGAAAGACTTTTGGCAAGTTTCGCCTGCGTACGCCACAAAGTTGCGCACTCAGCCGCGAAAGCGCAATTTTGCGTCAGCCCGCGCCGCGCATCCGCTGAAGCGTGACCAGAGCCGCGCGCAAGGCGGCGTCCGTCTGAGCCGGCGCGCCGGGGCCTGGGGCCGGCTGGGCGGCCCCAGGATTGAGC
>JAEZES010000016.1 GCA_023432995.1 Pseudomonadota bacterium
CCCGCATGGCGGTCCGCCTACAAGTGGACATGAGGCCATGCGACCTTGAGAACAAACATCGATGGTCGCGAGGAGGAGCGCGGCCGTCCGGTGGAAAGGGTACCGTGACGCAATTCACTTCCGATCGCCTGCTCCTCTTCGGCGCCACGGGCGATCTTTCACGCAGGATGCTCCTCCCTTCGCTTTGCGCGCTCGACGCGGAAGGCCTGCTGGGCCCTGACATCGAAATCATCGGCACCGCCCGGTCGGACATGGACGACAAGGGCTTCCGCAATTTCGCGCGCGAATCGCTGGAGCAGTTCCTGCCCGCGCAGCGCCGGGGCGGCATGGCCCAGTTCCTCAACCGGCTGAGCTACCAGCCGCTCGATGCGAACGACATCGACCACTTCCACGCGCTCGCGGAAAAGGTGGGCACCCCGAAGCAGGGCCTGTCGATCTTCCTCTCCACTGCGCCGAGCCTGTTCGAGCCGACCATCCGCGCCCTCGAGCTCGCGGGCCTGGCCGGTGCGGGCGCGCGCATCGGGCTCGAGAAGCCGCTCGGCACCGACCTCGCGACCAGCTGCGAGATCAACGACGCGGTCGCCAGCGCCTTTCCCGAGAGCCGCATCTTCCGGATCGATCACTATCTCGGCAAGGAGACGGTGCAGAACCTGCTGGCGCTGCGCTTCGCCAACCTGATGTTCGAGCCGCTGTGGAACGCGCAGCACATCGAGCACGTGCAGATCACCGTGGCCGAGACGGTCGGCCTCGAAAAACGCGCCGACTTCTACGACGAGACCGGCGCGCTGCGCGACATGGTGCAGAACCACATGCTCCAGCTGCTCGCGCTGGTGGCGATGGAGCCGCCGACGAGCTTCGAGGCCGGCGCGGTGCGCGACGAGAAGGTCAAGGTGCTGCGCGCGCTGCGCCCGATCGGCGCGGGCGAGAGCGTGACCGGGCAGTATCGCGCGGGCGCGGTGCAGGGGAAGGCCGTGCCCGGCTACGACGACGAGCTCGGCCGGGCGAGCGACACCGAGACCTTCGTCGCGCTCAAGGCCCACGTCGACAACTGGCGCTGGAAGGGGGTGCCGTTCTACCTGCGCACCGGCAAGCGCCTGCCCGAGCGGGTGACCGAGATCCTCGTGCAGTTCCGCCAGGTGCCGCACTCGATCTTCACCGGGGTGCGGACCAAGGCCAACCGGCTGCTGATCGGCATTCAACCGGAGGAGAACATCACCCTGTCGCTGATGGCCAAGGTCCCCGGGCTCGACCGCGACGGGATCGCGCTGCGCGAGGTGCCGCTCGACATCCGCGACCCCAACGCGTTCTCCGGCATGGTGCGGCACATCGCCTACGAGCGGCTGCTGCTCGACCTGCTCGAGGGCGACCAGACGCTGTTCGTACGGCGCGACGAGGTCGAGGCGCAGTGGGCCTGGATCGACGCGATCCGCGCGCAGTGGCAGCGCGAGGGCCTGGCGCCGAAGACCTACACCGCCGGCACC
Organism: Pseudomonadota bacterium; assembly: GCA_023432995.1. Lineage (GTDB taxonomy): Bacteria > Pseudomonadota > Alphaproteobacteria > Sphingomonadales > Sphingomonadaceae > Croceibacterium_A. Next base: position 1,482 of record JAEZES010000016.1, read on the forward strand.
TGGGGGCCGAGCGCGGCGATCGCGCTGGCCGAGCGCGACGGGGTCAGTTGGCATGAGTAGGGTTGTGTTCACGCGGGGACGCGGAGGCGCGGAGGATTTGGTTTCGCGCAGAGACCGCAGCGAGCGCAGAGAGGTTCCGCCGCCGGAGGCGGCTCTCCCATCCGTGAGGGCGCTCAAGCGAGGCTGGCTGGACAATGGAGGGCGGCTTCGCCGCAAGCACGAACTCTCTGCGCTCTGTGCGGTCGCTGCGCGAACTTTCTCCGCGCCTCGGCGTCTGCGCGTGAGTCGGGGAAGGCACGCGCAATGACGCTCCACCCCACCATCGCCCGGGTCACCGACCGCATCATCGAGCGCTCGCGCGACAGCCGGCGGCGGTACCTCGAGTTGATGGACCTCGAGGGCGAGCGGCATGCCGACCGCAACGTCGCCCTGCCGTGCTCGAACCTCGCCCACGGGTTCGCCGCGACGGGCGAGGACAAGGAATCGATCGCCACCCGGCGCGGGCCCAATATCGGCGTGATCAGCGCCTACAACGACACGATCTCCTCGCACCAGCCGTACGGCGGCTACCCGCCGCAGATGAAGGTGTGGGCGCGCGAGGTCGGGGCGACCGTGCAGGTCGCCGGCAGCACGCCGGCGATGTGCGACGGGGTCACCCAGGGCACCGACGGGATGGAGCTGAGCCTGTTCAGCCGCGACGTGATCGCCCTCTCGACGGCGGTCGGGCTGAGCCACGCGATGTACGACGCGGTGGCGATGCTCGGGATGTGCGACAAGATCGTCCCCGGGCTGCTGATCGGCGGGCTGCGCTTCGGGTTCCTGCCGACCCTGTTCATCTCCGCCGGGGCGATGCCGACCGGCATCTCGAACAAGGAGAAGCAGCGGGTCCGCCAGCTCTACGCCGAGGGCAAGGCGACCCGCGCCGAACTGCTCGAGAGCGAGGCCAAGAGCTATCACTCGCCCGGCGTGTGCACGTTCTACGGCACGGCCAATTCGAACCTGATGATGCTCGAGATGATGGGGCTGCAGCTGCCCGGCGCGGCCTACGTCAACCCGGGCACGCCGCTGCGCCAGGCGCTGACCCGCGCGGCGGTCCACCGGCTGGCCGAGATCACCCGCGACGGCAACGACTATCGCCCGCTGGCGAAGTGCGTCGACGAGCGCTCGATCGTCAACGCCGCCGTCGGCCTGCTGGCGACCGGCGGCTCGACCAACCACGCGATCCACGTGCCGGCGTTCGCCCGCGCGGCGGGCATCGTGATCGACTGGGACGACCTGTCGGAGCTGAGCGCCGCGGTGCCGATGCTGGCGCGCGTCTACCCGAACGGGGCGAGCGACGTGAACCAGTTCCAGGCCGCCGGCGGGCTCGGCTTCGTGGTCCGCGAGCTGCTCGACGCCGGCCTGCTCCACCGCGACATCACCACCGTGTTCGGCGACGATCTCGGCGCCTACGCGCAGGAGCCGTGGCTCGACGGCGAGCGGCTCGCCTGGCGCGATCCGGGCCCGTCGGGCGACGAAAGCGTTCTGCGGCCCGCGTCGAGCCCGTTTTCCGCCGAGGGCGGGATGCGGCTGGTGCAGGGCAATCTCGGGCGCGCCTGTTTCAAGACCAGCGCGGTCGATCCCGAGCGGTGGACGGTCGAAGCGCCGGCGCGGGTGTTCGAGCGGCAGGAGGACGTCGCCAAGGCGTTTGCCGCCGGCGAGCTCGACCGCGACGTGGTGGTCGTGGTCCGCTTCCAGGGTCCGCGCGCCAACGGCATGCCCGAGCTGCACAAGCTGACGCCGGTGCTCGGGGTGCTGCAGGACCGCGGGCACCGGGTGGCGCTGGTGACCGACGGGCGGATGTCGGGCGCCAGCGGCAAGGTCCCGGCGGCGATCCACGTCAGCCCGGAAGCGCTCGGCGGCGGACCGCTGGCGCGGGTGCGCGACGGCGATCCGATCCGGCTGTGCGCCGATCGCGGCGAGCTGTCGACCAGCGCCGACCTGGCGGGCCGCGAGCCGGCCGCCGCCCCGGAACCGCACTGGGGCACGGGCCGCGAGCTGTTCGCGGTCTTCCGCACGGGGGCGGACGACGCGGAGAGGGGCGGCTCGGCGATGCTGGCGGCCGCGGAGCTATGAGCCGGGACAGGCTCTTGGTCGGAGAGGGGCAGGCGTGACAGACTTGGTGGCGATCGACGTGGGCGGCACCCACGCGCGCTTCGCGCTGGCGGCGGTGGCGGACGACGGGGCGATCTCGCTCGGCGAGCCGATCACGCTGAAGACGAGCGAACATGCCAGCCTGCAGACCGCGTGGGAGGAGTTCGAGCGGCGCCTCGCCGCACCGGTGCCGCGCGCCGCGGCGATCGCCATCGCCGGCCCGGTGACCGGCGAGATCGTGCGCATGACCAACAATTCGTGGGTCCTGCACACCGGCGCGCTCGACGAGCAGCTCGGGCTCGACCGGGTCACCGTGCTCAACGACTTCGGCGCCGTGGCCCACGCAGTGGCGCGCGCGCCGGCCGACCAGCTGGTCCACATCACCGGGCCCGAGATCCCGCTGCCCGAGCGCGGCACGGTGAGCGTGATCGGGCCGGGCACCGGCCTCGGCGTGGCGCACTTCCACCGCTATCCGGGCGGCTACCACGTGCAGGCGACCGAGGGCGGCCACATCGAATTCGCCCCGCTCGACGCGCTCGACGACTGGATGCTGGCGCGGCTCAGGGAACGGCACCTGCGGGTGTCGACCGAGCGGGTCCACGCGGGGCCCGGGATCCGCGAGATCTACGAGGCGATCGCGACGCTCGAGAAGCGCGAACCGGAAGAGCTCAACGACCGGACGATCTGGCAGCGCGGCATCGCCCGCGAGGACAGCCTGTGCGCCGCCGCCGTCGACCGCTTCTGCCACTCGCTCGGCAGCCTGGTCGGCGACTACGCGCTGGCGCACGGGGCGAGCGCGGTGGTGCTCGCCGGCGGGCTCGGGCTGCGGCTGCGCGAGGTCCTGCCGCACTCGGGCTTCGGCGAGCGCTTCCGCTTCAAGGGCCGCTACACGCAGATGATGTCGGGCATCCCGGTCAAGCTGATCACCCATCCGCAGCCGGGGCTGTACGGCGCCGCCGCGGCGTTCGCGACCGAGCATCTGGGAGAAGGACAGCGATGAGCGCGATAGGCCAGATCATGCGCACCGCGCCGGTCATCCCGGTGCTGGTGATCGACGACGCGCACCACGCGCGCGAGCTGGCGCAGGCGCTCGTCGCCGGAGGGCTGCGCGTGCTCGAGGTGACGCTGCGCACGCCGGCGGCGCTCGACGCGATCCGGCGGATGAACCTGGTGCCGGGAGCGATCGTCGGGGCGGGCACGGTGATCAACGAGGGGCAGCTCGACGAGGCCCGCGCGGCGGGCGCCGAGTTCATCGTCTCGCCGGGCCTCACCGAGCCGCTCGCCCGCGCGGCGATCGCCGCGGGCATCCCCTACTTGCCGGGCGTCGCCACCGCGAGCGACGTGATGCGCGGGCTCGACCTCGGCCTGACTCACTTCAAGTTCTTCCCGGCCGAGGCCGCCGGCGGAATCAAGGCGCTCAAGGCGCTGGCCGCGCCGTTCGCGCAGTGCCGCTTCTGCCCGACCGGCGGGATCACCGCGGAGACCGCCCCCGACTGGCTCGCGGTCGAGCCGGTGCTGTGCGTCGGCGGCAGCTGGATCGCCCCGCGCGGGGCCGACCTGGCGCAAGTCGAGGCGCTCGCCCGCAAAGCGGCGGCCCTGGCCCAGTAGCGCGGCGTGCGGACCGTCGCCGAGCTCAGCGATCGGCTCCAGGCGCTGCACCGGCGCACCGAACAGACACCGCTGTTCAACCCGGTGTTCCAACTCTCGCTGGACCTGTCGCGCCGGCTCGAGTCGGGCGAGCTGACGCTGGCCGAGTGCGAGGGGTTGATCGCCGAGCTCGAATGCGACGCGCTCAAGAGCCGCGCCGAGCGGCTGCGGCGGCTGGTCGCGCCGGTCGGCCCCGCAGCCAACGGCCTGGCGCTCGATTCAGCGCTCGCGGCGCCCGACTTCGCCGCGTTCCGCGCACGCTGGGAGCACCCGCAACTGCACGCGGTGTTCACCGGCCATCCAACCTTCCTGCTGACGCCCGCCCAGTCGGCCGCCGTGGCCGCGGCGGCGAGTTCGGCCGAGGCCATCGATGCCGCGGTATGCGTGGTGCCGGGCAAGCGGGATGCGATCACGCTCGCCGGCGAGCACGCGCAGGCGATGCGCGCGATCGCCCGGGCGCAGGACGCGCGCGACACGATCGTGGCGCGCGTACTGCGCCACGCGCGGCGCGAGTGGCCCGAGCAGTGGACCGAGCTGGCCCCGTTGCCTTTTCGCTTCGCCACCTGGGTCGGCTACGACATGGACGGGCGTACCGACATCGGCTGGGTGCAGTCGGTCCGCTTTCGCCTGGCCGAGAAGGCCGAGCGGCTGGCGCGCTACGTCGCGTCGCTCGAGGCGATCGACGCCGCGCATCCGCTGCTCGACAGCCTGCGCCCGGCGGCCGGCTATGCCGCGACGCGGGCCGAGGATTTCGCCGCCGAACTGTCCGACCCGGGGGCGCTGTCGGAGGCGGCCAACCGGCTGACGGCCGACGATCCGCACAAGCTGCTGTCGCTGGCGCCGACGATCGGGGCGCTCGAGCGCGAGGCGGCGGAGGCCGGAGGTGAACGCGCGATCGCGCTGAAGACGCTGGCCGCGGCGATGCGCGCCGACGGGCTCGGGATGGGCTGGATCCATTTCCGGGTGAACGCCAAGCAGCTGCACAATGCGATCCGGCGCCGGCTGGACCCCGAGGGCGAGCTGGACCTCGGCAGCAAGGGCGCGGTCGTGCACTTGCGCCGGGCCATCGCGCGGGTGAAGCCGCTGCGCTCGAACTTCGCCGCACTGGCGATCGAGGCTTCGACGGCGACCCGCCAGTTCCTGGCGATGGCGCAGATCCTCCACCACGTCGACGCCGATGCGCCGATCCGCATGCTGGTGGCCGAGTGCGAGGAACCGGCGACGGTGCTCGCCGCCCTCTATTTCGCGCGGCTGTTCGGGATCGAGGACAAGGTCGACGTCTCGCCGCTGTTCGAGACCGAAAGCGCGCTCGAGCACGGCGGGCGGTTCCTCGACGCACTGCTCGCCGAGGAGGAGTACCGCGCGTACGCCCGGCGGCGCGGGCGGGCCTCGGTGCAGACGGGCTTTTCCGATGCCGGCCGGTTCGTCGGGCAGATCCCGGCGAGCCTCGCGATCGAGCGCCTGCAGGGGCGGCTGGCCGAGGCGATGGTGGCCAATGGGCTGACCGACGTCGCCGCGCTGGTGTTCAACACCCACGGCGAGAGCATGGGCCGCGGGGCGCATCCGGACTCGTTCGCCGACCGACTCGGCTGGCCGCTGAGCCCGTGGGCGCGGCGCCGGTTCGTGCGCGCGGGGATACGGCTCGAGCCGGAGGTCAGCTTCCAGGGCGGCGACGGCTACCTGTTCTTCGCCACGCCCGAGCTGGCGCTGGCGACGCTGACCCGGATCGCCGAGCTGCGCCCGGCCGAGACCGATCCCGATGCAGCGCCCGACGCGTTCTACCGGCGGACCGACCTCAGCCTCGATTTCTACCGCGCGATCAAGGACCACCAGCGCGCCCACCTCGAGAGCCGCACATACGCCCGCGCGGTCAACGCGTTCGGGCTCGGCCTGCTCAATCCGACCGGGAGCCGCGTCTCGCGCCGCCAGTCGGACCTCTCGGCCGACCGCGAGACCAGCTTGCGGCAGATCCGCGCGATCCCGCACAACGCGATCCTGCAGCAGCTTGGCTACCCGGTGAACGTGATCGCCGGGGCCGGCAGCGCCGCCGAAGGCGTGTACGAGGAGCTCGGGCAGCTGCTCGGCGAAAGCGAGCGCGGACGCCAGCTGATGCGGCTGATCCGGGCGGCCGACGCGCTCGGCAGCATCAAGACCGTGGCCGCTTTCGGCGAGCTGTTCAATTCCGCTTACTGGGCCAGCCGCCCCTACCGGGGAACCGAAAGCCACTTGTCGGAGCCATGCGAGGCGCTCGCCGAATATCTGATCAAGGACGACCGCACCGGCGTGTTCCGCCGGCTCGCCTCGCGCCTCAGGGTCGACGCGCTCAAGCTCCATCGGCTCTACCGCTACGTGCCCGACGAGCATCCGCGCGAGGACCGCGAAACGGTGCGCCGGGCGATCGGCGTATGCCAGGCGCTGCGACTGGCGCTGTTCCAGTTCATGTTCCTGCGCGCGGTCTCGATCCCCGCGTTCAGCCGCGCCAACGACGTGAGCCGCGACGACGTGCTGGAGATGGTCTTCACGCTGCGCATCGACGAGGCGTTGGCGCAGCTGCGCCGGGCGTTCCCGACCAGCTTCCCCAAGATCGGCGACTTCGCGCTGGCCGAGCCGACCGACTACCCGGACGACGGCGACGAGGGCTACGAGGCGATCCGGCGGCAGTACATCGACCCGATCGGCGAGGCCTACGCGCTGACTCTGAGGATCGGCTCGGCGATCGCCAACCAGTTCGGCGCGCACGGCTGAGCCCGCGCCGACGAGCGAAGACGTTAACCCCGGCAGGTCGCGCGTCCCCCAGCGG
>JAEZES010000207.1 GCA_023432995.1 Pseudomonadota bacterium
TCGTGGGCTCGGTGATGTGTATAATAGACAGAGCCGACGGTCACCCGGCTCGCCTGCAGCATCGTCGAGCGCGACAGCACCGCAACGAAACCCTGAGGGAGAGTTCCATGATCCGCATCGCCCTGCTTGCCGCCGCAGCGGCCGCCGCCATTTCCGCTCCGTGCGCCGCGCAGCCGACCCCGGCGGCGCCAAGTTGCCTGCCGCAGGGGTTCTTCACCGCTCCGGCGAGCTACAAGTCGGTCGAGCAACTGCCCGACGGGCGCGTCACCTTCCGGATCTGCGCCCCCGAGGCGCGCGAGGTGCGCGTCACCAGCAACGACATCGACGAAGCGATCCCGATGGGCATCCAGCCGGGTTCGACTCGCGGGCTGGCGATGACGAAGGATGCCACCGGCCTGTGGACCGCGACCACCGCGGTCGCCGTCCCGCCCGATACCTACCGCTTCAACTTCCAGGTCGACGGCGCGCGCGTGCCCGATCCGCAGGGGACGACTTTCAGCCACGAGCGCGTCGGGACCAACTCGACCTTCGAGACGCTGGGGCCGGCGGGCGAGTTCCAGACCTGGAAGCAGGACGTGCCGCACGGGGTCGTCTCGAGGATCGAGTACTGGTCGAGCACGCTCGGCCAGAAGCGCGTGGCGACGGTCTACACGCCGCCCGGCTACATGAACGGCGCCGAGCGCTACCCGGTGCTCTACCTGGTCCACGGTGCCGGCGACAGCTACGACAGCTGGACCTCGGTCGGCCACGCGCACCTGATCCTCGACAACCTGATCGCCGAGGGCAAGGCGAAGCCGATGATCGTGGTCATGCCGTTCGGACACACCCCCGACCGACCGGGCGGAAACCTGTTGGCAAACACCGACTTCGGCGACGACCTGATCAGGGACCTGATCCCACTCGTCGACCGCACCTTCCGCACGCTGGCCGACCAGCCGAACCGCGCCATGGCCGGGCTGTCGATGGGCGGATCGCATACCTTGCGCTTCGGGCTGACCCATCCCGAGCTGTTCGACCACATCGGCATCTTCTCGATGGGCCTCGGGGTCCAAGGCAACAACGACGTCAGCGCTTACGAGAGCGCCAACGACGCCGCGCTGAAGACCGCGGCGCAAGAACTCGACCTCGTCTACTACGCGATGGGGCAGGACGACTTCCTCTACAACACCGTCGCTCCGACGCGCGCCATGCTCGACAAGTACGGCATCGATCACGTCTACAACGAGAGCGACGGCGGCCACACGTGGATCAACTGGCGCCGCTACCTCGCCGATTTCGCGCCGCGGCTGTTCCGATAGCGAGACCCTCCCGGGCGCGAACCGCTGAGGGAGACCGGGCGAACCGGGGGAACACTTCGCCCTGCCCTGTGGCGTCGCCGCCCGGCACCTCGCGCACACCGCCGCTTGCCAATCGCGACGGGCGCGGCGAAAGCCCGTTCGGGATGGGACAATTCTTGCTGCGCTGCTGCGCAATCCTCGCCGCGCTGTTGCTTGCCGCGCCCGCTTCGGCGCACCCGGTGCCGTTCAGCTACCTCGACCTGGAGGTGGGCGACGCGGCGGTCGAGGGGCGCATCCGCGTCCACCTGGTCGATCTCGCGCCGGTGCTAGGCCTGGCCGACGCGCAGGCGCTGCTCGACGAGGAGGTGCGCAACGCGCATCGGGCGGCGATCGAGCGCTACCTTGCTTCGCGCATCGTCTTCGAGAAGGGCGCGTTCGAGCGCGCCCGCTGGGGGGCGATGGCGGTGGTCGACGACAACGAGGCGATCGAGCTGAGCTTCACCATCCCGGGCCGGCCCGAAGGCGCGCTTTCGCTCGACACCAACCTGTTCCCGCGCGACCCCAACCACCAGACCTTCATCAACGTCTACGAGGACGACGAGCTGCGCCAGCAGTTCATCCTCTCGGCCACGACCGACCCGGTGACCTATTACCGCGGAACCACCGCGGGGGCGCTGGCGGTGATGGAGACCTTCATCCCCTCGGGCGTGCACCATATCGCGATCGGACCCGACCACATCCTGTTCCTCGTCGGCCTGCTGCTGCTCGGCGGCTCGCTGCGCCGGCTGGTGGCGATCGTGACCATGTTCACGGTCGGTCACTCGATCACGCTGACGCTGGCCGCGCTGGACATCGTCAATCCGCCGGGCTGGCTGATCGAACCGGCGATCGCGCTCAGCATCGTCGTCGTCGGGGCCGACAACCTGCTGCAAACCAAGGAACAAGGCCGCGACCTCAGGGCCTGGGTGGCCGGCGTGTTCGGGCTGGTGCACGGATTCGGCTTCGCCAACGTGCTGCGAGAATTCGGACTTCCTCAAGAAGCGCTTGGTTGGTCGCTGTTTTCGTTTAATGTCGGAGTCGAACTGGGACAGCTCGCGATCGTCCTCGTCGTGGCCTCCGCGCTGGCGCTCGTGCGCCGCCGCTGGCCGGCGGCGGACAAGTGGGTCGTCATCGGTGGCTCGGCCGTGGTCATCGCGGCGGGCGGCTACTGGTTCGTCGAGAGGGTGTTCTTCGGAGGATAATAATGAAGCGGATCGCGATCCTGGCCACGATCGTCGCCGGCGGGCTCGCCGCGGCGGTCTACGCGCAGGGACTGCCGGGCATCGGCGAGACCGAAAAGGTCTCGGAGAACGTCTACAAGATCTTCGGTGCGGGCGGGAACACGACCGCGTTCGTCCGCAGCGACGGCGTGGTGCTGGTCGACACCAAGCTGGCCAACAACGGCGCGGCGATCCTTGCCAAGGTGCGCGAGTTCACCGACAAGCCGGTGACGATGATCATCAACACCCACTCGCACCCCGACCACCTCGGCTCGAACGACGAGATCGACAGCGCGCTCGGCGGCAAGGTGCAGGTCGTGGTCCAGGCCAAGACCGCGGCGCGCATGGCGGCGATGCCGAGCAACACCAAGGTCAGCCAGAGCTTCGAGGACCGTCTCACGCTGGGCAGCGGCACGGACCAGATCGACCTCTACTACTTCGGTCCGGCGCACACCGACGGCGACGCCTTCATCGTCTTCCCGCAGGAAAAGGTGCTGCTGATGGGCGACGTGATGGCGTGGGACATGGGCCCGCTGATCGACCCCGGCTCGGGCGGCAGCATGGTCGCCGCGCCGGAGACCGTCGGCGGTCTCGTGCGCACGCTGACCGGGATCGACAAAGTGGTCGAGGGCCACGGCCACGTGAACACCTGGGCCGGCCTGCAGCGCTATCTCACCTACACGCAGAAGATCGTCGCGGTGGCCCGCCGCGCCGTGGAGGAGGACCTCGACTACGTCCAGGCCTACGACAAGTACTTCGCCACCGACCCGGCGATGGCGCCCTACACGGACGAGGCGCTCAAGCCCGGCCTCGAGTACGGCAGCTCGCCGAAGACGCGCTCGCTCAACAACATCTTCGTCGCCATGCGCGAGCTCAAGGGCCAGCCGGCGGTGCTGATCATGGGCGCGCCGCCGCCTCCGGGCCAGGAACCGCGCCCGTTCGGCCCGTCGGCCGGCGGGCCTCCCCCGGGCG
>JAEZES010000183.1 GCA_023432995.1 Pseudomonadota bacterium
CCCCTCCACCACCCTGCGGGTGGTCCCCCTCCCCATCGCTATGCGACGGGGAGGATTTCCGGCACCAGGTCGACGCGCTCGAAGTCGGCGAGCAGCGCGGCGTGCAGCAGCGCGCGGTGGCACTCGGCGGCGTTGCGCTCATAGCACAGCAGCGCGACGCGCTTGTCCCCGGCCAGCGCGCGCAGCTCGGCCATCTGGGCGAGCGCCTCGGGCAGCTCGAGCTGACCGGCGTAGATGCGGGCGAGTTCCGCATGGTCGTGGCGGCGGGCGGCGGCGCGGCCCTCGGCGGGGGTGCCGAGGTGCCTGAAGTGGCGGTAGGCGATCCCGGCTTCCTCGACCGCGGATCTGAACGAGCTTTTCGAGAACCCCGGCCGGCGCGACAGCGGCAGGTAGCGGATGTCGGCCAGGATCTCGACGCCGGCTTCGCGCAGCGCGGCGACGACCGCGGCCTGCGTCGCCTGCTCGTAGCCGATGGTGAACAGCCGGCGCGTCATCGTGTTCGCTCCCTTGCTGGCGGCGGTCCCGCGCGAAGCCTTGCCAAGTCCCGGCCGGTCTCGCACAGCGCTACCCGGAAAACGGCGGAGAGGGCAAAATGGTCATCGACCCGGGCCGGGTGTTCAGGCTCCACCTGGCGATCATCGCCGCGCTCGTCCTCGCCAACGTGCCGATCGCGGTGATGGACGGCTTCGGGCATCATGGCTTGTTTGGCTATTCGCGTCTGCTGGGGTTGGATCAGGAAGCCAACATCCCCTCGTGCTTTTCCTCGCTGGCCTTGCTGGCCTGCGCCGTCGTCGCTTGGGCCAACCGTTCGCGGGCCGAAACTGGCCATCCCGACGGTTCCGCCTGGGGACTGCTGGCGGGGTTCTTCGCGCTCCTCGCGATAGACGAAGCGGCTATGCTGCACGAGCTGGCCAACCGGGCCAGCGACGAGTTTGCCCTTGGCGGATACCTGACCAAAATCGGCGTGTTCGTCTACCTCCCCGTGATGATCTGGCTCGCGGCGCGCCTCTTCCCGTTCTGGCTGAGGCAGGACCGACCCCTGCGGGTGAGGCTCTTCGCCGGTCCGGCGATCTATGTGGGATCTGCCTTCGGAATAGAGCTGATCGAGAACCAGCTACGCGCCGCGGGTGTACCGAACTACGATCTGCGCATGCGGATCAGCATGACCCTCGAGGAAACCGGCGAGATGCTCGGCGTGGCGGTGATCCTCTACGCCTTCCTGCGCAGCTTCGCCGCGCTCGGCGGGGGCGCCTTGGTCCCACTGGCGGTGCGCGATGGCCGGGCCGGACCGGATCGTCCGGACTGACGCGACAGCGGGTGGCAGCGGATGTCCGCCAGCACCTCGATTCCGGCGTCGCCCAGCGCGGCGACCAGCGCGGGTTGCGTGGCCTGCTCGTAGCCGATGGTGAAGATGGTGCCCGACACTACCCCTCCCCAACACCGTCATGCTGAACTTGTTTCAGTACCCATCGAGCAGCAAGCGCGGATCATGCAGGCGAGGTGCCGCCCGGCCGCCCGGATTGCGCGACTTGGCGGCGAAATCGTGCCCGAACCCTGGACTCCGCGCTTCTAGAGAAATGGGCCCTGAAACAAGTTCAGGGTGACGAAGTGGGTTAGCTGTAGAGAAATTCACCCACAATATCACGCCAACCCTTGCCCAGCGCCCTCTAGCAGTTTGTGGTCGAAATGCCGGGATAGCCGAGCAGAACATGGGCTGCCGCATGAAGCATGCGCCGGTCGGCCTTCGTTCTCCAGCCGTCGTCCAAACGAGCCTGCAACTCTCGGTATTCTACACGGCTAGACCCTGTGAGCGTGTCCAACTCGCGATCCCACCACGGATCCTTGTCGGCCAACAGGTCCTCGATCATCGCTTGGGCAGCCTCAAAGTGGAAGGTTGTCATGCTTCTTCCACGGGTTCTCGAGCCGCTTGTTGCGCAGCTTGCGCAACCCCAGCGCCACCCGCTTGCGCGTCGAATGCGGCGAGATCACCTCGTCGATATACCCGCGCGACGCCGCCACGAAGGGATTGGCGAAGCGCTCCTCGTACTCGCGCGTCTTCTCGGCGATCTCCTCCGGCGACAGCCCGCGAAAGATGATCTCGACCGCCCCCTTGGCGCCCATCACCGCGATCTCGGCCGTCGGCCAGGCGTAGTTGAGGTCGCCGCGCAAGTGCTTGCTGGCCATGACGTCGTAGGCGCCGCCGTAGGCCTTGCGGGTGATCACGGTGATCTTGGGCACGGTCGCCTCGGCGTAGGCGAACAGCAGCTTGGCGCCGTGCTTGATGATCCCCCCATGCTCCTGCGCGGTGCCGGGGAGGAAGCCGGGGACGTCGACGAAGGTCAGGATCGGGATGTTGAACGCATCGCAGAAGCGCACGAAGCGCGCGGCCTTGCGGCTGGCGTTGATGTCGAGCACGCCGGCCAGCACCATCGGCTGGTTGGCGACGACGCCGACCGTGCGCCCCTCGATCCGGCCGAAGCCGCACAGGATATTGCCGCCGTGGTTGGGCTGGATCTCGAAGAACTCGCCCTCGTCGAGCACCTTTCGCACCAGCTCGTGCATGTCGTAGGGCTGGTTGGCGCTCGCCGGGATCAGCGTGTCGAGGCTGTCCTCGATGCGGTCCCACGGATCGTCGCTGGGCAAGACGGGCACCCCCGAGCGATTGTTCTCGGGCAGCAGCGAGATGAAATCTCGCGCGGCCATCAGCGCGTCGACGTCGTTCTCGAACGCGACGTCGGCGACGCCGGTGCGGGTGGTGTGGGTGATGGCCCCGCCCAGCTCCTCCTGCGTGACCACTTCGTTGGTCACCGTCTTGACCACATCCGGCCCGGTTACAAACATGTACGAGCTGTCCTTCACCATGAAGATGAAGTCGGTCATGGCCGGCGAATAGACCGCTCCGCCCGCGCACGGTCCCATGATCAGGCTTAGCTGCGGCACGACCCCGCTCGCCAGCACGTTGCGCTGGAACACCTCGGCATAGCCGCCGAGGCTGGCGACGCCCTCCTGGATGCGCGCGCCGCCGCTGTCGTTGAGGCCGATCACCGGGGCGCCGACCTTGAGCGCCATGTCCATCACCTTGCAGATCTTCTGCGCGTGGCGCTCGCTGAGCGAGCCGCCGAACACGGTGAAGTCCTGGCTGAACACGTAGACCAGGCGGCCGTTGATCGTGCCCGAGCCGGTCACCACGCCGTCGCCGGGAATGCGCTGCGTTTCCATGCCGAAGTCGGTGCAGTTGTGCTCGACGTACATGTCGAGCTCTTCGAACGAGCCCTCGTCGAGCAGCACCTCGAGCCGCTCGCGCGCGGTCAGCTTGCCCTTGGCGTGCTGCGCCGCGACGCGCTTCTCGCCCCCGCCCTGCCGGGCGGCTGCACGGCGGCGCTCGAGCTCCTCGATATTGGCGGACATGCGCTCTCCCGGTGGTGTGGGAGAGGGGGTAGAAGCCGCGAGGTTTCGGGGCAAGAGCAACCCACTCCCTGTGGCCGCGAAGCGGTCATGGGGAGGGGGACCACGCGAAGCGTGGTGGAGGGGCCCCGCGCGGCGTCGAGTTCGGAGCCT
>JAEZES010000184.1 GCA_023432995.1 Pseudomonadota bacterium
ACGTCGCACTGGGGCACGCGTTCTGATGGCTGCCGCCGCCGATCCCGCAGACGCCGCCGAACCCGCGGCGGCTCCCCGCTTTTGGCGCCGACGGCCCCTCGTGCGCTGGCTCGGTGTCGCGCTCGTCGGGCTGCTGGCCGTCTTCGCGCTGGTCATCGCATGGCTGCACACGGGCTGGGGGCGGCAGTGGATCGCCGAGCGGATCGCGGCGTACGCTCCCGCCTCGGGCCTGTCGGTCGAGGTGGGGCGGATCGAGGGCTCGGTGCTGTGGAGCGCGACGCTGTACGACGTGCGGTTGCGCGACTCCGATGGAACGCTGTTCCTCGAGGTGCCCGAGGTCGACCTCAACTGGCGCCCGCTCAAGTTCTTCTTCACCGGCCTCGACGTGCGCCACCTGGTGTTGCACGACGGCACCCTGTTCGCCGCGCCCAAGCTCGAGCCGGGTGATCCCGAAGCGCCGATCCTCCCCGATTTCGACATCCGCGTCGATCGGTTCGTGATCGACGACCTGACAGTCGCCGAAGGCCTGCTCGGCGAGGAACGGGTGGTCGATTTCCGCGCCCGCGCCGACGTCCGCGACGGTCGCGTCCTGCTCGACGCCGGCGGGGAACTGGGCGGCGGCGACACTTTCGTCGCGCTGGTCGACGCGCTGCCCGACGGCGACCGCTTCGACATCGACCTCGACTACCGCGCCCCCGCCGGCGGTCTGCTCGCGAGCCTTACCGGCACCGAGGGGGACTCGCGGGCACGGCTCGTGGGCAGCGGGACCTGGCAGGCGTGGGACGGCTCATTCCTTGTCACCCAGGGCGGCGCGCGCCTCGCCGCCTTCAAGCTCTACAATCGCGAAGGCCACTACCGGATCGTCGGCCAGACGCGGCCGGGGCAGTACCTGTCCGGCCTGCCGGCCCAGGCGCTCGGCGAGGTGGTGTCGCTGGCCGCCGTCGGGACGCTCGAGGACAGCGTTCTCGACGGCAGCCTCGCGCTGCGCGGCCGCGGCGTCAACTTCGACGCCGAGGGCGCGGTCGACCTCAACGACAACGCCTTCGCCGGCGTCGAGACGCGGCTCGTGCTGCTCGATTCCGAGCTGTTCGGGCCGGGGCTGAGCTTCCGCGACGCGGTCGTGGCGGCGACGTTCGACGGCCCGTTCCGCGGCTTCTCGGCGCCGATCGCGCTGACCGTCGGCGAGGCCGACCTCGGCGGCACGGTACTGCAAGACCTGGCCGAGCGCGGCACGCTGACCTACGACGGCACCCGGTGGGTCCTGCCGCTCGACGCGTCGGTGGCGCGGGTCACGAGCGGCAACGCACTGATCGATCCGCGGCTGGTCGGCGGACGGCTCCGCGGCACGCTCGTCCTTGCCGGCGACCGGCTGACCTCGGACGATCTCCAGCTGCGTTTCCCGGGCATGGCCGCCGATCTGACGCTGCGCGGCGACATCGCGCGCGGCGGCTATGCGCTGGCCGGCCCGGTCGAGGCGCGCGGTCTCACCCTCGAGAACCTCGGCACGATCGACGCGGGAGCCAAGATCGTCTTCCGCATCGGTACCGGCGTCCCGTGGACGCTGCAGGCCAACTTCGCCGGGCGTATGCCGCGCGTGACCAACGCCACCCTGGCTAATATATCGGGCGGCAACATCCGCTTCGAGGGCGGCGTCTCGCTCGGCTCGGCGCGGCCGATCGTCTTCGACCGCACGCGCCTGACCGCCAGCAAGCTGACCCTGACCATCGACGGACGCGTCGAGCAGGGCCGCACGACGCTCGCCGGGAGCGGACGTCACGTCGACTACGGCCCGTTCACCGTCGAGGCGGCGCTCGCCGACAACGGTCCGAGCGCGACGTTGGTGTTCGCCAATCCCTACCCGCCGGCCGGCCTGCGCGACGTGCGCATTGCTCTCGCGCCGACACCCGACGGGTTCCGTATCGAGACCGCAGGGCAGTCGACGCTCGGCCCGTTCGACGGGCTCATCGACCTGACCATGCCCGAGGGCGGACCGACGCGGATCGGCGTCGAGCGGCTCGACGTCTGGCGCACTTCGGTGACCGGAACGCTGACGCTCGGCGCCGACGCCATCGCCGGTGCGCTGACGCTTGCCGGCGGCGGCCTCGACGGAACGGTGACGCTCGCTCCGCGCGGGGGCGGGCAGGGCTTCGACGTCGCGCTCACGGCCAATGACGCCAGCTTCGGCGGGGCCACGCCGCTGGCCATCCGCCAGGCGACGATCAATGCGAGCGGAGCGATCGGCACCGACAACTGGACCGTCACCGGCAGCGCGCAGGGCGGCGGCCTCAGCTACGGCTCGCTGTTCGTGGGCCGCTTCGCGGGACGGGCCGAGGTCACCAACGGGCGCGGCACGGTCCAGGCCTCGCTGACCGGCCGTCGCGCTTCGCGCTTCGCGCTGCAGCTTGCCGCCGACATCGCGCCCGAGCGTATCGCGGTGGCCGGGCGGGGCGACTACGGCGGCCGCGCGATCACCATGCCGCGGCGGGCGGTACTGCTGAAGACGCCCGACGGCGGCTGGGCCCTGCAGAGGACGCAAATCGGCTTCGGCGGCGGCTTCATGCTCGCCGAGGGCCGCTTCGGCGGCGAGGAACCGATGCAGGGCCGGCTGAGCCTCTCCCGGATGCCGCTGTCGCTGGTCGACGCCGCGGGGGCCGATCTCGGGCTCGGCGGCACCGTTTCGGGCATCGTCGACCTGGGCGCGGGGCCCAACGGCGTGCCGACGGGCGAGGCGCGGGTGCTCGTCGACGACCTGACTCGTTCGGGCCTCGTGCTGACCTCGCGACCGATCGACCTGGCGCTCGTCGCGCGCCTGTCGCCGAGCGTGCTCCAGGCCCGCGCCGTGATGAAGGACAACGGCGAGACCGAAGGGCGGCTGCAGGCGAGCATTTCCGGATTGCCCGCCAGCGGGGCGCTCGGCGACCGGCTCTACGCCGGCGACCTGTTCGCCCAGCTGCGCTATGACGGGCCGGCCGATGCGCTGTGGCGCCTGTCGGCGCTCGACCTGATCGACCTCGCCGGCACGGTCCAGGTCGCCGCCGACCTCTCGGGCTCGCTCGGCGACCCGCAGGTGCGCGGATCGCTGGCCGGGGATTCGCTCAGGGTGCAGAGCGCGCTTACCGGAACCGACATCCGCAACGTCAGGGCGCGGGGCCGCTTCTCGGGCTCCCGCCTCCAGCTGGCGAGCTTCGCCGGCACGGCCCCGAACGGCGGTGCGCTCAGCGGCAGCGGCTATGTCGACCTGTCCGGGATGACCGGCGGGCGCGGTCCGCGAATGGACATTCGGCTGGCCGCGCGCGACGCCGAAATCCTCGACCTGTCGAACATGGGGGCGACCGTCACCGGCCCGCTGCGGATCGTCTCGGATGGCGTCGGGGGAACAATCGCGGGACGGCTGCGGGTGTCCGAGGCGCGCTGGCAGCTCGGCGTCGCCGCGGAATCGCAGCAGCTCCCCAACATCCGCACGCGCGAGATCAACCTGCCGCCCGACGTTCGCATCGCGACTGCGCCCGGAGCCCCGTGGCGCTACCTGATCGATGCGACCGCGCCGGGCGGGGTCGAGGTCGACGGAATGGGCCTCGACAGCGAGTGGAGCGCCGACATCCGCCTTCGCGGCACGACCGAGAACCCGCGGATCAACGGCGAGGCGCGGGTGATTCCGCGGCAGGGCTTCTATTCGTTCGCCGGGGCGCGGTTCGAGATCACCCGCGGGGCGATCCTGTTCTCGGGCGAGACCCCGCCGGATCCGCGACTGGACATTCGTGCCGAGACCGATGTCGAGGGGCTCAACGTGGTGGTTACGGTGACCGGCAACTCGAGCCGGCCGGAGATTGCCTTCAGCTCGATCCCGGCGCTGCCCGAGGAAGAACTGCTGGCGCGGATGCTGTTCGGTGATGGGGTGTCGAGCCTGTCGGCAACCGATGCGCTGCAGCTCGGCGCCGCGGTCGCGAGCCTGCGCGGCGGCGGCGGGATGGACCCGATCAACCGCCTGCGTACGTCGATCGGCCTCGACCGCCTGCGCATCGTGCCGGCCGATCCGGCGCTCGACCGCCGTACCGCGATCGCGCTCGGCAAGAACTTCGGGCGCCGGTTCTACGGCGAGCTGATCACCGACGGTCAGGGCTACAGCGCCACAGAGGTCGAATTCCGGGTGACCAGCTGGCTCTCGCTGCTGGCCAGCGTGAGCACGATCGGCCGGCAGAGCGTGCGGGCGGAATATCGCCGCGATTACTAGGTCATGCGCGAAGGGTGACGGGACCGACTACCGCGCGGCCGGCGCTCCGCCCACATCGACCACCAGCCCGTCGACCGGGATCGCCACGCCGTTCCGGGCGAAAAGCGGCTCGCCGGCGAAGCGCACCGTCACCCCGTCCTCGCCGGTCGCAGTGATCGCGCCGTCGGTATTGGCGAAGGTCAGAGTGCGCCCGGCCATCGTCCGCATCGCCACCCGGCCGTCTTCGTCGAGCTCGACGGCCTTGGCGATGTCTTCGGGGGTCAGGTAGCCGGGTACGATGTGGTCGCGCAGGGCCGCGACCAGCGCTGCCCGCTGCTCCGGAGCGCGGAGCGCCTTGCCCGCTTCGCCGAGCCGCTCGAACGCGGCGTCTTGCGGGGCGAGAACGGTGTAGGCTGCGACACCGTCGAATACCTGGACCAGGCCGGCGTCGGTCAGCGTTCCCGAGACGACCGTCAGGTCGTTGGCGCCGGTGATGAGCGTCGCCAGGGACTCCGAGCTCGGCTCCGCCGAGGTCTCCCCAGCGTCGCCGCCCTCGCCGGTGCAGGCGGCAACAACGAGCGCGCCGAGGATGGCGGCGAAGGCGGCGCGCGACCGGGAGGCGGGATGTCTGGCGCTCATCTTGCCCTTCCTCACGAAGCGAGCAATTCGATCGCGGCGGCAATCAGCTGCGTCGCCGGATCGACCTGGTAGATGTAGCCGTCGCTGTAGCGGTAGCGCGCCTCCGGGGTGTCGTAGTATCGGTCGCGATACGGATACGGCACGTTGTAGACGTCATATCCTGCGGGCATCGGGCTCCCCACGGCGAAGTCGTCCCCCGTGAGCAGCGCGACGATCGACGTGATCGCCGAGGTCTCGGGATCGAACCCGTAGATCACGTTGTCGGCATAGCGGTACGAGTCGTAGGGGCCGAGGCCGTAGTAGCTTTCGTAGTAGGTCGGCAGGGCGACGGGCTCGTAGTATCCGGGCCAGCCGTGGCCGACCGCCAAGGCGCCACCCAGCAGTGGGACGTAGCCGCCGATGCGTCCGTCGGGGCCGAGCCGGACGAGGTAGCCGTCGTCATACCAATAGCGGCCGTCGCCAAGCCGCAGGCCCCAGAAATCGGGCCGGTCGAACGACCGGCGCGCGCCGCGGGCCTGGCCCGGCGGCACGCACGAAGGATTCTTCCTCGCGAGGCCGGGCGGGCAGCCGGTGATCAGCCCTCGCACCGGAATCGCACCGAAGCTGGCTATGCGCACCACGTCGGCGTCGCGCACGCGTCCGGCCCCGCGATTGTCGACCACCACCGGGCGCGCGTCGTTGCCCCGTCCGCGATCGCCGCTGTTGCGCACGGATGCGCTCATCCCGCGGTTGCCGTCGGCGGCTCGCGGGTTGGCGCGTTCCCCCGAATTGCCGCGTTCGGCGCGGGCCCCGGCGCCGTCACCGCGTTGCCCGGGAGCGCCGGCGGCCTGCATGCCGCGGTCCTGGCCCTGCCCGGCGCGCTGGCCCTTGTCGGGCTTGCCGCCCGCCTGGGCGGCCGCCGGACTGCCGGGCCCGTCACCCCGATCGCCGCCCTTGCTGTTGCCCTGGGCATGCGCGGCGGTCGCCGTCAGCGCAATGGCCGCCACGGTCGTAAGCAAGCGACGCATCCTGATGCTCCCTAAAGGACGCTAAACGGAGCGGAGGTGGGGCCGTTCCCACCCTGCCAGTCTTCGCTCGCACCCCGTCGGGACAACGAAAAGGGCGCCCGGATCGCTCCGGACGCCCTTCGGTCAGCGCTCTTCCCCCGGGAATCAGGCGCTGTAGTACATGTCGAACTCGACCGGGCTCGGGCTGGTCTCCCAGCGGCTGACCTCTTCCCACTTGAGCTCGCAGTAGGCGTCGATCTGCTCCTTCGAGAACACGTCGCCCTTGAGCAGGAACTCGTGGTCGGCCTGGAGGGACTCGAGCGCCTCGCGCAGGCTGCCGCACACGGTCGGCACCTCGGCCAGCTCGGCCGGCGGCAGGTCGTAGAGGTTCTTGTCCATCGCCTCGCCCGGGTGGAGCTTGTTCTGGATCCCGTCGAGCCCGGCCATCAGCAGCGCCGCGTAGGCGAGGTACGGGTTGGCCATTGCGTCGGGGAACCGGAACTCGACGCGCTTGGCCTTCTCGCCCGAGCCGTACGGGATGCGGCACGAGGCCGAGCGGTTGCGCGCCGAGTAGGCGAGCAGCACCGGCGCCTCGAAGCCCGGCACCAGCCGCTTGTAGCTGTTGGTAGTGGGGTTGGTGAACGCATTGAGCGCCTTGGCGTGCTTGATCACGCCGCCGATGTAGTAGAGGCAGGTGTCGCTGAGGCCGGCGTAACCGTTGCCGGCGAACAGCGGCTTGCCGTCCTTCCACAGCGACATGTGCGTGTGCATGCCGCTGCCGTTATCGTCCTTGATCGGCTTGGGCATGAACGTCGCGGTCTTGCCGTACGCGTGGGCGACCATGTGCACGACGTACTTGTAGATCTGCATGCGGTCGGCGGTCTCGACCAGCGTGCCGAAAGTCAGGCCGAGCTCGTGCTGCGCAGCCGCCACCTCGTGGTGGTGCTTGTCGCACGGCAGGCCCATCTCGAGCATGGTCGAGACCATTTCGCCACGGATGTCTTGGGCGCTGTCGACCGGAGCCACCGGGAAGTAGCCGCCCTTGGCCCGCGGCCGGTGGGCGAGGTTGCCGCCCTCGAGCTCGGAGCCGGTGTTGGTCGGCAGCTCGATGTCGTCGATCTGGTAGCCCGAGCCGGCGTAGCCGTCCTCGAAGCGGACGTCGTCGAACATGAAGAACTCGGCTTCGGGGCCGACGTAGACCGTGTCACCGATGCCGGTCGACTTGAGATAGGCCTCGGCGCGCTTGGCGGTCGAGCGCGGGTCGCGCCCGTAGAGCTCGCCGGTCGACGGCTCGACGATGTCGCAGTTGATGATCATCATCGGGGTGGCGCTGAACGGATCGGTCCACACGGCCTCGAGGTCCGGCTTGAGGATCATGTCGGATTCGTTGATCGTCTTCCACCCGGCGATCGACGAGCCGTCGAACATCAGGCCTTCCTCGAGCGCGTCCTCGTCGATGACCTTCGAGACCATCGACAGGTGCTGCCACTTGCCCTTGGGATCGGTGAAGCGAAGATCGACCCACTCGATCTCCTCGTCCTTGATCCGCTTCACGATGTCAGCTGCACTGGCCATGGTATTCCTTCCTGGACTGTTCCCCTCCCGTCCAGGGCGGGGGCTTGGTTCGTTTCTGCCCCACCCGCCGCGGGTAGAGGCTGTTCAAGTCCTCCCTCCCGCCAGCGGGAGAGTGGGATGCACGGTTGGAGGCAGGGAAGCCCACACCCCCGACCCCTTCCGCCCGCCCGCCGGGCTGAAGGGGAAGAACGCCTAGATCGCCGCCTCGTCCTTCTCGCCGGTGCGGATGCGCAGCGCGGATTCGATGTTCGAGACGAAGATCTTGCCGTCGCCGATGCGCCCGGTGGCGGCGGCCGCGGCGATCGCCTCGACCACCTGCTCGGCCTGGGCGTCGGGCACGACGACCTCGAGCTTCACCTTAGGCAGGAAATCGACCACGTACTCGGCGCCGCGATAGAGTTCGGTATGGCCCTTCTGGCGGCCGAAGCCCTTGGCTTCGGTGACGGTGATGCCCGAGACTCCGACTTCGTGCAGCGCCTCCTTCACTTCGTCGAGCTTGAACGGCTTGATGATGGCCTCGATCTTTTTCACTGGTCCCCTGCCCAACTTAGGTCCGGGCGCGCGAACGCCGGACGGCTTTCACCATCCCCCGGCACTAATCTTCAAGAATCGTGCCAAGGCGCTGTCGCACGAGGTAAACAATCGCGCTCCCCGGCGAAAGGGCGGAATCGCAACGATGCGCGCCCGGACCGGCGCGCGGCGGACAGGATGTTGCGCGCCGCTGCGGCCCCGTACTGAGCAAGTTTCAGGCAGAGGCTGCCAATTTATTGGGCATCAGAGCCGCAGCCCGGCCGTCTCGTCGAGACCGGCCATCAGGTTGAGCGATTGCACGGCCGCTCCGCTCGCCCCCTTGCCGAGGTTGTCGAGCACCGCCACGAGCCGCGCCTGCGTGGCCTCGCGCGAGGCGAACACGTAGAGTTCGAGCGCGTCGCTGGGCTGGGCGGAGCGGCGCAGCAGCAACTCGCCTCCCTCGGGCTCGGCGCCCATCCGCACGACGCGGCTCGCGCCGTAGAAGGCGGTGAGCCACTCGCGCATCGCCTCGGGCGTGCCGGCGCCCGGCATCGCCGCCAGCGGCAGGGGCACTTCGACGACCATGCCGCGGTGCGCCGGGATCACCGCGGGAGTGAACAGCGGCGGCTGGCTCAGGCCGCACCGTTGCTGCATTTCGGGCACGTGCTTGTGGCCGAGCCCGAGCGCGTAGCCGCGCCAGGCGATGTCGGCGTCAGCGTCGAACCGCGCGATCAGCGACTTGCCGCCCCCCGAGTAGCCAGACACCGCGTTGCAGCTGTAAGGCCAGTCGGCGGGTAGCAGCCCGGCGCGTACCAGCGGTGCGACGAGCGCGATGAACCCGGTCGAATAGCAGCCCGGGTTCGATACCCGCTGCGCTTCGGCAACGACCGTGTGGCCGACGACCTCGGGGAACCCGTAGACCCACCCGGGCGCCACGCGGTGCGCGGTCGACGCGTCGATCACCCGCACCGGGCTCGCCGGGTCGATCAGCGCCACCGCCTCGCGCGCCGCGTCGTCGGGCAGGCAGAGGACGGCGAAATCGGCCTCGTTGAGCGCCTCGCGCCGCGCCGCCGGATCCTTGCGGCGCGCCTCGTCCAGCGTCACCAGCGCGAACTCGGTCCGGCCGGCGAGCCGCTCGGCGATCTCGAGCCCGGTGGTCCCCGCGGCGCCGTCGATGAACACGTTGTGCAAGGTCATGGCAGGGCCTCGAGCCGGTCGACCCGGACGTAGCCGACGGGGCCACCGAGGCCGAGGCAGCCCCATGCCCATCCCCCGGTCACGTCGAGCACTTCGAAACTGTCGCCTTCGAGCAGCGTGCACAGCTCCTGGGCCCCTTCGGCCGGGGCGGCCAGCAGCGCCGCGCCGCCAGGCATCACGCTGCGCGGCTGCGGCACCGCGTAATGCGGCACGAAGTACTTCCCGGCGAGGCCGATGTGCGCGAGATCGCCGCGCAGCGGGAGCACACGCGGGTCCGCCTTCGGCGTCGGGCCGGCGAGCGCGAACGGTCCTTGCGGCGTGCTGTCGGGTTGGTCGGCTATCGTGGGTACCTGCGTATCTCGTGCTGGCGCGCGATTAGACGGGGGCGGGCGGGGGCGCACGCGGCGCGTGGCCCGGCGCGAGGGTCGGGCCGCCGCCACCGCGGACGCGGCCTCCGGCCGCTTGGCGGCGGAAGGAGCTAGGCCCCGAACCTCCCGCGCAGCATGTGCCACGCGGCGCGCAGCCCGAGCGCGTCGCCGCCCTTGGGCCGTCCCGGCTTTGCGCTCGGCCGCCAGGCGAACGTGTCGAAGTGGGCCCAGTCGAGCCCTGCGCCGACGAACTTGTCGAGGAACAGCCCGGCGACGCTCGATCCGGCGAAGCCGTTGCTGTGCGCGTTGTTGGTGTCGGCGATGTCGGACTTGAGCCACTCGGCGTAGGCCTCGGGCAGCGGCAAGCGCCAGCACGGGTCGTCGTGGGCCAGGCCGGCCGAGAGCAGCGCTTCGGCCGTGTCGTCGCGCCGGGCCATCAGCGCCGGGAGATCGGGCCCGAGCGCGACGCGCGCGGCGCCGGTCAACGTGGCGAAGTCGAGGATCAGCGCCGGCTGCTCCTCGCTCGCGCGAGCGAGCGCGTCGGCCAGGACCAGGCGCCCCTCGGCGTCGGTGTTGCCGATCTCGACGGTCAGGCCCTTGCGGCTGCGAAGCACGTCGCCGGGCCGGAAGGCATTGCCGGCGACCGCGTTCTCGACCGCGGGGACGAGCAGGTGGAGCCGGACCCTGAGCCCGGCGCCCATTACCAGGCCCGCGAGCGCCAGGGCGTGCGCCGCGCCGCCCATGTCCTTCTTCATGAGCAGCATGCCCGAGGCCGGCTTGATGTCGAGGCCGCCCGAATCGAAGCACACGCCCTTGCCGACCAGCGCCAGCACCGGGGCCTTCTCGTCACCCCAGGTCAGGTGCAGCAGGCGCGGCGCGTGGCTGCGGCCGGCGGCTCGGCCGACCGCGTGCACCATCGGGTACTCGCGCTCGAGAGCCTCGCCCTTGGTCACGGACAACCTCGCGCCGTGGGCCTTGACGAGCTTTTCCGCCTCGGCTTCGAGCTCCGCCGGCCCCAGGTCTTCGGCCGGCGTGTTGACCAGGTCGCGCACCAGCGCGACCGCGCGCGCCTCGGCCAGCGCCGGCTCGATCGCCTTCGCGTCGCGGGTCAGCAGCACCCGCGGCCCCTGCGCGTCCTTGTCCTCGCGGTAGCGGGTGAAGCGATATTGCGCGGTCTGCCAGCCGTGCAGGGCGGGGCCGGGCTCACGCTCGGCCAGACGGTAACTGCCCGCCGGCAGTTCCTCCGCCAGTTTGGCCAGGCACCAGCTCGACAGCTCGGCCGGGTTCTTGACCCCACCGACGGCGAACCATCCGTCGCCGTCGGGCACGATCCCGACCTGGTAGCCGGCGCCGGTGAACTTCTGCCCGGCGAGCGCCGCCCGCTGCTGCGCGCTGAGGCCCTTGGCGAACGCGGCGAAGCCATCCTTGTTGACGAGATGGACCGCGGTGGCGGCCTGTCCGCGGTCCGGCTGGATCAATTCGTGTCTGTTCATGGATTGCCGCTTGCCCGTTCGCGCGCGTTTTGGGAAGGCAGCGCCATGATGCGCTCGATCTGCGCCCTGGCGCTGGCATCCACCCTGGTGGCTTGTGACCCGCAGGCGGAAGGCGATTCGGCCGGCGCCGCGCCCCCTCCGACGCCGAGCCCGACCGCGAGCGCGACCGCGACGGCGAGCAACGGCGCACGGGCCGTGGCTGAGGAAACCGACGACTTCCTGTTCGAGTATTCCTACCCCGCCGAAGCCGGACGGATCGTCGAACTCGCGTCGCTGCTCGACGTCGATCTCGCCGAACAGCGCGAGGACCTCGCCGCCCAATCGGCCGCCGCGCGCCGCGACGCGCGGCAGGAAGGCTTCCCCTACAACAAGTACAGTTACACCGCCGAATGGAAGGTCGTCAGCGACCTGCCCGGCTGGCTCAGCCTGTCGGCCGACGTCGCCACGTACACCGGCGGAGCGCACGGTAACTACACGATCCGCTCGCTGGTGTGGGACAAGAAGGCCGAACGCTCGGTTGACGCCGCGGCGCTGTTCACCTCGCCGGGCGCGCTCGAGGAGGCGCTTGGCGAACGGTTCTGCCAGGCGCTCGACCGCGAGCGGGCCGAGCGGCGCGGCGAACCGGTCGCCGAGGATTCCGACGCGATGTTCGACCAGTGCCCGAAGATCGGCGAACTCGAGGTTCTGGTGGGTTCGTCGAACGGACGCACCTTCAATCGCCTGACGCTCTACGCCGGCCCTTACGTCGCCGGACCCTATGCAGAGGGCGCCTACGAGGTGCACCTGCCGGTCGACGCCGGAGTGCTGGCCGCGGTCAAGCCGGAGTATCGCGAGGCCTTCGGCGCTCGCAATTGACCGGCCCAGTCGCTACATCACGGCGATGACCGACTATCAGCACGTCACTTCCGACATGTCCGTCTACCGCGACGGGACGATCAAGCTGCACGGGCCCGAGGGTTTCGAAGGCATGCGCCGCGCCGGACGGCTGGCCGCGGAAATCCTCGATGCCCTCGTGCCGCTGGTGCAGCCGGGCGTTTCGACCGAGGCGCTCGACGCGGCGGTGCGCGAGATGACCCTCGACGGCGGCGCGGTCCCGGCGACGATGGGCTACCGCGGCTATGCTCACTCGTGCTGCATCTCGATCAATCACGTCGTGTGCCACGGCATCCCGTCGGCCAAGACGCTGCGCGAGGGCGACATCGTCAACATCGACGTCACTCCGCTGCTCGACGGGTGGCACGGGGATTCGAGCCGGATGTATCTTGTCGGCGACGTCTCGCTCAAGGCGCGCCGGCTGGTCGAGGTGACTTACGAGTGCCTGATGCTCGGCATCGCCCAGGTCCGCCCGGGGGCCAGGCTTGGCGACATCGGCGCCGCGATCCAGGCGCACGCGGAGCAGTACCGCTACGGCGTCGTGCGCGACTTCTGCGGCCACGGGCTCGGCCGGCTGTTCCACGATGCGCCCGAGGTGGTGCACGCGGCACGCGCCGGCACAGGGCCGGAGCTGCGCCCGGGCATGTTCATGACCATCGAGCCGATGATCAACGCCGGCAAGCCGGCGGTGAAGCTGCTTAGCGACGGGTGGACCGCGGTGACGCGCGACAAGAGCCTGTCAGCGCAGTTCGAGCACTCGATCGGAGTGACCGAGGACGGCTGCGAGATCTTCACGCTGAGCCCGCAGGGCCTGCACAAGCCGCCCTACAAATAAGAACCGGGCGGCCGCCGGGCGGGGGGGGGGGGGTGGGTGTGG